>CAZOLN010000041.1:0-19842 GCA_964580565.1 uncultured Anaerolineales bacterium
CAGAGAAATCTCCAAATTACCCGAGAAAACCCTGTGACCTCCGTGCCTCTGTGGTTTTATTTACGAAAGGTGCTCCTCCAGCCAAGCCTCCAGGTCGGCCAGCGGCCGTTCCTTCCCCACGTCGTTGTGCGGCTCGTGGTAGTACCCCTCGTACTCGTGGAATGTTTTGTCCTCCGATGCGACCCGCTCGAAGAAGGCGCGGCTGGCCTCCGGCGACACCAGCCGGTCGGCCCCGCCCTGGAGGATGAGGAGCGGCACCCGCAGGTCGGCGGCGTGGTCGTTGACCCACGCCATCGCCTTCGACATCTCCTCCCCCAGACGGGCGGTGGCTACGCTGTGGACCAGAGGATCGTTGACGTACGCCTCCACCACGGCCGGATCGCGGGAGATGGCCGTGGCGTCCAGGTTGGTCTCCAACGTGAAGCGCGGCCAGATGCGGGAGAGAAACCGGCCTAGCGCCATCAAGAGGGGAGAGACGCCCGTCTGCGCCAGCGCCGGACCGGAACCGATCACCCCTTGCAGCCCCTCAGGGTAGTGCAGAGTGTACTCCAGAACGATCAACCCGCCCATGCTGTGCCCCATCAGGAACAGGGGGCGGCCCGGTTCCTGCTCCTGCACGAAGGTCAGAAAGGCCCGCACGTCCTCCCGGTACTCCGCCCAGCGGTTGATGTAACTGCGCTGTCCCGGCGACCGCCCGTGTCCCCGCAGGTCGAAAGCGTAGATCGCATACCCTTTGGGGACCAGCCAGTTGACCACGTTGTCGTACCGCCCGCTGTGCTCGCCAAAGCCGTGGACGATGGCGAGGACCGCCTTCGGCTCCCCCTCCGGCCGCCAGCGCTGATAGTAGAGTTCCAGCCCCCCGAATCCCTGAAAGGTTCCTTCCAAGTGGTCCATCTTCCCTCCTGATCGTGGTGGGAGGCAGGAGACGAGGAACTGCCTCCTCTGATCATCCTCCGTATCTCCGCAGTGGGTCATTGTATTCGATTGCCCCGTTTTGGCAATTCGGAGGAGTGGAGTTTGAACACGAGTTCGGACGGTGCTCCCTGGAGGAAGAGCCACAGAGGCACGGAGGGCACAGAGGGATATTCAGGCCCGGAAAGAACACTCTGTGCCCTCTGTGACTCCGTGGTAAAAACGATGGATGTCGGAACTTGTGTCCGAAGCCCGGGACCACTACCCTCTTTTGCTTCGAGAACTTTCTTATGGTATACTTCCCTCGCCAAGCGATATATGTGCCCGCCGACCGACAGCGGACATCGACCACATCGCTTGAGCGTCTCCTCAACTGCTCTATTCCCACCGTCTGGTGTCTCTGTACCAAGGAAAGGCCAGCCCTCGCGCAGGAGCGAGCCGGGAAAGGAGGCGAGTGTGGACCCTTCCGGCCCGTAAGACCGTTCCGCATACGAACCGCAAGATCAGATGCCAGATATGAAATTTTTTGCCGCCATTGTTCAGGACCAGGACGCCGATGGCCTTCTGAAGGCCGTGATGAAAGAGGGGTTCCGGGCCACCAAGTTCCAAACTACCGGAGGGTTCCTGCGGGGTAGCAGCAACATGCTCCTGATCGGCGCCCGGCCGGAGCGGGTGGATCAGGCACTGGAGGTGATCCGGACCCACTGTCAATCCCGCATCCAGCGAGTCCACCCGAGCGACGCCCCCTACCTCTCTGCTCCCCTAGAGGTGCGCATTGGTGGGGCGATCGTCTTCGTGTGGGAGGTGGAGAGGTACGAGAAACTGTGAGTCCGCAAGAACCTGCTCTGCTCATCGATTTCGGCAGCACCTACACCAAGCTGGTCGTCGTCGATCTGGCCCAGGAGACGATCGTCGCCCAGTCCAAGGCGGTCACCACCGCCGAGACGGACATCACCATCGGCCTGCAGGAGGCCCTGGGCCGTCTGCCGGACGGTCTGGGAGGGGCAGCCCACGCTTTTCCCCACAAACTGGCCTGTAGCAGCGCGGCCGGTGGCCTCCGCGTCGTCGCCATCGGGCTGGTGCCCGAACTGACGGCGGAGGCGGCCCGACGGGCCGCCCTGGGGGCCGGAGCCCGCGTCCTGTCCGTCTATACCCACCGTCTCACCCCCCGGGAGCTCCGGGAGATCGTAGATCTGGCACCGGACATGATCCTCCTGGCCGGAGGGACCGACGGAGGGGACGAGCGGACTATCCTCCACAACGCCCGCGCCCTCGCCAGTTCCGCCATCTCCGCTCCCGTCGTGGTGGCGGGCAACAAAGACGTCGCCGAAGAGGTGGAGGCCATCCTGCGTCAAGGTGGCAAGAAGGTTCGGGTCACCGAGAACGTGATGCCGCGGCTGGGCCAGATCAACGTCCGTCCCGCCCGGCAGGCGATCCGGGAACTCTTCATGGAGCACATCGTCCTGGCGAAGGGATTCCAGGCGGCCCAGGCCTTCGTGGGGCGCATCCTGATGCCCACCCCCGCCGCCGTCATGCGGGCCGCCCGACTCCTGGCCCAGGGGACGGATGAGGAGGAGGGGCTGGGGGAACTGATGGTGGTGGACGTGGGGGGAGCCACCACCGACGTTCACTCCATCGCCGAGGGAACTCCTCGGAACGGGACGGTGATCCAGCGAGGCTTGCCTGAGCCTTACGCCAAGCGGACGGTGGAAGGCGACCTGGGGCTGCGGGTGAGCGCTGTCTCGCTGCTGGAGGCGGTGGGGAAGAAGCGGCTCCAGGAGCAGATCGGACTGGAGGGGAACCCGGACCTGGAGTCGCTGGTCCAGGCCCTTGCCCGGGATGTGGGGCGGGTGCCCCGTACTCCGGAGGAGTGGGCCGTCGACGAAGGGATGGCGCGGGCTGCGGTGGGGCTGAGCGTCGAACGGCACGTGGGGCGGCTGCAGGAGGTCTACCTGCCCACCGGCCACTACTTTGTCCAGGAAGGGAAGGACCTGACGGAGATCGGCCACGTGATCGGCACGGGTGGGATCTTCAGCCACACCCGACGGGGGCGAAAGATCCTCTCCGCCGCCCTCTTCGATCCGACCAACCCTTTCCTGCTCAAGCCTCGCGCTCCCCGCCTCTGGATCGACCGACGGTACATCCTCTGGGCGATGGGCCTCCTGGGCGAGGTCCGCCCACAGGCGGCCCTCCACCTGATGCGCAGACATCTTGAGGAGGTATAAGCGGGCGATGGAAAAGCCAAAAGTTGCCGTGTGCTGTGAAAGCGTCGCGCTTCTCGCCAACATCCACAGGGAGGTAGATCCATGAGCAAGAAGTTGAAAATCCTGGGCGGCGCGTTGGGCGATTGCGTCCACGTCGCCGGCATCGTCCAGTTCCTGCGGATGGCCGAGGAACTGGGCTACCACACCGAGTTCACCGGCCCGGCCACCTCCGTCCCCGCCTTCATCGCCGCGGCCCAGGAGGTGGACCCCGACATCATCGGGGTGAGTTACCGGCTTACGCCGGAGAACGCCCGTTTGCTCCTGGAGGACTTCTGGCAGGCGGTCCAGGAGGCCGGGTTGGACGGCAAGCGGTTCGTCTTCGGCGGCACACCGCCCGTGGCGGACGTGGCCCGCCAGATGGGCTTCTTCGAGGCGGTCTTCGACGGCAACGACCCGCCGGAGGCGGTGGTCGCCTATCTGAAGGGGACGCCCCTGACCCAGATGCAGGAGGAGGATTATCCCCAGACGACCATCGAGCGCATCCGGTGGAAGGCTCCCTATCCCCTCCTCCGTCACCACTTCGGCATCCCCGCGGATACCATCGAACCGACGGTCGAGGGGATCCAGCGGATCGCCGACGCGCGGGTGCTGGATGTCATCTCCCTGGGGCCGGACCAGGATGCCCAGGAGAACTTCTTCCACCCGGAGCGGCAGGACCCCAAGAGCAAGGGGGCCGGAGGGGTTCCTTTCCGGACGGAAGAGGATCTGCGGCGGCTCTACGAGGCGACGCGGCGGGGCAACTATCCCCTGATGCGCTCTTACTCCGGCACCGCCGACCACCTTCGCTACGCCGAGGTGCTGGTGCGCACCATCAACAACGCCTGGTGTGCCACCTCCCTCTTCTGGTTCAACAGGATGGACGGGCGTGGACCCTCCCCGCTGGAGCAATCCATCCGGGAGCACATCGATCTGATGCGCTGGCACGGGGAGCGGAACATCCCGGTGGAGGGAAACGAGCCCTACCACTGGGGGCTGCGGGGTGCCCCCGACGTCGTCGTCTGCGCTGCTTCCTACATCTACGCCTACGTGGCCAAGAAGGCCGGCGTGCGGGATTACATCACCACCTACATGTTCGAGACCCCGCCCGACCTTTCCAACCGGATGGACCTGGCCAAAGCGCTGGCCCAGGCGGAACTGGCCGAGTCCTTCGTCGACGACTCCTTCCGCATCTGGCGGCAGACCCGCACCGGGTTGCTCAGTTATCCGGTCGACCCGGTCCGTGCCCGGGCCCACCTGGCGGAGTCGGTCTACCTGCAGATGGCGATGCGGCCCTCCATCGTTCACGTGGTCGGCTACACGGAGGCGGATCATGCCGCCGAAGCGGACGAGGTGATCGAGTCCTGCCGGATGGCGGCCCAGGTGATCGACACCTGCCTGCGGGGCGCGCCGGATCCGACGCTGGACCCGGAGGTTCAGCGGCGCAAGGAGGAGTTGATCGCTGAGACGATGGTCCTCATCGATGCGATCCGGCAGTTGGGGACCGGGACGGATAAGGACCCCCTGTTCGACCCGGCGATCCTGGCGCGGGCGGTCGAGATCGGCCTGCTGGACGCCCCGCAGTTGGTCAACAACCCGCACGCCCCCGGCCGGGTGCGGACACGGAACATAGGCGGGGCTATCGTCGCGGTGGACGAGGGGGGGAAGCCGATGAGCGAGAGGGAGCGGATCAAGCGGATCTTCGCCCGTCTCTGATCCCCGCTGCCAAAAGGGATCCAACGGGGGATGCGGCGATCCTCTGCCGCGTCCCCCGTTGGGCGGGGGTGTGCTTCAGATTGGGGGCGGAGGTGCCTGCTGGCCCTCACCCCCCACCCGGCCCGCCGATGGCGGGCCACCCTCCCCCCTCTCCCACCCGTGGGAGAGGGGGGAGGGCCGGGGAGGGGGGTGAGGGCGCCCCAATCCTTCTTAATCTGCCTTCATCCTAAAGCCCACCCGTTGGGCGTGTTACGGCGTGGGGGTCGATGGGGCGGTGGGTGAGGGGGTGGGGGTTGGCGCCTCGGCGAGCCACAGGAAGATGCGCGACGGCCCCGGCTCCGAGACCCACTCGTATTCATCCGTCCCGATCTGTTCCCGCACCACCCGCACCTCCCACCGGAACTCCCGGTCGGCCTGCTCGGGCGGCGGGAAGAACTCCGCCGGTACCCGGTACGCCGTGGTGCGGGTTCGGGCCACCTCGATCGGAGCCTCCGGTCGGATCAGCCGGACCTCGTACCATTCCCCCGTGTGCAGGATCCCCACCGAGGCCCACTGGAGGACGATGACGGCATCTGGCCCGCCGAAGACCGCTCCGTTGCGCGGGCCGAGCAGAGGAGGCGGCGGGTAGGGGGGGATGGGGGTCGGCGTGGCGTAGGGGTTGACGGTCGGGGTGGGGGTCGGCATCGGTGTCCCCATCGGGATGATCAGCGTCTGGTTGACCCGCAGGACGTCCAGCCCCGGCGGGAGCCCCGGGTTGGCCGCCCGGATCAGGGAGACGGTGACGCTGTACTTCTGGGCGATGGAGAGCAACGTCTCCCCCGGCGCGACCGTGTGGATGATGAAGTCGCCGGGTGTCGGCGTGGGCCCCTGGACCTCCTCCGTGGAGGCAGGGCCGGGGGTCGGCTCAGCGGGCGGGATCAGAAGCACCTGGCCCACCTGGAGCAACTCCGGTGTGATCCCCGGGTTGAGGGCCAGGATCTCGTCCACCGTGGTGTCGTACAGGGCGGCGATGGAGGCCAGCGTCTCACCGGGTTGGACCTGATGAGCCCGCGGGGGGAGCGGCGTGGGCGTAGGAGTGATGGTCGGGGTCGGCGTGGGGGTGCCGGTGGCGGTAGGCGTGACGGTGGTCGTGGGCGCTATCGTGGGCGTGGGGGTCGGCGTGGGGAAGAGGTAGGGGCGCAGCAGCGCGCTCCCGACCCCCAACACCAATGCCACCGCGCCGACCACCGCCAGCCAGAACAGCCAGCGGAACCGGGGCCGAGGGATAGGCTTCTCCTCGACCTCCTCCTCTACCAGCGAGGCCCCGCACATCAGGCAGGTGGTCGCCCTGGCGGCGACCCGCGCGCCGCACTGCGGGCAGTAGCGAGGCTCTTCGGCGGGGATGGGGACGAGAGGCTCTTCGCTCATCCTGCCTGCCCTGTCCCGCTGGACGTTCCGTTCGACCGCACCGGTCTCACGAAGCCAGCCTCCCGTCCAGTTCCAGTTCGGCGGCGATCCCCTGCATCGCCTCCAGGACGATCCCCACGTGCTCCCACAGGTCGATGCCCAGCATCGCCGCGCCCTCCTCCGCAGCCTCCCGGTGCGCCCCGGCGGCGAAACTGCGGTCCTTCCACTTCTTTTTCACGCTCTTGACCTTCACGTCCCGGATGTCCTTCGAGGGTCGCACCAGTGCGACGGCCACGATCAACCCCGTCAGGTCGTCCACCGCGTAGAGCGTCTTCTCCATCAGGCTCTCCCGGGGGACGCCGGTGACCTCCGCGGCGTGGGAGAGGACCGCCCGGACGATCTCCTCGGGCCAGCCCTGCTCCCGCAGGATCCGCGCCCCAGCGCTGGGGTGTTCGTCGGGGAACCGCTCGTAGTCGAAATCGTGGATCAACCCGACGACTCCCCACTTCTCCTCGTCCTCGCCGAACCGGCGCGCGTACGCCCGCATCGCCGCCTCGACGGCGAGCATATGTTTGATCAGGTTGGGGCTCTTCGTGTACTCGGTGACCAACTTCCAGGCATCCTCACGAGTCGGCTCCATCGTTCCGCCTCCGTCTTATGGGATCAAAGCAAACGGCGGTCACGGCAGCGCGCGGGCCACCGCCACCACCGTCTCTATGTCCGGTCCCCAAACCACCGTGACGACCCGGCCGGTCCGTTCCACGTAGGCCGCCCCTGCTGTTCCCTCCCACAGCCGGCCCGGCAGCCGATAAGGGTTCTCGGCTGCGACCAGGGGGGGGATGCGGAGGCGGGGGACCGTCAGCCGGTAGGTCTGTTCGAACTGCTCCGCCTCATCCCGGTTGTCCCAGAGGGTGCGCCAGACGACCGTCTCTTCCCCCTCCTCGTCCTGCCACAGCGCGAACCGGTCCCCAGCCCATCCCTCCACCGCCTCCCAGGCGCGGCCCTCGTCGTCCAGGTGGGCGGCCAGGTGAAGGCCCAGCATCCACTCCCCCAACGTGTCCTCCCGAACGAGGGACCAGTCTGCGCCGAGGACCGGCGTCGGGTCGGGCAGGGTGACGGGCTGAGGCGACTCTCGATCGATGTAGCGATCGGGATGGAGGATCTGCTCTGTGGAGCAGGGGACAAGACCGTAGGCCTGGTCCACGGCTCTCCATCCCCCTTTCTCGAACAGGGCGGCTGCCCATCTGGCTCCCTCTACGTAGGGGAAGGCCCGCAGTCGCTCGAAGAGGGGCTCCCCCGCTAGAGGCGCGTAGGTCGGCTCTTCGGCGTCGGCGGCCATTCTCCCCAGCCGCTCCAGCGCTTCCTCTCCCTCCAGCCCGGCGTACCGGGCCGTCGTCAGCACCGCGTCCCCTTCGATCAGGGCACGGAGCGCGAGCGCGCTGTCCGTGGTGGAGTAGCACGGCTGAAGCCCCTCCAGACCGAAAACCTGGTCCTGCAGGGCGTGGGCCAGGGTGTGGGCCAGGGCCCATTCATCCTCGACGTTGGCTGGCCCTCGCCCGGCGACCAGGAGGATCTGCCGTCCGGCAGGCAGGTACAGGCTGGAGATGTGCTGAGCCTGGGCGGTCACGTCGGGCAGGGGAAGGGTGTCGAAGTGTGGGACGATCCCGAGAGTAGCATACAGGACCAGGTCGTCCTGTGGAGGGGCCTCCTGATACGTCCTCAGCAGGGAAACGGCCACCTCGTGCTCGGTGGGGAAGGTGACCGGGATCTGCTCCACCGGTGGAAGTTCCCGAACCTCGGCGACGATGCGGCCCACCTCGCGGACGGCGCGGGCGCTCTGGATCTGGGAGAGGGGAGTGGCGGGCGTCGGGCGAGGGGTCGGGGTGGGGGACGGCTGGAGGGGTGTTGCTGGGACGGTGGGGGTCGTCGTGTGCGTCGGGGAGGGGAGGACGGAGGAGGAGACGGGGATGGCGGGGGGGGAGACGGGGCGGAAGGGTTGCTGCTGCAGGGTGGTGTAGACCGTGTACCCCAGGAGGCCGAACACGGCCGCCACGGCCGTAGCCAGAGCGACCAGGATCCGCCGTTGGGCGGGGGTGAAGCGAGCGCCGCTCACGATAGCGCCTCCCGCTGAAGCGTCAGCAGGCGGTCGATCCCCTGCCGGGCGAGGGTCAGCATCTCGTCCAGGGCGGCGCGCGAGAACGGAGCCCCCTCGGCTGTCCCCTGGATCTCGATGATTTTTCCTCCCTCTGTCATCACCACGTTCAGATCGACCTCCGCCTCGCTATCCTCCTCGTAGCAGAGGTCGAGCCGGACCTGCCCGTGGACGATGCCCACGCTGACCGCGGCGACGGGGAAGCGGATGAGGTCCGGCGGAAGCATGCCCTCCCGGGCAAGGCGACGGAGGGCCAGGGCCAAGGCCACATACCCGCCGGTGACGGCGGCGGTGCGGGTTCCTCCGTCGGCCTGGATGACGTCGCAATCGAGGATCAACGTTCGCTCTCCCAACCGCTCCAGGTCCACCGCCATCCGCAGCGACCGCCCGATGAACCGCCGGATTTCCTGGGCCCGGCCGCCCCGGGCGACCTCGCGAGGAGTACGGGTGTGGGTGGAGCGGGGGAGGAGGGCGTACTCGGCCGTCAGCCATCCGCGGCCGCTTCCGGACAACCAGGCGGGGACCCCCTCCTGTAGGGTCAAGTTGCAGAGGACGCGCGTCCGTCCCATCTCGACCAGGACGGACCCCTCGGCGTGCTCGACGTAGTCCAGCAAGAAGCGAACCGGGCGGAGTTCGTCCGGCCGACGGCCGTCTGGCCGTAGCGACAGAAGGTCTTGCTCCCCCATACGCCGGAGATTATACCACACCGGGCCGGGAGGGGAAAGGGAAGGCGAGGGCCGCCGGTTGACATTTTCCCTGCTTCCCTTCATACTTCCTTGGAAGGACTTCGAAGGACGACCGGCCCGCCGTATCCTCGTGTGAAGGAGGGAAGCCGTGGAGAACCTGTTTCTGCAGATCTTCGGTAACAATCGGATCCTGATGGGGATCGCGGGGACCCTTTTGACGGGCCTGGCCACCGGTGTTGGCGCGCTGCCGGTTCTCTTCACCACGAAGGTGTCGGACCGGATGCTGGATGTTCTCCTCGGGTTCGCGGCCGGTGTGATGCTGGCCGCCACCGCTTTCAGCCTTATCGTGCCGGCCGTTGAACTGGGAGGGATCGGGGTGACGATTGCGGGGATCTTCATCGGCGCCGTGTTCATCACGATCCTCGACCATCGCCTTCCCCACTTCCACTTCCTCAAGGGGCCCGAAGGGCCTTCATCGACGCTCCGCCGCGTTTGGTTGCTGATCATCGCCATCACCCTCCACAACTTCCCGGAGGGGCTGGCGGTGGGGGTGGGGTTCGGCGCGGAGCGGCTGAAGGACGCGATCGTGTTGATGATCGCCATCGGGCTGCAGAACATGCCGGAGGGCCTGGCCGTGGCTCTTCCTTTAGTACGGGAGGGGTGGCCCCGAGGACGGGCCCTCCTCTACGCCCTGGGTTCCGGCATGGCGGAGCCGATCGCGGGCGTGCTGGGCGTGCTGGCCGTCAGCCTGATGCGCCCCCTGCTCCCGTGGGGGCTGGCGTTCGCCGCCGGTGCGATGCTCTATGTCGTCTCCGACGAGGTTATCCCGGAGACGCACAGCCGTGGCTTCGAACTGGAGGGTACGTGGGGGGTGATCATCGGCTTCTTGGTGATGACCTTCTTAGACAACGCGCTGGGATAGCCCGCAGGCTCCCAGCGCGTCCATCTCGGGGGAATGATCTTGGCGGTGCGTCGCCTAGGAGAAGCCCAACCGCTGCCGCTCCTCCTCCGCCATCATCGAGGGGTCCCACCGCTCCGTGCCCAGTGTGACCCGCACCGGCCGGTCGGTGACCTCCTGGGCGGCCGCGCGGGCCTGCTCCAGGATCATCCCGGCCAGAGGGCAGAAGGGGGCGGTCAGGATCATCGTGATGTGAACTTCCCCTTCTACCTCCTCGATCTTCCGCACCAGCCCAAGGTCCACCACGCTGATGCCGATCTCCGGATCGTACACTTCCTTCAATGCCTCTCGAATCTTCTGCAGTTCCTGTTCGGAAAGAGGGGCCTGTTCCTCGGTCATCACCTTGCTCCTTGTTCTGATGATGCGGCCATTATACCATGCCCTCCCGAGCCTGTCAAAAAAGCAGAAGATCATCTCGGAAACAGGTTCGTGGCGGCCGTTTGAGGAAGATATGGAGCGACCAGGCATACCTGCCAGTCCCTATCCTCTCGTCCTCGCCTCGGCCTCTCCCCGGCGTCGGGAACTGTTCGCGCTGTTGGGGCTCCCCTTCCGGGTGGCGGTGGCCCAGGTGGCGGAGGTCGTCGAGCGGGGGGAGCCTCCGGTGGAGGTGGTCGTCCGTCTGGCCCGAGCCAAGGCGGAGGTCGTGGCCGCGGCCCATCCGGACGCTCTGGTCGCCGGCTGCGACACGGTGGTGGCGCTGGGGGGGGAGGTGCTGGGTAAGCCGGCCGATGGCGAGGCGGCGCGGGCGATGCTGCTCCGCCTCCGCGGGCGGGACCACGCCGTCTATACCGGGGTGGCCGTGGTGGGCGGGGGGCGCCGGGCCGTCCAGGTGGCACGGACGACGGTGCGGATGCGGGAGTACACCGATGAGGAGATCGATGCCTACGTCGCCAGCGGCGATCCGTTGGACAAAGCCGGAGCCTACGCCATCCAACATCCGGGGTTCCATCCGGTGGCGACCTGGGAGGGGTGTTACGCCAACGTGGTTGGCCTCCCTTTGTGCCACCTCGTCCGGTTGTTGCGGGAGTGGGACGTCCATCCCGCCGTCGACGTTCCCGCGGCCTGCCAGCGCCACACGGGTCGGCGGTGCCGGGTGTTCGATGGGATCCTGGAGGGACGAGGGGCCGTCGTTCCCTGAGGGGGGCAGGGGGGACGACAAAAGGGGGAGCCGTTGGTGGCTCCCCCTTTGGATGTGTTGCTTCCGCCGTGTTTAAAGCGCCTTCTTGGCGATCTCGACGATCTGGGCGAAGGTGTTGGGATCCCGCACGGCGATGTCGGCCAGGATCTTCCGATCCAACTCCACCCCGGCCTGCTTGAGGCCGTGGATGAACCGGCTGTAGGAAAGACCGTTCTCCCGGGCGGCGGCGTTGATGCGCAGGATCCACAGCCGCCGCAGGTCCCGCCGACGCTGCCGCCGATCCCGATACGCGTACCACATCGCCTTCATCCAGGCCTCGTTGGCCCGGCGCCAGAGGCGATGGCGGGTGCCGTAGTACCCCTTCGTCTGGCGGATGATCTTCTTATGACGACGACGTAGTCGAGGTCCTCCTTTGACTCTCACGGCTTACTTCCCCTTCTCCCTCAGGTATGGCGCCAGGCGGCGTACCCGCCGGATGTCCCCCTTGGTCTCCACCGGGATCATCTCGTCGTACAGCCGCTTGGCCCGCTTGCTCTTCTTCCGGCGCAGGTGGGACTTCCCCTGCTTGGTTCGCATCAACTTGCCCTTTCCGCCCTTGGTCAGGCGGAACCGTTTGGCAGTAGCCTTGTGAGTCTTGATCTTCGGCACGGTTTCTCTCCCAATCGACCTATTTTTTCTTCGGTGCCAGAATCATCAGCATCGTCCGCCCTTCCAGGTTGGGCTCCTGCTCGACGACCGCGACGTCTGCCAGTTCTCGCGCAACCTCTTGCAGTTGCTGCTGGGCCAGTTCCGGGTAGGTGATCTCCCGACCGCGGAAGCGGACACGGACCTTGACCTTCATCCCTTCCTCGAGCCAGCGCCGCGCATCCCGCACCTTGATCTCTCGGTGGTGCTCGTTGGTCTTGGGGCGCAGGCGGATCTCTTTGACCTCTGCCTGCTTCTGCGACCGGCGCGCCTCTCGCTCTTTTTTGGTCTGCTCGTAGATGAACTTGCCGTAGTCGACGATACGCGCTACGGGCGGGTCCGCGGTCGGCGCAATCTCTACCAGGTCGAGCCCGTACTCTTCGGCCCGCCTCAACGCTTCCCGCAACGAGACCACACCGATGTGCTCCCGGTTAGGGCCGATCAGCCGTACCTCGGGGGCCCGGATGGCCTCGTTGACGCGATACGCCGAGCGCAGGTCCTTTCGGAATTTCTTGGGACGCCTTCTCTTTATTGTTGCCTCACCTCACCCTTGATGGAAGGGCCTTCTTCAACTGTAACGTGGCGCAATCATAACATAAACGTTCGGATGTGTCAAATCCGAATCCTCGCTCCCACTGTCTCGGCACTGCGATCTCGATTCCTCAACCGACCGTCCTGTGGTATCATATCCATCGGAGCCAGCCGATGATGGAGCCTCGACGTGGGTCACCCCTTCTCGTCACCGGTGCGACCGGCTTTCTGGGCCGTAGCCTTTGCCCGCACCTCGCCCGCCGGGGGTACCGGGTCCGAGCCCTGGTGCGTCCTACCTCCGATTCCGCCTTTCTCCAATCCCTGGGGGTCGAGCAGGCCCAGGGGGACGTGCGCGATCCGGAGGCGGTGCGGCGGGCGGCGGAGGGTTGCTGGGCCGTCGTCCACGCCGCCGCCAAGTTCCGCTTCTGGGGCGACCCGGCGGAGTTCTTCGCCGTCAACGTGGAGGGAACCCGCAACGTGCTGGAGGCGGCGCTGCGGGCCGGCGCGGAGCGGTTCGTCCACATCTCCACCGTGGTCGTAGTCGGTCGACCGCCGGAGGGGGAGGTCATCACGGAGGAGACCCCCTGCCACCCTGTCGACCCCTATCAGAGGTCCAAACTGGAGGGGGAACGGCTGGCCCTGGCCTACCACCGCGACCACGGCCTGCCGGTCGTGGTCCTTCGACCGGGAGCGATGTACGGCCCATGGGGACGGTACGCCTTCAACCGTCTCTTCTTCGAGGACCCCCTGGTGCGGGGCCTCGCCTTCCGCGTCCACTCCGGTCGCCACCTCACCTTCCCGGTCTTCGTGGGGGACGTGGCGCGAGCGATCGAGGCCGCGCTGCACCGGGGCCGTCCCGGCGAGGTCTACAACCTCTGCGGGCCGTGCATCACCCACCGGCAGGTCGGCGAGACCATCGAGCGGGTGCTGGGCCGCCCTGTCCGCTGGATCCCGGCCCCGGCCTGGGCGATGGTCGGCCTGGCGAAAGTGTGGACCTGGCTCTCTCGCTTCACCCGCCGCGAGCCCCACTACCCGATCGGCCTCTACCCCTACGTCTTCTACGACTGGCGGGTGAGCGCGGAGAAGGCGCGGCGAGAGTTGGGTTTCGAGCCGACCCCCTTCGAGGAGGGGGTGCGGAGGACGCTGGTTTGGTATCAGGAAATGGGTCTGTTGAAGGTAAGAACCACAGAGGCACAGAGGACACGGAGGAACCGTTGAAAGGGAGAAACTCTGTGCCCCTCTGTGTCTCTGTGGTAAAAAATACGGAGGCACATCCGATGAAGGCACGGAAGAACGGAGCGGCTTGGGTGTTACGGCTGGAGACGGGGGACGAGGTCATCGGGTCGCTGACGGCCTGGGCCGAGGAGAACGGGGTCGGGTTCGCCAGCGTGCAGGCCATCGGCGCGCTGCAGCGGGCGGTCCTGGGGTACTTCGACTCCGAGGCCCGGACCTACCGACGGCTGCCGGTGGAGGAGCACGTGGAGGTCGTCTCCCTCCTGGGCAGCCTCTCCCGCGGCGAGGACGGCGCGCCCGTCGCCCACGTCCACGCCGTCCTGGGCTACGCCGACGGCACCACCCTCGGCGGCCACCTCTTCGAGGGGGTCGTCGGGCCGACGTTGGAGGTGATCCTCTTCCCGCTGCCGGAGGAGATCCGCCGCAAGAAGGACCCCGGGACGGGGTTGGCGTTGCTGGACGTATAAACCTCGCTTCCCTGCTTCCTCGCTTCCGGACGAGAGGAAACGAGGAGGCGAGGAAGCAGGGAAGCGGGGAAGTTACTCCACCCGCAGGGCCTTTTCCGGCACGCGCTTGCCGATGGGGCTCTGCCGGACCGCTGCGACGAACGCCTCGGGCGGGATCACTCCCGTCTCGTGGGCGAAGGTCAGCAGGGCGACGATCGATGCGTTGCGCGGCCCCGCCCGCCCGCGGAAATCCCGCACCCGCACCTCCGCCCCCGTCTCCGGCACCGGCAGGCTCTCGTCGACCCACACCGTCCCCCGGTCCATCCGCCGGATCCGGTCCGCCTCGTGGCGCAGGCCGTCCTCCGAGGTCACCAGCACCGCGTCGGGCACGTTGATACCGTGGTAGGCGATGGGCTCGCGGGAGAGGACCAGTTCCGCCGTCGAGAAGCCGACGCCCACGGTGACGGGGTAACTCCCCTTCTTGGTCGCGTCGAGGCCGGAGGAGATCGCCGCCCGCGCGAAGGTCTCCGCCGCCCGCTGCACTCCCTCCCCGGCGGAACCGGCCAGGACGACGCCGATCCGGCCCTCCAGGCCCGCCGCGAACCGCGGTTCGATCGGCTCCAGGTCGATCAGGCTGGGTTTCTCCTCGGCCGGGGGAAGTCGGAAGGCCGGCCGCGCCGGGCCGCGCCACACCCCCGTCTCGTACCCCGCCTCCTGCGCCAGTTCCTTGAGCCGCAGGCCGGGGTTGAACTTGACCCCGTAGGCCACGCAGATCTCCAGCACCTCCACCAGGGCGAACCCCTCCACCGCGATCGCCTCCTGGAGGAGGTCGGAGTAATCCCCCAGGCCGATCGCCCGGGCGGCGTAGGGCGCGCCCGCGTCGAGGACCAGCCGGCAGAGATCGTGATGGGGCAACCGGCTCCCCTCCGGCGTGATCACCGTCCGAAAGCCCTCCGGGGTCAACCCGCTGGGCTGCCCGCCGGTCATCCCGTAGAGCATATTGTTGTGGACCACCACCGTCAGGTCCACGTTGAGCCGGGCCGCCTCCAGCAGATGCTGCAGGCCGATGGTCGCCCCGCCGTCGCCGATGAGGACGACGACCTTCTTTTCCGGCGGAAGCCCCATCCCGATCCCCGCCCCCAGCGCCACCGACCGGCCGTGCAGGCCGTGGACGGTGTGGGTGGCGAACACTTTGTCGGCGATGCCGTGACAGCCGATGTCGGTCACCAACACCACGTCCAGCGGGGAGAGGTCGAGCCGCTCCAGCGCGCGGACCAGGTTCCGGTTGACCAGGTGGTGACCGCAACCTTTGCAGTAGGGAAACGCGTCGGTCGTGAGGAACGCGCTCATCTCGATTCTACCTCCTGGACGATGCGGTCGGGCGGGATCATCCGCCCGATGCCGGTGACGGGCCGCACCTTCTCCGGCAGCCGGTGGCCGAAGAGGAGGCGCGCGAACTGCCCCTGCAGGTTCTCCTCGGCGATGACGACCCGTCGGTATCGGTCGAGAAGGGCGTAGTAGGCGGCGGGGACCGGGAGGAGGGTCCGGGCGATCAGGAGGGACACGGGCGTCCCTCGGGCCCGCAGGGCCGCCACCGCCTCCCGCGCCGCCCCGGCGGTGAGCCCGTAGGCCACCACCAGCGTCTCCGCCTCCTCCTGCTCGTCCAACTCGTACAGGACGGGCGTGTGGGCTTCCACCTTCTCCGGGAGCCTCATCGTGTTCGCCAGCGCCTCCCCCGTGGCGTGTCGGAGGATGCCGTGGGTGTCGTGCGTGGAGGCGGTGAGCCGGACCTGGTGGGCGTCGTTGCCCACCGGTAGGAACGGGGGCACCAGGGTCTCGTCGGCGGCGTAGGGGCGGTAGGGGGCAGGGCCCTCATAGAGGGTCCGTTCCACCGGCTCGATAGTCTCCAACCGACCCAGGTCGAAACTCCGCTGGGTCATCACCATCTCCTTGGAGGTCAGCAGCACCACCGGCGTCCGCGCCTCCACCGCCAGCCGGAGGGCCACCGGCGGGAGACGCCAGCAGTCCTCCAGGTCGGCGACGCAGAGGACCGGCAGGGGGTAGCCGCCGGAGATGACCCCGCGCAGCAGGAGGAGGTCGCCCTGTGCCCCCGCCGTCGCCGTGCCGGTGGAGGGGCCCATCCGCTGGACCAGCACGATCAGCATCGGCAGTTCCATCATATAGGCCATGTTGACCGACTCGACCATCAGGGCGAAGCCGGGGAAGGAGGTCGCCGTCACCGGCAGGTGGCCCGCGGCGGAGAGCCCGGCCATCCACTGGAGCGCCGTGATCTCGTCCGGCGCGGGGAGAATGGCCGGGAAACGGCGGGCGGCGTAGGCGTAGATGAGGCTCGCCGGGGTGATGGGGTACCCCACATAGACGTCCGCCCCCGCCCGCACGCACGACTCGGCGATCAGACGGGAGCCGTCGGTCAAGACCAATCGCTTCGTCTCATCCGTCATCGAGGTTACCTCTTTTCGATGTTATCTCACCACAGAGGCACAGAGGGCACAGAGTCTCTAAAAGTTTTTCTTCTCTGTGTCCTCTGTGTCTCTGTGGTTATCACCAAGCGTACACATCGCCGTCGCGGCCCAGGGAGACGGGGCCCTTAAAAGTGGCACGCGCTTCCTCCAGCCACCGATCGTAGTATTCGGGGAAGGGCGGGTAGTGGACCAGGACCAGTCGCTTCACCCCTGCCTGGCGACCGATCTCCCCGGCCTGGGCGGGCGTGGTGTGGCCGGGGAAGTCCCCCGTCGCCTCGTGCACCAGCAGGTCGGCCCCGCGGGCCAGTTCGACGACCGGTTCGCAGGGTTCGGTATCCGCCGAGTAGGCCGCTGCGCCCCCCTTTGTCGTCTCGAAGCGGAACCCCAGGGTGGGCCGGGAGTGGGCGACCGGCGCGGCTGTGATCCGCAGCCCGGCGATCTGTGCTACCTCCACCCCCACCTCCGGCTCCACCACCACCGGCTCGACGGGGTACAATCCCTCCCACCGCTCCCATCCGAACAGGGAGAGCAGGTCCCACAGCGACTCCAACACCTCCCGCAGCCCGAAGATCGGCAGGGGGTCCTTCCGATGCAGGAGCCAGAGGCTTTGCAGGAAGGGGGCCGCCCCGGCGACGTGGTCGGGGTGGAAGTGGGTGAGCAGCAGCCCCCGCAACCGGTCGATCGCCAGTCCCACGCGGGCCAGATGGCGGAGCGGGTTCTCCCCGCAGTCCACCACCACGAACCCGCCCTCTCCCTCCACCGCCAGGCTGGTGGGACCCCGGTCGGGGGTTGGGACCGCCGTCGCCGTTCCCAGCAGGATCAGGCGCGCCATATCACCTCCCGTAGGCCCAGAACACCCACATCGCCACCCCCGGCGTGATGCGGACCTCGATCAGGGCCGCAACCGTGAGGGCGGGCAGGACGACCAGCAGGGCCACCTTCAGGAAATCGGCCAGGGCCTGCAGCCAGCCCTCTCCCACCGTCATCCCGGGGGGCGGCGCGATGAAGGCGGCTCCCAGCCGGACGGCGGCGGCGCACCAGAGGAAGGCGGCGGGCAGTTCCAGGATGCCGTGGGGTGCGATCAGTGCGAGGAAGACCCAGGGGCTGTAGCCGGACCACAGGATCTGCAAGCCCAGGTAGGTCGCCAGGCCGAGGGTGACCAGCAGGGGGGTCACCGCCAGCGAGCCGAAGGAGAAGGCGCCCAGGATGGCTGCCACGCTCAACGCCCGCAGGTTGTTGCCGAGGATGAAGGCGGGGGTGATTCCCCCGAAGAAGGCACGGCCCGGCTCGCCGAGCGAGAGGGTGATCGGGTATTTGCTGGCGACGCTCCAGCCGAGGACGCCCGCACCGGCGATGCCGGCCAGGACGACGAGCATCGCCAGCGAGGAGCGGCGGATGATCGCCGGGACCTCGCGCAGGTAGAACCCCACCAGCCATCCGGTCCAGCGGAGGGAGCGTGGAACCTCCTCCCACTTCCGCTCGAAAAGCCACCATTCCCAGGCGAAATGGCGGCGGAAGGCCCGCCAGAGCCTTCCGAGCCGGATCGCGTCGATCTCCCGTCCCAGCAGTTCCTCCCGGTTGAACAGCCGCAGCCCCATCCGGATCAGCAGGACGTCGCTGACCAGCAGGAAGGCCAGCAGCCACCACAGACTGGCGTACTGCCCCCAGAGCATCAGGAAGGATTCCCCCTGGACCAGGAAAGCCATCGGGAGGATGATGAAACTGGCCAGGAGGTTGGCCGCCCGGACGCTGGTGGTTTGGCTGGAGACCACGACGGCGCCCGAGACCATCACCAGCGCCTCAGCGGTGGTCAGGGCGAACATCTGAACCAGCAACTCGAGGGATGGGGACCACCGCCGGAGGAGGTAGAGGCCGATCAGGTAGGACGCCATTCCCAGGTAACTGGCCGTCAGCGGGGGGATGAGGGAGGAGAGGATCTTGCCCACGTACAGTTGCGTATCGGTGAGGGGAGTCGCCAGGAGTGGCTCCAGGCTCTTTCGCTCCTTCTCTCCCACGAAAGTCTCCAGCGCGATGACCAGCGAGAACGTGATGGGGAAGAAACCCACGACCATCAGCAGGAAGGGGACCGTCCGTTCGGCGATGATGTGCCCGCCGTACCGCTGGAAGAACTGGAACGTCGCCTGGGCGACGAGGTTGGCTACGATCGGGAAGAGAAGCGTTAGGAGGAGGATCGGTGTTACGAGGCGCCAGTCGCGGAGGACGTCGCGGATCTCCCGCGCGGTGAGGGTCCAGATCAACCGCAGTTCCTCTCGCCACCCTTGTCTCATCGTCCCTCTCCCACGATGCGCAGATAGACGTCCTCCAGGCTCCATTCGCTCCGGGTGAGGGTGATCACTTCGATGCCGGCCGTGATGAGGGCGCGCAGGATCTGCGGGTTGGTGACCTCCGGCGTCTCCGTCTCGTACCAGATCCGGTTGCCGTCCACTGCTACGACGGGGGCGAACCGGCCGACCAGGAGGTACGCCCGGCCGACGCCGTCCTTCAGGTGGAGTTCCATCAGGGGGGGACCGACCAGTTGCCGCTTCAGTTCGGCGGGGGTGCCGATGGCGACGAGGCGGCCCTGGCGGATGATGGCGATCCGGTCGGCCAGAAGTTCGGCCTCGGCCAGGTTGTGGGTACAGACGATGATCGCCCGTCGCAGGTCGCGCAGGGAGAGAATGGCGTCGCGAACCAGTTTCGCGCTGTAGGGGTCCATCGCCGAGGTCGGCTCGTCCAGCAAGAGGACCGGTGGGTCGTGGAGCATCGCGCGGGCCAGGGCCAGTTTCTGTTGCATCCCCTTGGAGTACTCTCCGATCCGCCGGTCCCACGCTTCCGGCATACCGAACTGCTCCAGCAGCCGCCGTGCGCGTCGGTGGCGGGTCTCCGCGTCCAGCCCGTAGAGGCGGCCGAAGAAATCCAGGTACTCCCCCCCGTACATCCGCCGGTAGAGCCCCGGGTACTCGGTCAACAGACCGACCCTCCGCCGCACAGCGACTGGCTCGGCGGACACGTCATGCCCGGCTACCACCGCCCGCCCCCCGTTGGGGCGCAGGATGGCCGCCAGCATCCGCACCGTGGTCGTCTTGCCAGCCCCGTTCGGCCCCAGGAGGGCCAGCACCTCTCCGGCAGCGACGGTGAGGGAGAGGTCGTCCACGGCGACGAGGTCGTCAAACCGCTTGGTCAACCCGTGTGCTTCGATCATCACAGGCTCCGTTGCGGAATTATACAGAGCAAGGGCAAAGTGCGCAAAGGAGGGCGTCCGGCCGTTGGGCTCCGG
>CAZOLN010000042.1:0-17883 GCA_964580565.1 uncultured Anaerolineales bacterium
CGGCCAGGTCGTCCAGCCGCAGCCGGACGGTGCGCGGGCTGCGGTCGAGGCCCTCTAAGTGGACACGGAAGCGGTCCAGAACGTTGCCAGAAGCCATCGGTCCTCCGATATACGGCCTTTTTCTTGCCCGTTAACCCGTGCGTTTTGCATTATATACGGCTATTTTGTTGCTAGCAAGGCCGTATATGAAATAATTTGCGACGATTTTAGCGCATTTGGCTGGAAACGTCAAGGGCACGGTGCGAAAAAGCGAAGACCTCCGGACGAATGTTCGTGAACAAGGAACAGGACTCTGATAGGGAGCGACCCTATGACGGCGGAGAGGAGGAGATGGTTCCGGCGGAGCAAGAGCTGATTGGGTGGACGCACTTCGTTGAGAGGATGAGCACCCGTGCCATTGCCACCATCACCCAACCCCAGGCTATGCCCCACGACCAACCGGCTGATCTCATCGCCCATCGCGATCATCATCGCTTCGGCGACCTTCACGCCACCGCCCGTGTTATCCAATCCGAGCGGACCACCATAGGCCAGTCTATCGGTTGGTCCGGGAGGTGATCCTTGCCTTCGGACCGGAGGAGGTGGTGACGGACGAGGAGGAGAGCTACGCTCAGGCACTGGAGCAGATCGCGCTGCAGGGGGAAGTGGAAGACCAGCCAGCGCCGGTCCACCAGCTGTGTGCAGCCCATTTTCGGCGCAACGAGGGGTAGCGGCTGACCGAACTGGTCGAGAAGGCAAAAGAAGAGGGCCGCCCGCTGCTGGCGATAGAGGCTCGGGCTCTGCGGGCATTGTTAAGAAACCCGCCGGAGGTGTTGTGCCGTGTGGGGAGGGACTTCCATGGATGTACTTACAGGCCCCAGGGGAACTAGCCTCGTGGACCTACCAGATGCGACTGCTGGGTCTTGAGTAGATGGAAAAGGGGAAGAAAGCAACAGAGACCACCAGCAACCGAACAGAGGTGGCGATCGGGAACGGGTTCAAGATCCGCACGAAGACCATGCGGAGCCTCAAGAAGGCGGAGGCCCGTGAGAACATCCTCTACCTCCTGGTCTGGTTCGCCGAACACGACCGAAGCCCTGAGAAGGCCGTCATCTCGGCCTGAAACAAATGCCCCTATACGTGAGGAAGAAGAACCTCCCGCTATCCCCCACCAACTTTGAAGCGATTACGTCAGGATAAACCATTGACAAAGCACGAAATCTCATCTATAATGAGACTAACTTACTTTCTGTTTGTTAGCAAGTCACCGACTCAGACTGGAGAGAGATCATGCCACAGACCGTTACTGCCAGCCTCATGCGCAGCATTAACCGCTCACTCATCCTTGACATTATCCGCGAACAGGGTCCGATCGCCCGCTACCAGATCGCACAGAAACTTGAGGTCAGCCTGCCGACGGTGATGCGAATCGTGGACGAACTGATAGACGAGGACCTTGTCAGAATCGTCGGGAATGCCGAATCTACAGGCGGCAGACCAGCGTCTCTGTTCGCTTTCAACGGAGATGCCTACGCTGTCATCGGCATTGATCTGGGTGGGACGAAGATGTTTGGCACGGTATCCAATCTGGCCGGAGTTATCCAGCACGAGGTGTATGTCCCGTGCGGAGAGACGGATCCGGCCGGCCACCTGGATCGTCTGTGTCAGTTGATCGAGGATCTCCTCGAGGCCCCACGCCCGGCAGGGCAACGTGTGCGCGGGATCGGCGTTGGCGTGCCCGGAGTGACGCTGGTTCCAGAAGGTATTGTGACGTGGGCTCCCAGTCTCGGCTGGCGGGATCTCCCGCTCCAAGACATTCTCGCCGAGCGGTTTGATTTGCCTACCTTCGTCGAAAATGACGTAAACCTGGCTGCGCTGGGGGAGATGGGGTTTGGCGCGGCACGGGGCTCGCGCAACCTGGTGTGCATTGCCGTGGGGACCGGGATTGGCGCCGGAATCATCATAGATGGCGCCTTATACAGAGGCCATAACCACGCTGCGGGCGAGATCGGCTACCTTCTGCCGGGTATCGAGTTCCTCGGCCAACGGTATGATCACTTTGGGGCGTTGGAGACTTTGGCCTCGGGCACAGGGGTCGCACGACGCGCACGTTCGCTGCTGGAACGGGAGGGTGAGGAAGTCTTCTCACAAGAAGTGACAGCTGAAGATGTATTCGCCGCAGCGCGGGAGGGGAAATCGTGGGCAAAGAAGGTGGTCAGCGAGACAGTTGACTATCTCGCCCTTGCTATAGCCAGTATCAGCGTTGTACTCGACCCCGAGGTTGTGGTCCTAGGCGGGGGTGTGTTTCGCTCCGCCGATCTGTTGATTGAGCCCATTCGCAGGCGGCTTGAGGGTGTAATCCCTTACGTTCCTCGGATTGTTGCTTCTCCTCTCGGTCGGCGGGCCGCCGTGATGGGAGCGATCATGCTCGTTCTCAATGCGACAACAGAGTATTTTGTTGTGAAAAGGCTGCCTTAGCAACAGACAGGAGGCATCCATGCACGGTCTACGCGCCGCCGTGGCCGGGACAGGTTTCATGGGGACTACTCATATTGAAGCCCTACGACGGATGCACGTGGAGGTCACAGGGCTTCTGGGGAGTACCTTGGATAAGGGCCGTCAGGCTGCCAGTAGACTGAATGTTCCCCGTGTTTACGCTAGTTTTGACGATCTGGTTGCCGACCCGGAGGTGGACGTGGTGCACATCTGCACTCCGAACCATCTCCACTACTCTATGGTCAAAGCCGCCCTTGAGCACGGGAAGCATGTGATCTGCGAGAAGCCGGTCACGAGAACCAGCAGGGAGTCAGCGGATCTTGTCCGCTTGGCCAGGCGGGCAGGTGTGGTCGTAGCAGTCAACTACAACCTGCGCTACTATCCTCTGTGCCACGAGGCCAGGGCCCGTATTCAGGCCGGGCATATCGGGAAGGTGTGGCTTGTCCATGGCGGGTATCTCCAAGACTGGCTCGTCCTTCCCACAGATTGGAACTGGCGCATAGACCCTGACCTAGGGGGCGAACTGCGGGCGGTGGCCGACATCGGCACCCACTGGATGGATATGGTCACATGGTTGACCGGCCTGAGAATTGACGCCGTGTTAGCAGAGTTGACCACCTTTATCCCGCGCCGGATGAGGATGCGCCGTTCGGTCGAGACATTCGCCGGGAAGTTGATCCATTCAGAGGAGGCACAAGAAGCGGAAGTTCGCACGGAGGACTGCGCCATCATTCTTCTGAGGTTCGACAACGGAGCACGAGGCGTGTTGACCGTGTCCCAGGTCAGCGCCGGTCGGAAGAACCGCCTGTGGTGGGAGATCAGTGGATCCAACGCATCAATCAGCTGGAACCAGGAGCGACCCAACGAGCTCTGGATAGGATACCGCGAGCGACCCAACGAGGTGCTTATTAAAGACCCGGCCTTGATGGACGCGGGCGCACGCGCTGTTGCTGGCTACCCTGGGGGGCACGCTGAGGGATATCCCGACACATTTCTCAGATTGTTCGAGGATGTTTACGGGTACATCTCTGCTAGGGATTTCTCCAAAACCCCAACCTTTCCCACTCTGGAAGATGGGCATCGGCAAATGGTTCTATGCGAGGCTGTGCTTGTGAGCGCTCGTAGCGGCACGTGGGTGGATGTCCAGGCATGAGTCCAAGCATGAATAAGATGAGTGGAGGTGCTTTCATGGAAAAACTCGCCTTGCTAGGCGGCAACCCACTGAAGACGACCCCTTTCCCCGATTGGCCCCAGTACGATGATCGCGAGCGGCAGGCTCTGATGGAGGTCCTTGAAAGTCGAGCGTGGTGGCGCACTCCGGGTACGCATACCCAACAGTTCGAAAGGAACTTCGCAGCCTACCACCAGGCCAAACATGGCATCGCCGTCACCAACGGAACCGCCGCCCTGGAGGTTGCCCTCGCAGCACTTGGGGTGGGGCCCGGAGATGAGGTGATCATCCCCGACTTCACTTTCGTGGCAACGGCCAGTGCTGTTCTGTTCGCTGGCGCACTGCCGGTGCCTGTAGATGTAACGCCGGACACTTATTGCATTGACCCGGAACAGGTAGAGGCAGCAATCACCCCCCGTACGAAGGCCATAATTGCCGTACATATGGCCGGACACCCTGCTGACCTGGACCGGCTGCTGACGATATCTCGCGAGCGCGGTCTGTACCTGGTTGAGGACAGTGCTCATGCCCACGGCAGCGAGTGGAGGGGCAGGAAGGTAGGGGCGATTGGTGATATCGGGACCTTCAGTTTCCAGCAAAGCAAGCTGATGACAGCTGGTGAAGGTGGGATCATCATCACCAACAGCGATGATCTGGAACGCAAAGCGCGTTCCATTCACGACTGCGGCCGCCTGCCGGGCGAGTGGTTCTACGCTCACTTCATGTATGGGTCCAACTACCGGCTCAGCGAGTGGCAGGGAGCAGTCCTAAACCAGCAGCTTGCCCGGCTAGATGAGCAGGCGGCGATCCGTTCGAAGAACGCAGCTTATCTGGACCAGGTCCTGGCTGACATCGAGGGGATCACACCACAGGCACGCGATCCGCGATGTACCCGTCGTGGCTACTATGCGTACATATTCCACTATGACAAAACTGCCTTCGCAGACGTACCTACAGAGCGCTTTATCCAGGCTCTCAACGCGGAAGGGATCCCGACCCAGGCGAGCTATCCCCCCATTCACGCCCTAGCGCTGTTCCAGAAGGGCGAGTATCGAAAGCGGCTGTGTCCTGAACAGCGGGCAGAGCATCACGCCTTTCTACGAGCCGAGTTCCCCAACACAACGCGGGCGGCTTGGGAGACGGTGTGGCTGCCCCAGCGTGTTCTGCTGGGGACCGAAGACGATATGCTTCAGATCGCAGAGGCTATTCGAAAGATCCAACGTCTTAGCAGAACGTTGCAGGTGTAAGGACACCGATGGATTGACCGCAAGGTGCGGTAAATCAACCTCAGGGAAGGGGGTGATATATAGTGGAAAAGGAGCGAGTACGGAGTCAATCGGCATCGCGTGTCAGGTAAAGTAAAGGAGGATAAAGAGATGCGGAGGAGCGTGTCGTTCTATCTCGTGGTCATTGCCCTGCTGGTAGGGATGCTGGCGGCCTGCGGTCCGAGGCCTACCCCCGTTGAGACGCCACCCCCGGCCACAGAGGAGACAGCCCCTCCTCAGGCAACTGAGGAGACGGAGACACCAGAGGTAGAGAAGTCACCTGTTGAGCAGTGGGCAGAGGCAGTTCGCGCGGAATACGAAGGGACCGAGCTACGAATCGCCGTTGCCTCGCACCCCTCGATCGAGGCTTTTAAGAGAATGACGCCGCGCTTCGAGGAACTGACGGGCATCAAGGTGATATGGGATGAGATGGAGGAAGGCGTCTTGGCAGACAAACTCCTCCTGGATGCCACGGCAGGTACCACCAGCTATGACGTGGTGATGACTTGCCCGGAGTTCACGCCTGCCCTCGTCGACTTGGGCATGCTTGAGCCTCTGGACGGCTGGATTCAGGATCCGGACAAAACCCCTACCTGGTTTGACTACGAGGACATCCTAGCCGCCTACCGCGACATGCTTTCGTACCACGGGCAACACTACGGAATTCCCTTCGCGGGCGAGACGGTGTTTCTCTTCTACCGCCAGGACCTGTTCGACAAGTACGGGGTTGAAGTTCCGCAGACGATGGACCAGCTCCTAGAAACGGCTGCCTTTTTCCATGGCAAAGAGGAAGGGCTGTCCGGGATCTCTATGAGAACTCGCCTTGGCTGGGAGTTCACGTACATGTGGTCGGTGTTCATATTCCCCTTCGGCGGCCGGATCGTGGATCCTGAGACCGGAGAGCCTCAGCTAAACGCTCCCGAGACCGTAGCGTCCCTCGAGTACATGATCGATCTTCTTCAGTACGCCCCAGTCGGCGTCGAGTCCTTCTCCTTCCCCGAAGCATGGGACGCCTTCATGCAGGGAAAGACCGCCATGATGATCGAGGCTTCGGCGGCCGCCCCTGAAGTGGAGAACCCTGAGAAGTCGGTGGTGGCGGGTCAGGTGGGTTATGCTCCTATGCCAGCGGGACCCGCCGGTGCATATTCGGGAGTGTGGGGGTGGGGCCTTGCTATGACGGCCGGGTCTGAGCAGAAAGAGGCCGCTTGGGCCTTGATCACCTACCTGACCAGCAAGGCTCTGCAGGAAGAGTACCTAGCCAACGGCGGAATTGTCTCGCGCGCTTCTGTCCTCTCTGATCCGGAGCAGCAAGATAAGTATCCCTACTACCAGGCGATTCTGGACACGCTGGAGCAGGCTGCTGACCTGCTCGAGCAAGGCCTAGGCGTGGTACTGATGATCCCCGAATGGTCTCAGATCAGCGAGATCATAGGCACCGAGGGCGCAAGAGCAGTCGCTGGTGAGATCACGCCCGAAGAAGCCTGTGACAGCATGCAGGCACAGGTCGAAGAGATCCTGTCGCACTAGCAACCCAGGGAGAGGCGGTAACGTCTCCCTAGAGACAGTCGCCGCCTCTCCCACCTACAGGCACGGCAGTCAATGAGAAACCTGTTGTTGGATAAGAAGACAAGAGCAGCATTGCTGCCCTACACTCTTATACTCCCTGCCTTCCTGGTCGTTTTCGCGCTGGCAGCCTACGGTTGTTTCTGGCTAGTAAGGATGAGTCTGGTCGAGATTGCTTTTGGAGCGCCTTGGGATCGATCCACGTGGGTGGGGCTTGACAACTACCGGTGGTTGCTTTTCAGCGAGCATAGCACCTTCTGGGAGTCGGCGAAAATTACCGCCCTCTACGTGGCGGGCACACTGTTGCCGGAGCTCACACTTGGAATGATGCTCGCGCTTCTCTTGAATCAGAAGATTGTTGGCCGTTCCCTCTACACCGCGATCCTCCTCATCCCGCTCGTTGTGATGCCCTCAATGGTCGGTATGGTCTGGCGGCTATACTTCTCCTACGACGGCCTGGTCAACTTTTTTGTTGAGTCCCTCTTCGGCACGAAGTTAAACTGGTACGGCCCACAACTGGCGCTTCCGGCGGTAATCATCGTGGACATCTGGGAGTGGACTCCTTTCTTTGTACTTATCCTGCTAGCAGGCTTGCAGGCTTTGCCCCAGGAGCCCTTTGAAGCCGCTCGTGTCGACGGTGCTTCCGGATGGCAAGTTTTCCGATATGTCACACTGCCCATGCTTTCGCCTGTCATCCTGACGGCTGCAATCCTTCGGCTGATGGACATCCTGCGCATTTTCGACGTGATCTATGCCATGTTCGGCGGCGGACCCGGTCGTGCTACAACCACATTGCCCCTCTACATCTACCGGCTCACAATGGTCGCACGGAATGTAGGGCGTGGCTCGGCTGTCAGCGTGATGCTGATACTAATCATCCTGAGCTTGACCCTCGTTCTGGTCCGATTCCTTGAGAGTGTCAAGTTTGAGAAATAGGAGCTATCCAGTGAGGGGGTCTCGACTGCGAAAACGCGCTATCTTCTTGTTCAATAATATCACCGCTATGATCGTGGTGGCCTGCTTCCTGTTTCCCTACGCCTACTTCGTGGCATCCGCGTTCAAGAGCCGACTGGACACCTTCGCTTACCCTCCTGTCTGGGTATTCCGGCCCACGCTGGAAAACTTCCAAACGATTCTGGAGGATATGGACATTTTGTTCTACATGAAGAACAGCACGATCATCGCCGCCATCAGCACGCTGCTGACTCTGGTGGTTGCTGTTCCTGCTGCCTACAGCTTTGCCCGCTTTCGGTTTCGCTTCAAGGAGTCGATAGCCTATGGGTTCCTATTCCTACAGATGGTACCAGGGATCTCTATCGTCTTCGCCCTTTTCTACATCGCACGTACACTGAAACTGTTCGATACGCACATGTTTCTGATCCTCTCCTATCTGCTGTGGAATGTCCCTTACGCGATCTGGATGCTCAGAGGTTTTGCGGAGGCTATCCCTGTCGACCTCGAAGAGTCGGCAATGGTTGACGGGTGCTCAAGGTTCCGTGCTTTCCTGCTGATCACTTTGCCCTTGATGAGCGGGGGGCTGGCAGCTTCAGCAATCCTCATTTTCATCGGTACATGGAATGAATTTGCTTTGGCCTTCTTTCTCACCTCCACACGGGCGAGAACTATGCCGACGACCATCGCGTTTTTCATGACGCACGCAGGTATCAAGTGGGGCCCCATGTTTGCCGCGGCGGCCATCGGGACCCTGCCGGTGGTTGTCTTTGCACTGGTGGTAAGGAAGTACTTCATCTCGGCGCTAACCTTCGGGGCTGTTAAAGGATAAAGTTGCGCCCTGACAGTTCGACAGGCCGCTGTCCCACAAACACAGGCACCTGGATGAGAGGAGGCAGAAAGTGGATCTGAAATCACGGATCGATCAAGCAGTTGAAATGCACCGCGAGGAGGCTCTCGAATTGCTCCAGGCCCTTGTGCGCACACCCTCTCTGGCTGGCGACGAGGCAAGGTGCCAGGAGATCATCGCTGAGAGAATGCGCGATCTTGGCTTGGAGGTGGATATATGGGATCCGCCGGATGATGAACTAGCAGCGCATCCAGCATACGTCCCGGTAGAGCTCTCATATGAGGGCCGACCTAACGTTGTGGGAACTTGGCATGGACAAGGCTCCGGCCGCACCCTGATACTGAACGGACACGTCGATGTGGTTCCCACCGGTCCCGAATCCACGTGGACACGTCCACCCTGGAGCGGGTACTACGAGGAGGGGAAAGTATATGGCCGAGGCTCGGCGGATATGAAGGGCGGGCTGGTGAGCAATCTCCTGGCCGTTCAGGCTCTCAAGTCAGCAGGCATCTCGCTCAAGGGGGACCTGGTCGTGGAGAGCGTGGTCGACGAAGAGATGGGCGGCAACGGAACCCTGGCTTGTATCTTGCGAGGCTACACAGGCGACGCCTGCGTCTTCACAGAACCCTCTGGGCTTGCCAACATCGCGATCTCCAACCGGGGCGCTCAGTTCTTCCGGATCACCGTAACGGGGCAAGAGGGGGGAGTCGAGTACAAGCACGATCTGGTGAATCCAATCACCAAGGCAATGGAGGTGTTTCGGGCCGTAGAGGTCTACTCTATCGTGAGGGAATCCTCCGTGTCCCATCCGCTGTACGATCCCTTCTACGCTACCAAAGTCCCGCTGGGCATATGCAAGATCTCCAGCGGTGAATGGCCTTCGACGGTGCCGTCCCAGTGCGTGATGGAAGGGACGATAGAGTGTCTGCCCGGCGAAGACATCCACCAGGTAAAAGAGCAGTTCAAGGAGTTCCTTCTGGAGTGGTCGGCCAAGGATCCGTGGCTGAGAGAACACCCCATCCAGATAGAGTGGTTCGGGCTTTGGTTCGAGTCGGCGCAGATTGATCCGGATCACCCGTTCGTTCGAACGCTGGTGGCGGTGGCTGGCGAGATCACCGGGGCATCTCCACTCATCGTCGGGGCTGGCGGATGCGACCTGCGACTGCCCGTGCTTTATGGCAACACTCCTGCAGTTCTCTACGGTCCAGCAGGAGGGATGATTCACAGCACCGACGAGTACGTCGAATTCGAGCAGGTGATCGCTTGTGCGAAGATTCTTGCTCTCACAGCGGCACAGTGGTGTGGGCTGGCCTGAGGGCATCGGGAGAGGTTCCATGGCGCTGAGAAACGTACAGTACGGGCATCGAATCGTAGAGATGATCGGAGAGAGGTTGCCATCCTCTTTCGTCGTGGCAACGATGGAGGAGCCGTGGACCGTCGTCGCCCCGAGGCTGAGCCGCACGCCAGCGTCCATCATCGAAGTGCAGAGCATGGATCAGGAGACAGTTGTTCAGGTGGAGGAGAGCGTACCCCTGGTGGAGGCAGTGCTTGGCGTGGGCGGCGGAGCCGCAATGGATATGGCTAAGTACATCCACTGGAAGCGTGGGATCCCCCTGTACCTCCTTCCAACCATCGCTTCTGTAGACGCCGCGGTCACCTCCAGCATAGCAGTGCGCGTGGAGGGAAAAGTACGTTATATCGGCAGCGCAGAGCCCGTCGTCGTGGGTGTAGATTTCCCCGTGATTCAGTCAGCCCCTGCCCACCTTAACCGGGCGGGCGTAGGTGATATCCTCTCGATCCACACAGCACTCTGGGACTGGCGACTGTCGTCAGAGCGGGGCCACGACCCGTATTCCGAAGAGGTGGCCGCGCAGGCCGCCGGCATGCTGCGCAGGATGGAGGAAGCCGTCGAGGACCTCAGAGCCGTTACGGAGGAAGGCATCCGGCTCCTTTTCGACTTGTACAACGAGGAAAACGACCTGTGTGAAAAGTGGGGAAACAGTCGCCCGGAGGAAGGGTCTGAGCACTTCTTTGCTTACAATGTAGAATACCTGACCGGAAGGCACTTCGTGCACGGAGAACTGGTGTGTCTGGGGGTCTACGTTCTCTCCTTCGTCCAGGCCAACGATCCTGCCCGCGTCCACCAGTTCCTTAACGCTGTCGGTGTTCGCTATCGATTGGGCGAACTGGGTATTGAGGAAGAGGTCTTCCGAGAAGCGTTGCTGACGTTGAGAGACTACGTGGAGCACGAGCGACTCTTCTATAGCATCATCAATGAGGTTGAGATCGACGACCAGATGGTCGATCGCATACTGGGCGAACTCGACCTGCACTGATTGCAGAAGCGCAGTCTGCCGGAGCAAAATGGCAAAGGAGGGCACGATGGGAACCTGGTGGTCCGCGCCTTTGCGCGCCGTGACACTCGAGTTTCCGGCTTCCAACGTAGCGACGATTGACGTCGCCAGTATCATCGATGAGGCATACCGTGGGGGAGTGAACACGCTATGCGTCTTCGCTGTCGGCTATTGGCCTGGAGGCACAACGTTCTATCAGAGTAGAATCGCCCCTCACTATCCTGGCCTGGGCAGCAGGGATCTGCTGGCGGAGGCCATTGCGGCGGCACATAGGAACGGGCAGAAAGTGATAGCCTACGTTGCCTCCATTTGGGGTGGGCGGGAGATGTTCGCCGAGCACCCGGACTGGGCACAGCGGAAGCCTGACGGGTCGCCTACTGCTTGGGATGAGGCGTACACGACGGTGGCCATGTGCCCCAACAGCCCATATAGGGAATACCTAGCTTCAGTGGTCCAAGAGATCAGCGAGAATTATGAGGTTGATGGGTTCTACTTTGATGAGCCCAGCTTCCAAAGTTGGTGTGCGTGCGATCACTGCAAGAGAAAGTTCGGTGCCGAGACCGGCCATCTGCTGCCCACAGAGGCTCGGTGGGACGATGTTGTGTTTCAGGAATTCCTTGCCTGGCGATACCGACAGATCGGGGAGTGGCGAGAGGAGCTCTATCACCTTGTAAAACGGCCTGACCGATGCGTCTTTTTCCAGGGGGCTTTCCCTCTGGCCCGTCTTATCGCACAGCCGATCGAGGTTTCAGGCATTGAATTCACAAACCCTTACCAGCAGCGGTTCGGCGTAGAGTGGCATGTGCCTCTGGCCCACGGCGTTGACCTGTCTCATTCGGCGCGGGTTGGCGATATCGTGCATTTCGAACTGTACCGTCGGGCGGTCCGGGAGCCCTTGTGGTGGTACGGAGTCAGCCTGCGATATGGTCAGGCCATCGCCCGGGGCAAGCAAGTGCTGGTCCTAAGCATGATGGCCCAGTCGCCGTTCGACCTGTACGGCCTCCCAGAGGCAGAGATCAGGCTGTCCATCGCGGAAATCCTGGCCAACGGCGGTGCGCCCTTGTTCGCCCGATATTACCCCGACCGGGTTGATCAAGAGGCCTGGGAGATCGTCTACGAGTGCTTGCGGGAGGCCAGGGAGGTGGAACCATATCTCCGTGACCGGAAGTCTATTCCGTACGCGGCGCTGCTCTTCTCCCGGCGGACCGTCGACCGATTTGATCACACAGGGGACAGACCATCCCACTTGGGGGCACTAAAGGGCTTCGCCAAGGCGCTGTTGCAGGAACACGTACTTTTCGACGTTCTTACGGAAGAGGATCTACCCTATCGGTTGAAGGACTACAGAGTCTTGGTGCTTCCTAACACCAGCTGCCTCTCAGCCCGGACTAAACGGTTGATCCGCGACTTTGTGCGGGGAGGAGGCGGCGTGGTCGCCTCATACCAGGCCGGGTGTTACGACGAAACGGGCCAGCGCACGCCCGAGGATGACTTGTCCAGCCTTCTTGGCCTGAAGTATGTTGAGGAGCAACCCGCGTGGTATGGGTTCGACGCGTATATGGAGATCAGCCGAAGCCCGGAACTCAAGGCGTGTCCGGCTGGAAAACGCATACCAACAGGAGGGGTCCAGATATCTGTGGAACCCGCCGGGGCACAAATTGTGGCAGGAGTGCTAAGGGGGGCAGCCGTTCACTATGGCCCGATCGGGGAGGAACTCACTGCTCCTGCAATCCTGGTCTATGGCCCCCGGGGAAGAGGACGAGCGGTTTACTTTGCTCCTCCACTGGGAAATCGCTACCTAGAGTTCGGAGTCGAGGACCATCGCAGGTTGATCGCAGCAGCGATTCGATGGGCCGCGGCTGCTGTGCCTCCCGTCTCGGTGGAGAATGCGCCTTACACGATGGCCCTTAGCGCCTTCCGCCAACCCGATCTGAGGAGGACCATCGTGCACCTGGTAGACAGTGTGCGAGATGATCTGGTCCATCCGATTACGCAGCTGCCGAAATGGGAGAACATCGTGATCAAGATACAGATCGCACAGGAGCCGCGTCGAGTATTCTGCCCAGGGCAAACCCAGGAAGTATTGTGGTCCATGCAGGAAGGAGAAATCGCGGTGACGCTGCCTCAAGTCTGCGGGTCGGCTCTCGTTGTGATCGAGGAGTGAGATTCATCGAGATACACTCAGTGGAGAGAACTTTGAAGCGGGGGGGTGGGCATGGAGAGTGTGCAAGCACACGAATGGGCAGGCGAGGGCTACCGACCCCTCGTCTTCTCCGGTGACTGGCAGGTTGCGCTACTGAACTGGGAACCTCTTCTTGGTCGCGAGGGGATAGGCGAGATCGAGCGCCACATCCACACCGACGAGGTATTCGTACTTTGGCGCGGGCGTGGCGTGCTGTTTGTTGCCACCGAGCAGGGGATCGTTACAGTGGAGATGCAACCTGGCGTCATCTACAACGTACTGCGCGGCACCTGGCACGGACTGCTTGCCACCCGCGACGCCTCGTGGATTATCATCGAGGCACGTGACACACACCTACGCGACACGGAGGTCCGCCAGATGACCCAGACGGAGCTCGAGCAACTGCGCAGCCAGCTCCCTGAGTGGTTGGACTGACGTGCAACATCCCTTAAGGCGTACGGAACGCCGGGCATATACCCCGGGGGAGCCGAAGCAGAGTACCACGAAACATCACTGCGAGAATTGCCTCCCCTGTCGGAGAGTGGAATGGCGCACTCGTTCCTGGAGCAAGAGATCTTAGAGCAGCCGGAAGTCTTGGATCGGTTGCTTAGGGAACAATGGACCGAGGCGAAGCGGATAGCACAATCGATCAGACGCCGTAACCCGAGATTCGTGATGATTGCCGCCCGTGGAAGCTCGGACAACGCGGCTCGCTATGGGCAGTACCTTTTCGGGATAGCCAACGGGCTGCCAGTAGCTCTAGCTACCCCCTCTTTATTTACCCTCTACTCGGCGGCGCCGTGCCTGGAACAAAGTCTGGTCGTGGGTATCTCTCAATCTGGCCAATCCCCCGACATCGTGACCGTTGTCGAGGAAGGCAGACACCAAGGAGCCCTCACCGTTGCTATTACCAACTCACCCGACTCCCCACTGGCCAGCGCTGCAGAGTACGTCCTCTGGCTCAACGCTGGCGAAGAGAGGAGCATCGCTGCCACAAAGACTTACACGGCCTCCCTCCTCGCGCTGGCGATGCTCAGCACAGCCCTGCGAGAAGACCTTACACGATATCGGGCGATCGAGACAGTGCCGGAGTCGGTGTCGCAGGCACTTGCATTAAGATCGACTGTTATGCTGGCTGCACAGCGATACTGCTACGCAAACGCCTGCATCGTGATCAGCCGCGGCTACAACTACGCCACCGCCTTCGAGATTGCCCTAAAGCTGAAAGAACTGGCCTATATGCTGGCTGAACCGTATTCCTCAGCCGACTTCCAACACGGTCCGGTTGCGTTGATCGAACGTGGCTTCCCAGTCATTGGCATTGTCCCCGAGGGCCAGGTGAGGGAAGAGCTGGTTGATTTCATCAACCGGCTGAAACAGCAAGAGGCGGAGCTAATCATTGTAAGTGCCTGCGAGGAAGCCCTTGCTCTGGCGCAGATGCGCCTGCCACTGCCGGAGGGTCTTCCCGAGTGGCTCTCACCTCTGGTGGCTGTCGTCCCAGGTCAGCTTCTCAGCATGGGGATCACGGTCTCGAAGGGTCTCGATCCAGATCATCCCCGTGGACTACGAAAGGTGACACGCACTCGATAAGAGACAGCAGGGCCTTTTCAGCATGCAGGCAGTAGGTGCAGCAAGCCTCTTGGAAGGAATCTGCTAGCGCCCAGGAAAACCCCAGGCCTCAATGCCGTACCGCTCCTCGACGTATTTCCTGTGCCCCTCTAACAGGGGCAGGGTCTGGGGCAGCCTGTCCGATCTACTCCTCCTCCACCTCAACTCCCAACTGCCGGAAGGTCTCCTGGATCTTGTCCTCGTACTCCTGCTCCGAGATCTCCCCCTCCTCGGCGACGAGGGTGATCTCCAGCCGATCGAACCGGTGCTGCAGGAAGTTCATCACCCCCATCAGGCTGGAGACCTTCCCCTTCGGGACGACGAACCGCAGCCGGAGCCGTTGCCGCCCTTCTCCTCGAAGTTGCTCTGGGAAAGGCGGCGTTGCCACGTCCGATGGGTGCAGTGTATACTCGGCTGGCTGCTCCGCCACCTGCGAGGGGCCCGGCACGACGGGGGCTTCAGCGGTGGGCGGCGCGGCTGTCTCTCGCTGCTCCTCGCACAAGTCGGCCCGGATGATGACCTCGCTGCCCGCCAGCCCCACAAAGGGCGTCTCTCCGAAGTACCGGCACACCGGACGGCCCTCCTCCAGCATCCCCAGGCCGAACAGCCCCTGCCGCACCCCCTCGGCGATCCCCTCCTCCCACGCCTCCCGGCTCACCACCCGCATCTCCCCCGGCGTCCGCAGCCCAGCCTGGGCCAATTGCTCGGTCAGGACGTACTCCTGGTCGCGCAGGTACCGGTCCCTGATCACCAGCGGGACGATGCGCTCCAGGATCTCGCCTTCCGTCCGCAGTTTCTCATACACCTCCTCGTCCAACGGACGGTCCTCCCCGTAGGTCGGGATACCCAGGTCCAACTCCTTCAACCCATCTCGTGCAGGGATGAAGAGTTGCCGGTAGGCGCGGCGCACCGCCCCTTGCAGGTCCGCCTCGGCCTTCTGCAGTTCCCGCTCGACCTCCTCTCGCTGCTCCGCGGTGAGGTTGAGGGTGCGGTCGTCGGCGATCATCCGGTAGGCCAGGTACCGGCGCAACAGCCGCTCCAATCCCGGCCGCTCGCTCTCTAACGAGGTCAGGAAGAAAAGCGTGTTGCGGTGCACGCGAGGTGTTGTCCCTTTCTGGCGGAGGAAGTTCTCCATCAACTTCTCGTCCCGCTCCCGCAGGATGAGCAGTTTCAGGTCGGGGGTGTCGGGAATGTCGGCGTCCGGCTCCGGCCAGAGGAAGGGCTTCAGCCGACGCCCAGCGAGGGATTCTCCCAGGAGTTCCCTCTCCATGTTCTCCACCTGTGCACTCTCCACGTTCTCCATCTTGGTCAGGAGGATACGGTTGAGGTTGGGCTGGTTGGTGAAGAAGACCTTCCCACCCTGCTGCTGCAGGTAGAAGAGTCTTCCCCGCAGCAGTTCCACCGCCTCGGCCACCACGCTGGACGGGTTGTTGAGGGTGGTCGCACTTCGCTTGACCTCCCCCAGCGTCGCCCCGCGCTCCACACCGCCGGAGAAAGAGTACATGAAGATGGTGGTCGCCACCCGAGTCCCCAGCCGCAGCCCCCGGTAGGCCGCGCCCAGTTCTTCATCCACCTTCCGCGCTCCCGCCTCCTCACCCGTGATGTCGGCGGCGATGACGCTGTCGTACTCTGGGCCGATGTGCTTCAGGAGTTCCCGCCGGATCTCCTGGTCGCCTAGATCGAAGTCGGCCAGAGAGATGTAGGGGATGGGCCGGTCCTTCAGGCCGTGGACGACCAGGGCCAGCAGCCGCAACACACCGCGGGTGCGCTGGAAGGTGGTGAAACTGCCCCAGCGCTGGTAGAGGACATCCACCACCTCCGGCAGGAAGGGGTAGGAGGCTTCGAAGCGGCGGCGGTACTCAGAGGGTTCCACCCCGGCTGGCAACAGGGACTCCCGCATCGCGTAGTCCAGGAAGCCTTCCACGACCTTTCGCATCCGCTCCTCGTCCACGGAGGCGAAGAGCCGCCGTCGGATGACCTGGGTGATCTCGTGCTCCTGTACCGGGGTGTAGATCTTCTCCACCCGTCCCGCCACCCGCTGCAATTGGCGGAACAGCCTCTCGGCCTCCTCATCGTAGTGCTCCAGAAGGCTGGAGGGGAGGGTGATGACGAGGCAGGTCCGCTCCAGCGTGCCTGCGGCTTCGGTCAGTTCCTGAAGAAAGGCCATCGTCTGGGCGGCCAGGTTGCTGGAGCCAACGGTCACGCCAGCGGCCTTCGTGGTGTATTCCAGGACCTCGTCCATCAAGATGAGCAGTGGCTGATGAGCGATCAGGAGGTCCCGCAGGGCCTCCCGCCCGGGGGCGGTGGGCGTGTCGAACCCCTCCCGCGTGCCCGTCAGTTGCTCGGCCAGCAGACCCCAGATGGTCTCGCTGGCCGTCATCGGCGTGCCGACGACGACAGCCCGGTTGGCCCCCCACTCCGGGGCTTTATGGTACATGGCGATGAGTGCATGGGTCTTGCCACCGCCGAAGGGGGTCTGGATCTGGATGACCGGGTCGCCTCCCTCCCCGCGCAATCGTTTCGCCACAACGCCCAGGAGATGGTTCAGCCCTTCGGTCTGGTAGGTCTTTTGGAAGAAATGGACGGGGTCGCTGTACTCGTCGGGAGCGCGACCCTTGTAGACCTCCCACAGGTCGGCAGCGAAGACGTCCATCGTCAACCGACCGGCCAGGATGTCCTCGTGCGGTATGGCGATGGTGTGAAAAGCGGTCATCGTGTAGCCCCTTTCCCTTCCTCGCCCTCTGGCGATCCTCTCCGCCTCGCCCGACGCGGGCCAATGGTTCTGGATGTACTCCACCGCCTCCTGGGGGTCCAGAGCACGGGTCGTCGTATGGACCCGGACGTAGAACTCCCTGCCCCTCTCCCCTTTGAGGAACACCGGCTCCCGCGCCCGCTGGACCTCGACAACGTAGATGGGTTTGCCTTCGACCTCCTCAAACCGGCCCTTGATCAATGGGGCGTATTGGGCCCCCAGGTACTTGCTGATCAGGTTCGCCATCAGTTGTTCAAAGCGGTCGCGCGAGTTCCTCACCAGACCCAGGTCGGCCTCCAGGCCGCAAACGTCGCCACTATCCTCAACGCCGATGATCAGCGTGCCACCCTCGCTGTTCAGGAACGCGGCGATGGTCTTGAGCACGCTGTGGCGCAGGGCGGTGTTCTGCTTCTTCTGATGGACGTCCCATTGGAGGGTGCTCTTGAACTCCAGGTTGATGCCCTCTCCCTTGGCGATCAGTTCTTCGATCTTCACGGCCTCCCTCCTTTATGCTGGCTCAAAGGGGAACGGCGGATGAGCAACCAGATGTCACGGGCCAAAGGGTCCTGTCCAGTGGCGTTGGGGTTGTACCGGTCCAGGGACCAGCGGAGCGGGTTGTCGCGGATGTACCGACGGATGGCGTCCAGGGCCTGTTCATCGCGGACGATGTGTTCCCAGTAGTTGCGCTGCCACACTGGCGCGCCCGGCGTAC
>CAZOLN010000042.1:17983-19700 GCA_964580565.1 uncultured Anaerolineales bacterium
CCACCACCTCCCCAAACAGGGGCTCCTGCTGGTAGGTGCAGATGGTGACGAAATAAGCGCCGGGCTGGGTGTAATCGTACCCCGGCAGGCGGATGGAGCGGCGACGGCGGCCACTTGTGGGTGACATCGGTTCCTCCTGTCGGACCGGCCGGTAGGGGCACGGCATCGCCGTGCCTCTACAAGAGTCGTTCCTGTCGGGCGGCCTTCCCCACCTCCTCCCGCACCCGCTCCCGACCGGCGAGGAAGCCGTCCAGCAGTTTCTTCTCCTTGCTCTCGATGGGCAGGGTCTCGGAGATGGCCTGGGCGACGCGGTAGAAGGCCTCCCCCTGCCCGTAGCCGGAGGCGGAGAGGACCTGCACCATCTCCTCCCGCCTCCCTTTCTCCCAGAGGAGCAGCACTCGGTGGAGGACGTCGATCAGGTCCTGGGCCTCCTCCAGGTCCTCTATGCGGCGCTGCTGGGGCCCCAGGACGCGGACGAACTCCCGCTCTTTACGGACGAAACTCCCCTTCCGCCCCCACTCCCGCGCCAGGTCCACGCCGCAGGATTGGGCCAGTTTCCGGGCCTCGTCGAAGGGGACGCGGGCCTCGCCGTAGTTCCACCGCCAGAGGACGTAGAAGCGGGTGAGGTCGGAGACCTCGCCGGCGAAGCCGTTCCGCAGGATCTGGCGGACGGCGTAGTCGGTGGCGAGGGTGCGCACGTCCTGGAGCAGCCGGTCGGCGCGGATGACGTTCCCCTCGTAGTCCATCACCTGCTCGTACCGGCCAAAGACCTCGATGGCGGAGCCGATGGCGGCGATGAAGAAATCGGCCCCGCCGATGCCCTCTTCCCACAATCGCTGGAGTTTGCGGTCCAGGTGGCGGCGAAGTTCCTCGCGGACCTCGTTGTAGAAGCCGGTGGGCTGGCGGGCCATCTTGCGGGCGACGATGTAGATGGAGGAGGCCAGGGCGGCCGTCTCCCGAGCAACGAGCCGTGCTTTCATCTCCGTGTTCAGGGGCCAGGCGCCGGTGACCACCAGGCCGGAATCGAGGAGGGCGTTGACCACCGTCTCCCAGCCTTCGGTGGACTTATGAGCATAGACGATGACGGCGATGCCGCCCGGCTTGAGGACGCGGTGGATCTCCTGAAAGGCTCGTTTGATATTCTCTTCGAAGAAGTGCTTTGCTGCTTCCTTTCCCCCCTGGCGGTAAGGATCAGAAACGATCTCGTTGGCCTTGGGAGTGAGAGGAGTGGAGAAGAGATCTGGGTAAAGATGGCCAACGGTACGTTTGAGCCAGACGTAGAAGAAATCCGAAAGAACAGAGTAGTTCACATTGTCATAGTAGGGCGGGTCGGTGAGGACAGCGTCGAAGTAGGCGTCGGGGTAGGGAAGTTGGGTGGCGGAGGATTGGATGGCCCTCCCCCCCATTCTCTGTTCCGCAGGGTAGGGGCAGGTAGAAAAGATTCGGGAGCAGTGCTCAACGACCCTGACAATCCAGGCGAACGCAGCGTCCCAGCCACTGGTTACACCGCTGAAAGGGTTTACCTCAAAGTAGTCCCAGACCATTGGGAGTGCCTGTCTACTGAATGTGCCTGATACCTTCTCGCCAGTGACATGCCACCTGGTCAAGGAACTCGTTTTGTCGCTCAGCCAGTCAAGTGTGACCGCCAGATACGTCACCACCGCCTTCGCAAACTCCGGCTCGTACCCCTCGGCTACCATCCGTTCGTGGGCCTGGC
>CAZOLN010000043.1:0-19027 GCA_964580565.1 uncultured Anaerolineales bacterium
GGGGGGGGGGGGGGGGGGGGGGGGGGGGGGGGGGGGGGGGGTGGGGGGGGGGGGGTGGGGGGGTGGGGGGGGGGGGGGGGGGGGGGGGGGGGGGGGGGGGGGATGGGGGGGGGGGGGGGGGGGGGGCCTGGGGAGGGACCGGCGTCGGGCTGGAGGGTGGCGGCGGCGCGGTGGGGGAGGGGAGCGAGGCGATCGCAGCCCCGTTGCCCGTTGTCTCCACCACCATCAGCGGCGCGCCGCCGACCAGGCAGGCCCTCGACGCGTCGCAGCCGGGCAGGTCCAGAACGTAATACCCCCGTTCCGGGTAGGCGATCCGTGCCTCCCCCCACAGGTTCACCAGCAGGGCCTGGGTGGCCCTGGCGGGGACGAGCGCCGTCTGGGGATCGGTGGTGCGGGACCAGGCCACCGTCGTCGTCTGATAGCCTCGGTCCACTGCGACCAGGCTGATCTCGTCCCGGCGCGCCCACTCCCCACGGTGGAAGCCGGCCAGGTAGGTGGCAGCGACCCGGTAGGCGGTGAAGGCGGGGCGGCGGCTGCCGTCCACCCGCACCAATCCGAACGGTGCCGGATCGCCCGCCAGGTCCCGTTCCGTGTCAGCCGTCCTGTAGACCCCAATGCGCTCCGCGCCCGCGGCGATCCCCAGGGCCATCGCCTGGACGATGAAAGCTGCTTGCTCTTCCAGTGTGACGTGCAGCGGGGCGTCCGGCACCGGCCAGGCCGGATCGTCGGAGGGGGCGACGCCGACCTCGATCCAGATGGGCTTCTCCAGCCCAAACTCCCCTATCAGGCTGCGGTAGAGGACCGTCAGGTCGTATGTGCTCTCCGGTTGGGAATAGATGTGGAGCGTAGCGATGTCGAAGTAGTAACCGTTGGGTGCGGCCGCGGGATCGGCGCTCAGGGTCCGGAGGAGTCGGCGAAGGAACGGCTCTCGGCCGTAGTTGGCGTCCCACCAGTGGGTGAGGCCGGGCAGGTGGACCACCGCGTGGGGGTTGGCCTCCTTGATCGCGGCGTAGGAGACCCGCACCAACTGGGCGAAGTCTTCCACCGACCCTCCCCAGGTCTGATGGGGGCCTTCCCACACATCCGGCTCGCTCCAGATGACCCAGTGGTCGATCTGCCCGGTGTACCGGCTGACCAGGTCGCGGAGGAACACGGCCCACAGGTTACGGGGATCGGCGGGGTCGAGGTAGAGCCCCTGGGGCACGCCGAGCCCGCGCTGGGGATCGACGGCCCACCCGGGGGTGCCGATCACCAACCCCACGACCTCGCGCCCTAGGGAGCGTTCCAGCGCCAGTTGCTCGTCGGTGAGGGGCTCGTTCCACTGATCGGGCCCGTCGGGCTGGATCTCCTGCCAGCGGAAGGTGATGCGGGTCCATCCGGCCCCCAGTTCGGCCGCTGCCCAGGGGGCTTGGTGTGCCTCTGCGATGCCGAAACGGGGGTCCGGCGCGATGGCTTGAGCGGACAGCCGGGAGGGGAAAGCGGCTATCGTGGTGCAGAGTAGAAGCGTTAGCAGCAGGATCGGACGTCTCTTCATCGCGCAGGGATATTCTAGCCCAAAAGGGTGGAGAGGCAAGGTGCATGTTTCGGGGCAGGTGATGGGGCGCGGAGAACCTTAAAATTTCCTGCAAGGGGTGGACAGGGGGCGAAATGTGGTGTATAATGGGGCAAAGTGGGGCGAAGTGGGGGAAAGATTGGATTTCCGCGTCGATTTCGTTGTCTGAGTGGGGGATAGATAGTACAAATGTTCTTGGGCCAGTACATCCACACCATCGACGAGAAGGGGCGGCTCACCATCCCGGCGAAGTTCCGAGGGAGCCTGAGCGCTGGGTTGGTCATCACCCGCTGGTTGGACCGCTGCCTGGTGATCTACCCGATGGAGACCTGGCGGACGGTGCGCGAGCAGATCAGCAGCCTCCCGATGACCGACCAGAACGCGCGGGACTTCCGCCGGTTGGTTTACTCCGGTGCGATGGACACTGTGCCCGACGGGCAGGGGCGGATCAACATTCCCCAGCCCCTGCGGGAGTACGCTGGGCTGGATGGTCAGGCGGTGATCGTCGGGTGCGATACGTATATCGAGGTCTGGAGCCCGGAGGCCTGGGAGGAGGTCCAGGCCCGGGTTGAGCAAAGCGAAGACAACGCCGAGCGATGGGCGAGCCTGGGCATCTAGGCGTTGGGGCGCACTATCGTGTGCCCCTTCCCGGGCAGGGCAGGGGGCGGGGTGCGGACGCTGTCCACATCCCCGTTCTTTTACAAGAGACATTGACCTTTCTCCAGGTCCGTCCCGGAGGGACGTACATCGATGCGACCGTGGGAGGAGGAGGACACGCGGAGGCGATCCTCTCCGCCTCCGCGCCAGACGGTCGGCTGCTGGGGCTGGATTTGGATCCCGACGCACTGGAGGTCGCCAGGGAACGGCTCACCCCGTTTGGGGAGCGGGCGGTCCTCCGGCAGGGCTCCTTCGCGCAGTTGGCTGCGCTGGCGGCCGACTTCGCGCCCGTCGACGGGATCCTTTTCGACCTTGGTCTCTCCTCCCTCCAGTTGGCGGACCCGGCCCGAGGGTTTTCCTTCTCCTACTCGGGCCCGCTGGACATGCGGTTCGACCCCGACGCGGGGGGGCCTACCGCGGCCGACCTCGTGAACGGCCTTTCGGTCGAAGAACTGGCACAGATATTATATCAGTACGGTGAAGAACGGCAAGCGAGGCGGATCGCTGAGGCAATCGTCGCTGCCCGGCCGTTGGAGACCACGGAGCAACTGGCCGAGGTGGTTGTGGCGGCCGTCGGGAGGAGGCGGGGACGCATCCATCCCGCTACCCGCACCTTCCAGGCTCTGCGGATCGCTGTCAACGACGAATTGAGCGTCCTTCAGGTCGCCCTGCCCCAGGCGGTGGATCTGTTGAGGCCGGGAGGGCGGCTGGTGGTCATCAGTTTCCACTCGTTGGAAGATCGCATCGTGAAGCGATTCCTGCGCCAGGAGTCGAAGGATTGCATCTGCCCGCCGGAGGCTCCTGTGTGCACCTGTGAGCACCGGGCCCGGCTGCGGGTTCTGACGCGCAAACCGGTCCGGCCCGATCCGGAGGAGGTGGCGCGGAACCCCCGCGCCCGCTCCGCCCGGCTGCGGGCTGCAGAGCGACTTGCGGAGAGGGAGGACGAATGAAGGTCGGGGAATGGATCGCCCGTACGGCCCACGCTCTGCGCCAGCGGAAGGTGAGGTGGCGGCTGGTTGGGAACACCCTGGTGGTGGTGTTGGTGGTGCTCGTGGTCTTCCTCGCCGTCGCCCGCCTGTACCTGAGCGGCCGCATCGTGGTGGAGGCCCGTCGGCTGCAGGGGATGCGGGGGGAGTTGGACGATCTCCGCAAGGCGAATCGCTCTCTGGAGATCCAGATTGCGCGCTTTCTATACGGCCCGGACCTGCTCCGCCGTGCCAGTGAGTTGGGGTTGGGGCCGGCGGAGAAGATCGTGGTCGCAGAACCGTAGGGGAGCCGAATGGACGAACGAGCGCGCCGCCGCTTGGGACTGGTCATCCTCCTCCTGGCCCTCTTCACCCTGGGTCTGGTCCATCGCCTGTTCGTGGTTCAGGTGGTGGAGGGAGCCTCCCATGCGCAAGAGGGAATGGAGACACGGGTCCCCAGATTGGGGGTGCGGTTCCCGGAGGCCCCGCGAGGGCGGATCTGGGAGCGTGGGGGGCTGCTGCTGGCGGGCGATCGGGTGCGGTACGTCGTAATGGCGTGCCCCAGCTGCATCCCCGATAAGGAGATCGACTCCGTATCCGAGCACCTCGCCGCCGCCCTGCACCGACCGGCTGGGGAGATCGCTGCCATCCTCCGGAGCGACGAGGAGGGCAAGGTCTTGGTCGCGGACGCCTCGCCGGAGCAGGTCGAGGCGGTCCGGGAGTTGGGCCACCCCGGTGTGTGGGTCGAGGAGTACTGGGAACGGGAGTACCCCCAGAGGGATCTGACGGCCCACGTCGTCGGTTTCCTGGGCTACGCGGAGGGGGGGAAGGAGAAGGTAGGGTACTACGGCCTGGAAGGGTACTACGACGAGGCCCTCCGCCCCCAGCAGATCCCACCCGTCATGGCGGAGGCGGACGGCTCCGGGACCCAGTTGCTGCCACTGGAGGAGGGGGAGGTCCTCGCGTCGATGCCGGGGGAGGATCTGGAGACCACGATCGCCCTGCCGGTCCAGTTGGCGGCGATGGAGGAACTGACGCGGGGGGTCCAGGAGTTCGGGGCCGAGGGGGGCGTGATCATCGTGATGGACCCCCGGACCGGGGCGATCCTGGCGATGGCCGTCTATCCTTCCTACGATCCGCACGAGTATTACAGGTACTATGGGGACCCCCGCCTGAAGGAGATCCTGGTCAACCTGGCGGTCAACCTCCACTACGAGCCGGGGTCGGTCTTCAAGGTCATCACGATGGCGGCGGCCCTGGATAGCGGGAGCGTGACCCCGGATACGACGTACGTCGACCCAGGGGTGATCGAGTGCGGGGGGAGCTCCAACTACAACTGGGACGGTCAGAGTTACGGGATCCAGGATATGCGGGGGGTGCTGGTCCATTCCCTCAACACCGGGGTGGTGTGGCTGACCTGCCGGGTGATTGGGCCGGACGTCTTCTACCGGTACGTGCGGGCCTTCGGCTTTGGGCAGCGGACCGGGGTGGACCTGGATGGGGAGGTCACGGGCATCGTCCACTACCCGGGCGATCTGGATTGGGAGGATGCCTTCCTGGGGCAGAACGCGTACGGGCAGGGGATCGCAGTGACCCCGCTGCAGATGATCAACGCGGTAGCGGCGGTGGCCAATGGGGGGCGGCTGATGCAGCCCTACGTAGTGGAACGGCGGGTCCGGCCGGACGGCACGGTGCTGGAACACCAGCCAGTGGTGCGTGGGCAGCCGATCACCCCGCAGACGGCCCAGATGCTGACCGAGATGCTGGTCCAGGTGGTCGAAGAGGGCGTTCCGCTGGCGCGAGTGCCCGGCTACCGCGTCGCTGGGAAGACGGGCACGGCCGAGATCCCCATTCCAGGGGGGTATGATCCGGACGACACCATCGCCTCGTTCGTCGGTTTCGGGCCGGTGCCCGATCCCCAGTTGGTCATCCTGGTGCGGTTGGACCGGCCTCAGGTCTCCCGTTGGGGATCGGAAACGGCGGCGGTGGTCTTCAGCCGCCTGGCCGCCCGGCTGTTCCCGATGCAGGGGATCCCGCCGGGGGAGTGAGGAGAGCGGATAGGGATGTTGACGCTGGCAGACGTGGTGCAGGGGTTGACCGGTCACAGGCCGCCGGAGTGGGAACGGCGGCCGACGCGCGTGGTGCTCGACTCCCGGCTGGTGAAGCCGGACCGGGTGTTCATCGCCCTGCGGGGCGAGCACGCCGACGGCCACGACTTCGTCGGGGAGGCGTTCGAGCGGGGAGCGGCGATGGCCGTGGTGCAGCGGCCGGTGGAGGCCCCCGAACTGCCCGTGGTGGACCTCACCGGTCCCGAACCTGCGCTCCCCGAGGCGTGGACGACGCCGGTGCTGGTCAAGGTCCCGGATACGATCAAAGCCCTCCAGCAACTGGCGGCGTTCTGGCGGCGGCGGCACTCCCCGCGCGTCATCGGCATCACCGGCAGCGTGGGCAAGACCACCACCAAGGAACTGGTGGCGGACGTCCTCTCCCGCCGCTACGTCACCCTGCGGAGCGAGCGGTCGTTCAACAACGAGATCGGCCTGCCCATCACCCTCCTCCGGCTGACCCCCGAGCACGAGCGGGTGGTGCTGGAGATGGGGATGTACGACGTGGGGGAGATCGCCGAACTGGCCCGGATCGCCCTGCCCCACGTGGGGGTGGTGACCATCATCCACCCGGTCCACCTGGAGCGGGCCGGGACGATCGAGCGGATCGTCCAGGCCAAGACCGAACTGGTCGAAGCGCTCCCTCCCGCGCCCGAGGGGGTGGCGATCCTGAACTACGACGATCCCCGGGTCCTGGGGATGCGGGAGTCGACCCGGGCCCGCGTCTTTACCTACGGTCTCTCCCCGGAGGCGGATCTGTGGGCCGACGAGATCGAGGGGCTGGGGCTGGAGGGGGTTCGGTTCCGGCTCCACTACGGCGAGGAGACCCTCCACGTCAAGATCCCCCTTCTGGGTCGGCACTCGGTCCACACCGCGCTCCGGGCGGCGGCGGTGGGCGTGGTGGAGGGACTGACCTGGCAGGAGATCCTGGAGGGGCTCCGCCATCCCACCTCCCAGTTGCGTCTGGTGGCGGTGCCGGGCCCCAAGGGGTCCACGATCCTCGACGACACCTACAACGCCAGCCCCGCCTCCACCCTTGCCGCCCTGAACCTGCTGGACGAACTGGAGGGGCGGAAGATCGCCGTCCTGGGGGACATGCTGGAACTGGGCGACTACGAGCAGGAGGGGCACGAGAAGGTGGGGATGCGGGCGATCGAGGTGGCCGACCTCTTGATCACCGTCGGGCCACGGGGGCGGATCATCGGTGAGACTGCCCTCCGCTGGGGAATGTCGCCGGAGCAGGTCCATATCCTGGAGGACAACGAGGCGGTCATCCGATTGCTGAAGGATTTGGTGCAGCCGGGGGATGTGATCTTGGTCAAGGGTTCGCGGGCGATGCAGATGGAAGAGATCGTCAACGCGCTGGGAGAAGGGGACTAGGCGCATCGGGGGAGAAGGGGAGAGATGGATTTCGCGCTGCTTCTGGCAAGCATCTCGTTCCTGCTGGCGGTGGGGTGGGGCCCCCTGCTGATCCGCATCCTGCGGCGGTACGGCATCGGCAAGCGGATCCGGATCGACGGTCCGCGGGGGCACCAGACCAAACTGGGCACGCCGACGATGGGCGGGCTGATGATCGTCGTGCCGGTCCTCCTGATCACCCTGGCGCTGAACATCTACAACCTGTTGGGGCGCACGGTCATCGGCCGGTCGATCCTGGTGCCGCTGGGGGTGATGCTGGTCTACGCGGTCATCGGCGCGGTGGACGACATCGCGGGCGTCCGCGGGATGCGGCGGGGCGAGGGGCTCCGCGCCCGGCAGAAGATCGTCTGGGAGTTGATCATCACCTTTGTGATCGCGCTGGTGCTCCACTTCGGGCTGGGGCTGCGGAGCGTGGCCCTCCCCGGCGTGCCGGAGAAGATCGACATCGGCTATCTCTATATCCCTATCGCGATGTTCATCATCATCGGCTCCTCCAACGCCGTCAACCTGACCGACGGACTGGACGGCCTGGCCGGGATCATCGTCGCCAGCGCGTTCGTGGCCTACGGCGTCATCGCCCTCCTGCAGGGGCAGGTCTACCTCGTCCGCTTCTGCTTCACCGTCGTCGGGGCGTGCTTCGCCTTTCTGTGGTACAATGCCCACCCTGCCCAGATGTTTATGGGGGACACCGGCAGCCTGGCCCTGGGGGCCACGCTGGGGACCGTGGCCTTGATGACCGGGCAGTGGCTCCTCTTGCCCGTCGTCGCCCTGGTGCCGGTGGCGGAGGCCCTCTCGGTGATCATCCAGGTGGCCTACTTCAAGTACACCAAGCGGAAGTACGGGCAGGGCCGGCGGGTCTTCAAGATGACCCCCCTCCACCACCACTTCGAACTGCTGGGGTGGTCGGAGACGCAGGTGGTGCAGCGGTTCTGGCTGGTGGAGATGATGGCTGCGATGGCCGGGGTCGCGCTGGCGTTGATCTGAGTTGAGGAGGACTGAAATGGAAGTGGGAATGTTGTGGTTCGACAACGATCCCCGGCGGGATCTGAAGGAAAAGGTGCTGCGGGCGGCGGCCCACTACGAGCGGAAGTACGGGCACAGGCCCAACGTCTGCTTCGTCCACCCCAGCATGCTGCAGGGGAACGGCGGTAAGGCGACGGTCAAGGCGGACGGGGTGGAGGTACGGCCCGGCCGTGCCATCCTGCCCAACCACTTCTGGATCGGGACGGCGGACGATTGAGCGAGACGACGGTCTGGGAAAGGGTGATCTTGACGGAAGCGTCTGACCTGAAAGGTAAGCGCGTCGTCGTCCTGGGGCTGGCCCGGCAGGGGACGGCGCTGGCCCGGTTCCTCGTCCAGGAGGGGGCGGAGGTGGTCGTCTCCGACCTGAGGGACGAGGCGGCGCTGGCGGAACCGATGGCGGCGCTAGAGGGGCTGCCCATCCGGTACGTGCTGGGCGGGCACCCTTTGAGCCTGCTGGACGGGGCGGACCTCCTTTGCCTGAGCGGAGGGGTCCCGACCGACGCCCCCATCGTGGTCGAGGCACAGCGGCGGGGGATCCCCCTGAGCAACGATGCCCAGCTCTTCCTGGAGCGGTGCCCGGCCCCGGTGGTTGGGATCACCGGATCGGCGGGGAAGACGACGACGACGGCGCTGGTGGGGGAGATGTGCAAGGCGGCGGGGTTCACCACCTGGGTCGGTGGGAACATCGGCAACCCCCTCATCGCCGACCTCGACCGCATCCAGCCGACCGACAAGGTGGTGATGGAACTCTCCAGTTTCCAGTTGGAGATCATGACGGTCAGCCCCCACGTCGCAGCGGTGCTCAACATCACGCCGAACCATCTGGACCGGCACAAGACGATGGAGAACTACATCGCCGCCAAGCGGAACATCGTCGCCCATCAGGGGCCGGAGGACTACGCGGTGCTGGGCTTCGACGACGCGCGGGCCCGCGCGCTGGCGCTGGAGACGGAGGCCCACGTGCTCTTCTTCAGCGGCGGCGCGGAGGTGGACGAGGGGGCCTACAAGACCAACGGCGAGTTGGTCCTGCGGCTGGGAGGCGCGGATGTGCTGATCTGCCACGCCGACGAGGTCCGGCTGCGCGGCGCGCACAACATCCTGAACGTCCTGGCTGCCTCCGCCATCGCCGGGCTGGTCGGTGTGGACGTCGAATCGATGCGGGAGGTGGTTCGCACCTTCTCCGGCGTCGAGCATCGGCTGGAGGAGGTGCGGGAGTGGCGGGGGGTCCGCTGGTACGACGACTCCATCGCCACGGCCCCCGAGCGGGTGGTGGCGGCCCTCCGTTCTTTCGACGAGCCCATTGTCCTTCTGGCCGGGGGACGGGATAAGGACCTCCCTTGGGATGAGTTCGCCCGAGAGGTGGTCCATCGGGTGCGCCGTCTGATCACCTTCGGCGAGGCGGGCGAGATGATCGCCGGGGTGGTCGAAGAGGCGAGGCGACGCGAGGGGGAGGGAGAACTGGAGGGGATCACGCGGGTAGAGCGGCTGGAGGAGGCGGTGGAGGCCGCAGCCCGGGTCGCACGGCCCGGCGACGTGGTCCTTCTCTCCCCCGGGGGTACCAGTTTCGACGCCTTCCGTGACTTCGCTGAGCGCGGCGATCGGTTCAAAGAACTGGTGCGAGCGCTGGAGTAAGGGGAGCGATGGGAGAGAGGAGCCGTAAGAGGAAGCGGCAGCGGAAGCCGGACCTCGTCCTCATCGGGGCGGTGGCTGCCCTGATCGTGCTGGGCCTGATGATGCTCTACAGTGCCTCTGTGGACCTCTGTTACCGTGAAAGCGGCGATCCCTTCTACTACCTCCGGCGGCAGGTCATGTGGCTCCTGCTGGGGGTGGGGGTGGCGGTCGTGCTGGCGCGGATGGATTATCGGTGGTTCAGCCAGTTCGCCGTCCCCATCCTGGTGATTACCCTGGTGCTGCTCGCACTGGTCCTGCTGGTCGGATACGGGAAGGAGGGGGAGCGCCGTTCCCTGTTCGGCCCCTCGGTCCGACCGGCGGAGCTGGCCAAGTTAACGGCAGCCATCTACATCGCCGTGTGGGCTTCGTCGAAGGGGGAACAGATCCGGGATGTGACCTATGGTATGATTCCCTTCATCGTCCTGATCGGGTTGCTGGCAGGATTGGTGATGTTCCAGACCGATCGAAGCGCGGCAGTGGTGATCGCCTTAATCAGTATCGGGACCTTCTTTGTGGCCGGAGCGGATCTGCTGCAGGTGCTCCTGTTGGGAACCGTACTCGGAGCGGTCTTCGCGGTCGTTTCGTTGACCCAGGGGTATTCTCGCCAGCGCATTGATGACTATCTGATCCTGCTTCAGGGCGGACAGCCTGCGAACGACCACGTCGTGAACGCGCTGCAGGCTTTTGGGGGAGGCGGCGTGTGGGGTCTGGGGCTGGGGATGGGCCGCCAGAAGTTCGGCTATCTCTACGTTCCCCATACCGATAGCATCTTCGCTGTGATCGGTGAGGAGTTGGGGTTCATAGGCTGTCTCCTGGTTCTCGGCCTTTTCGCCGTGGTGGCTTGGCGGGGGTTCCGCATCGCGTTGCAAGCCCGCGACATGTTGGGGACGGTTCTGGCTTCAGGTCTTACCTTGTTCCTGGTCTCTCACGTGCTGATCAACGTCGGGGGGATCATCGGGATGATCCCCTTCACCGGGATCACCCTCCCGTTCTTCAGCCTCGGCGGCTCCTCGTTGACGGTCTCGCTGGCGGCGGTGGGGATCCTGGTGAGCATCTCCCGGGGTGGAGGGGAAAATTACGGGCGGAGACGTCTTGCGGTTCTGGATAGCGGGGGGAGGGACGGGGGGACACGTCTATCCCGGGCTGGCCGTTCTGCGCGCGCTTGAGGCGATGGGACCGGTGGAGGTCACCTACGTGGGGGGAGAGGGCAGCGTGGAGGAGCGGCTCGTCCGACGGGCGGGGGTCCGTTTCGTCGGCGTCCCGGCCGGGGGGATCCACGGGATGGCCCCCTGGCGGGCGGCGTGGAACCTGACCAAGTTGGTCCGTGGCTTTGGCGCCACCCTGCGGCTGGGCCGTCGGGAGCGTCCCCAGGCCCTCTTCGTCACCGGCGGCTACGCGAGCGTGCCTGTGGCCCTGGCCGCCTGGACGCTCCGGGTGCCGATCCTGGTCTACCTGCCCGACATCGAGCCCGGCCTGGCGGTCCGGTTCATCGCCCGGCTGGCGACCCGCGTGGCGGTGACGACCGAGGACTCCCGGGCCTACTTTCCGGATCGGAAGGTGGTGGTGACCGGCTACCCGGTCCGCCCGGAGTTCGCCGGGCTGACGCGGGAGGAGGCGCGGGAGAGGCTGGGGTTGCCGCAGGAAGAGCCGGTCCTGTTGGCCTTCGGCGGCAGCCACGGCGCGCGAAGTATCAATCGGGCGGTGACGGCCGTTCTGGAGGAGTTGCTGGGGATGGCGCAGGTGGTCCACATCAGCGGGCGACTGGACTGGCCCTGGGTGTCCGAGCGGGCCGACCGTCTTCCCGCGGACCTCCGGTCCCGTTACCACCCGTATCCGTATCTGCACGAGGAGATGGGACACGCCCTGGCGGCGGCGGACCTGGTGGTGTGTCGAGCGGGGGCGTCGACGTTGGGAGAACTCCCGTACTTCGGTCTGCCGGCGGTGCTGGTCCCGTACCCCCACGCATGGCGGTACCAGCGGGTGAACGCCGAGTGGCTGGCGGAGCGGGGAGCGGCGGTGGTGCTGGAGGACGAGCGGCTGGGCGAGACGTTGTTGCCCACCGTGCGCCGGTTGCTCGCCGACGCCGATCGGCTGAAGCGGATGAGGGAGCGGTCGCGGGCGGTGGCCCGCCCCGGTGCGGCGGCGCGCCTGGCGGTGCAACTGCGAGCCCTGGCTCGGAGGGAGGAGGCGGAGTGGTCGGTATCCTAGGTGTGTTCGGCATCATCCTGATCTTCTTCGGGACGATCGGGATGCTCCGGGGCTGGACCAAGGAGATCATCGCCACTGCCGGCATGGTTCTTGCGCTGTTCACCCTGGACGTTCTGGAGAAGACCGGCACGTTGGCGAGTTTCGTTCCGGCCCAGGCGACCCCAGCCCAGCAATTTGGCATTCGGGTGGGTTTCTTTCTCTTCATCACCTTCTTCTCCTATCAGACTCCAGCCGTCGCCTCGGCGGTCACTCGGGGGAAACTGGGGAGCAGACTCCGAGGCGCTCTGGAGGAGCGAATACTGGGGTTGATCATCGGCCTGTTCAACGGGTACCTGGTCGCCGGGACGATCTGGTATTACCTGCGGGTTTATGGCTATCCCTTCCCGAACATCCTGTTCCCGCCGATCAACCCGGAGACGAACCAGCCGGACCCGGCGATGTGGAACACCATCGTTCTTGGGACCAAGTACCTCCCGATGGATTGGATGGAGCCCTGGCTTCCGTACCTTGTCATTATGTTGTTCCTGTTCGTGATCATAGCGATCATCTAGGGATGTTTGGGGTGAAAGGCAGGCGGATTCACTTCGTAGGAATCGGCGGCGCGGGCCTCTCGGCCATCGCCCGGGTGTTGATGGAGCAGGGGGCCGTGGTCTCCGGCTCCGACCTGGTCCTCTCCCCCGTGGCCGAGGCCCTGGCGCGGGACGGTGCGCAGGTGTTCGTCGGCCACCGGGCCGAGCAGGTCGAGGGGGCGGACCTGGTCATCGTCTCCTCCGCCGTGCCCGAGGACAACGTGGAGGTCCAGGCCGCACGGGCTGCCGGGATCCCGGTCCTCCATCGGGACCGGATCCTGGGGGATTTGATGGAAGGGAAGATCGGCATCGCCGTCGCCGGGACCCACGGCAAGACGACGACCACGGCGATGATCGCGACCATCCTCTGGCGAGGGGGGCGTGACCCTTCCTTCATCGTCGGTGGGGTGGTGGTCGGGTTGGGGACGAACGCGCGAGCCGGGACCGGCCCCCATTTCGTCGTCGAGGCGGACGAGTACGACCGGACCTTCCTGGGGCTCCGCCCCCAGGTGGCGGTGGTGACCAATGTGGAACCGGACCACCCGGACTGTTATCCGACCTTCGACGACCTGCGGACGGCGTTCGACCGGTTCGCCGCCCTCCTGCCGCCGGATGGATTGTTGGTGGCCTGCGGAGACCAGCCGACGGCGCGGGAGTTGGGAAGGAAGCGGGCGGCACAAGGGGGACCGGTGGCCTTCTACGGGCTGCGGGAGGGGGTGGACTGGACCGCCCGGGATGTCCGACCCAATCCCGGCGGCGGGATCGAGTTCCAGGTCCTGGAGAACGGACGGCCGCTGGGCGAGGTACACCTGAGGGTGCCGGGGCCCCACAACGTGCTCAACGCGCTGGCTGCGCTGGCCGTGACGCACCATCTGGAGATCCCCTTCCCCACCGCCCGCTCGGCGTTGGAGGACTTCCGGGGCGTCGCCCGCCGGTTCGAGGTGAAGGGCCAGGTGGAGGGGGTGATCGTGGTGGACGATTACGCCCACCATCCGACGGAGATCCGGGCTACCCTGACGGCGGCCCGCCAGCGGTTCCCGGGCCGTCCCCTGTGGGCGGTCTGGCAGCCGCACACGTACAGCCGGACCAAGGCGTTGTTGGAGGAGTTCGCCCAGGCGTTCGACCAGGCGGACCACGTGTTGGTCCTGCCGATCTACGCCGCCCGCGAGCAGGACACGTTGGGGGTGAGCAGCGCGCAGGTGGTCGCCGCGATGCGCCATCCGGACGCCCGTCTGATGTCCTCGCTGGAGGACGCGGTGGTCACCCTGGCGACCGAGGTCCGGCCCGGCGAGGTGGTGCTCACGCTGGGGGCGGGCGACGGGAACCGGGTAGGGGAGTGGTTGTTGGTCGCCCTGCGAGGTGAGGAGGTTGCCGATGCGAAGTGATCGCCTGAGCGGCAGGCTGCGCGGCGTGCGCCGACGGAAGCGGGCGCATCGGGGTTTCGCCTGCGACCTGCTGGCGCAGAAGATGCGGCTCGTGCGGACCACCCGCAACCGCTCACGCCGTGGATGACGATGGAGGGTGATGGACGGACTGGAGGGCCTGGCCCGCGCGTTGGGGGCTCGCGCCCGGCGGGACGAACCCTTGGCGGCCTACACCACGATGCGCGTGGGGGGGCCGGCCGACCTCCTGGTGATCTGCCGTACTGTGGAGGAAGTGGTGGAGGCAGTTGAGATGGCCCGCGCCCACGACGTCCCCTTCCTGGTGCTGGGGGACGGCAGCAACGTCCTGGTGGCCGACGCCGGGGTCCGGGGGCTCGTGGTGATCAACCGGGCGGACCGGGTGCGCATCGAGGAGGATGGCACGGCCTGGGCCGAGGCCGGGGCCTCGATGGCCGCGCTGGCCCGGGAGACGGCCCGCCGGGGATGGGCCGGGTTGGAGTGGGCGGCCGGGCTGCCGGGGACGGTGGGCGGGGCGGTGGTCGGCAACGCCGGGGCCTTCGGTGGGGACGTCGCCTCCGTGCTCCGCAGCGCGACGGTGCTGGAGCCGGACGGGACGGTGGTGGAGCGACCGGCGGAGTGGTTCGAGTTCGGGTATCGGGCAAGCCGGCTGAAGGGGACAGGGGGGAGGGAGCAGGGAGACAGGGTGGTGTTGGCGGCGACGTTCGGATTGCAGCGTGGTGATCCGGAGACGTCGCAGGCGCGGGTCGCCGAGATCCTGCGGGAGCGGCGCGCCCGTCAGCCGGGCGGCGCGACGATGGGGTCCACCTTCAAGAACCCGCCGGGCGACTACGCCGGTCGGCTCATCGAGGCGGCCGGGTTGAAGGGGTACCGGCTCGGCGGGGTGAGGGTTTCGGAACTACACGCCAACTTCCTTATCAACACCGGAGGCGCTACCGCCGCCGAGGTATGGGCGCTGATTCAGCACATCCGCGCGGAGGTGGAGCGGCGGTTCGGGGTGTGGTTGGAGTTGGAGGTGGAGAAGGTGGGGGAGTGGAAGTAGGGAGCAGGGAGCAAGGGAGCGATGGGGAAGTTGCGGGTCGGTGTGATCTTCGGTGGACGGTCGGGTGAGCACGAGGTCAGCCTCGCCTCCGCCCGGTCGGTGATGGGGGCGATGGACCCGGGGAAGTATGAGGTCGTCCCCATCGGGATCACCAAAGAGGGGGTGTGGATCGCCTCGGGGGATCCGATGGCCGCGTTGACCGAAGGGGACCTCTCCCTCAGCGCGCCAGCGACGCTCCTCCCCGACCCGTCGCGGCGGGGGTTGATGCGGCTGGAGGAGGAGGACGGAAAGACGGTCCTCTCCCTCCTGGCCGAGTTGGACGTCGTCTTCCCGGTGTTGCACGGTCCTTACGGGGAGGACGGCACGGTGCAGGGGCTGCTGGACCTGGCCGGGGTGCCCTATGTCGGCGCTGGGGTGACCGGTTCCGCCGTGGGGATGGACAAGGCGATCTTCAAGCGGGTGATGCAGGCGCACGGTCTGCCGGTGGTGGATTACCTGCTGGTGATGCGGCGGGAATGGGAGGCGGATCCGGAGGGGGTGATGGACCGGGTCGAAGAGGAGTTGGGGTATCCGGTCTTCACCAAGCCGGCCAACCTGGGCTCCAGCGTGGGGGTCAGCAAGTGCTGCGATCGGGAGGGGCTGGCGCAGGGGTTGGCCGACGCCGCGCAGTACGACCGGAAGTTGCTGGTCGAGGCGGCGGTGCCTCAGGCGCGGGAGATCGAAGTCAGCGTCCTGGGGAACGACGAGCCCATCGCCTCCGTCCCCGGGGAGATCGTCCCCAGCCGGGAGTTCTACAGTTACGCCGCCAAGTATCTCGATGAGGGGGACCGGGCATCCGAGTTGATCATCCCGGCCCCGCTGTCTCCGGAGGTGACGGAGCGGGTGCGGGAACTGGCGGTGAAAGCCTACGTAGCCATTGACTGCGCCGGAATGGCTCGAGCCGATTTCTTGCTTTCCCGAGAGACGGGGGCGTTGTACGTCAACGAGTTGAACACGATCCCCGGCTTCACGGCCATCAGCATGTATCCGAAACTGTGGGAGGCCAGCGGCATCCCTTACCCGGAGCTGATCGACCGGCTCATCGAACTGGCGTTGGAACGGCATGCGGATCGGATGCGGAACCGGACCTCGTATCAACCGGAGGAGGAGTGAGGTGGCCAGGACCAAGTCCCGACGGCGGCGGAGGCCGCGTCAGGAGGGGTACGAGCAGAGTGTCCCGCTCGTCCTGAGGGGACGGGCGATGCCGCGTTCCTCTCCCCGGCTGCGCTGGTCGGTGGGAAGGACCCTGCTCATCGTCGCGCTCCTGCTCGGGGTGGGAGGGCTCTGGCTGACCTTCAGCCCGCGCTTCTACATCCTCCAGGTGGAGGTCGAGGGAGCGCAGCGGGTGTCGCCGGAGGAGGTCTTCGCCGCCAGCGGGCTGGAGCGGCTGCACATCCTGTGGGTGAATCCTAAGGAGGCGGCGAGGCGGATCGTGGAGGAGATCCCGTCGGTGGTTTCGGCGAGCGTCTCATGCCGCCTGCCCGCCGATTGTATCATCCGTGTCGTGGAGAGCCCTATGCTGGCGACGTGGCGGGTTGGGGACAACCTCTTCTGGGTCGACCAGGCCGGTGGGGTGGTTCCGGCCACGGAGCCATTGGCGGAGGGGTGGCAGATTACCGGCCCCTTGCCGGTGGAGGAGGACGGGCGGGTGGACGGGAAGGTGATCGAGGCGCTGGTCGAACTGGAGCGGCTGGGGATTTCCCCCCAACCGGTGATGTACCGAGAGGGCCGGGGGCTGGTCCTCGCCGACGAGGAGGGATGGCGGGTGATCGTGGGGGAGGGGTCGGGTATGGCGGAGCGGATGGCGGTCTATGCGCAGGTGAAGGAGTACCTACTGGTCAACGGTATCCGCCCTCGTTTCGTGGACGTGCGGTTCCCGCGAGCCCCGTACTACTCGGTGACGAACGAGTGGTGAGTCGTGGAGGCGGGTGAGCAGGGATAGGGGAGCAGAGGGAGCAAGGGAGCGGCGAGAGTGGCGGAGCGAACGATCGTCGGCATAGACGTGGGCACCAGCAAGGTCTGCACGCTGGTAGGGGAGGTCTCCGAGGAGGGAGACCTGCGGATCATCGGCGTGGGCCTGGCCCCCTCCCAGGGGTTGCGGAAGGGGGTGGTGGTGAACGTAGAGGAGGCGACCGAGGCGATCACCGCTTCGGTGGAGGAAGCGGAGCGGGTCTCGGGGTACCGGATCGAGCGGGCCTACGTCGGCATCAGCGGGGAGCACTTTTCCTCCACCAACAGCCGGGGGGTGGTGGCCGTCTCCCGACGGGAAGAGGGGATCACCATGGAGGATGTGTACCGGGTGCTGGACGCCGCCGGTGCGGTCGCGTTGCCCCACAACCGACAACTCCTCCACATCGTTCCCCGCTACTACGTGGTAGACGGTCAGGAGGGGGTCCGCGATCCGGTGGGGATGCATGGCTTCCGGATGGAGGTCGAAGCCCACGTGGTGACCGGCTCCACCACCGCCATTCAGAACCTCGTCAAATGCGTCAACGGGGCGGGGGTGGCGGTGGACGAGATGGTCCTCTCTGGCCTCGCCGCCGCCGAGGCGGTGTTGAGCGAGACCGAGCGGGAGATCGGTGTGGTGCTGGTGGATATGGGAGGCGGCACCACCGACATCGCCATCTTCATCGAGGGGGCGGTCTGGCACACGGTGACCCTGGGGGTGGGTGGAGAATACATCACCAACGACATCTCCATCGGCCTGCGGCTCCCCACGGACGTGGCCGAGGAGGTGAAGGTCAGACACGGGCACGCCCGGCCGATGCAGATCGGGCCGGAGGAGCGGTTCACCGCCGCTCCTTTCGGCGAGGGCGCGCCGCAGTCGCTCCCCCGCTGGAAACTGGCGGAGATCATCGAGGCGCGGGCGGAGGAGATGTGGGAGATGGTCGGCCGGGAGATCAAGCATTCCGGCTACGACGGGCTGCTGCCCGCGGGGATCGTCCTCTGCGGCGGCGTGGCGATGTTGCCGGGCATGGCCGAATTGGGAAGGGAGGTGCTGGGGTTGCCCGTGCGCGTGGGCGCGCCCAAGGGGCTCTCCGGCCTGGTGGACCGGATCAGGGGTCCGGCCTTCGCCGTGGCCGCCGGGCTGATGGGGTGGGGGATGACGGCGGAGGGCCGCCCCACGCCGGTCCCGCGCGGTCCTTCGGTGGGAAAGCGTTTCCTGCGCTGGCTGAGAGCGCTTCTACCTGGGCAGGCGACGTAGGTCGTATTCTATCATCGGGAGGAGGTTTCAGATGCACAGAGCACAGGTCGAGAACTTCGCACGGATCCGAGTCGTAGGTGTGGGCGGCGGCGGGAGCAACGCCGTCAACCGGATGTTGGAGGAAGGGATCGCCGGGGTTGAGTTCATCGCCGTCAACACCGATGCCCAGGCGTTGATGCTCTCCAACGCGCCCGTTCGGGTGCGGATCGGCGACAAACTGACCCGCGGGCTGGGCGTCGGGGGCGACCCCGAACTGGGCCGGAAGGCGGCCGAGGAGTCGGTGGACGAACTCCACCAGGTCCTCGAAGGGTCCGATATGGTCTTCATCACCGCCGGCATGGGCGGTGGCACCGGGACCGGAGCCGCGCCGGTCATCGCCCGGATCGCCCGGGAGATGGACGCGCTGACCATCGGCGTGGTCACCCGGCCCTTCTCCTTTGAGGGGAAGAAGCGGGCGGAGGTCGCCGCCGCCGGGATCGAGGCCCTCAAGGAGGAGGTGGACACCCTGATCGTGATCCCCAACGACCGGCTGCTGGAGATCGTTGAGAAGCGGGTGAGCCTGCAGGATGCCTTCCGGCTGGCGGACGATGTGCTCCGTCAGGGCATCCAGGGCATCTCCGAACTGATCACCGTTCCGGGGTTGATCAACCTGGACTTCGCCGACGTGCGGGCGGTGATGTCGGAGGGCGGCGCGGCCCTGATGGCGGTCGGACGGGCCAGCGGGGAGAACCGGGCGGTCGAGGCGGCCCAGCAGGCCATCTCCAGTCGGCTGCTGGATATCACCATCGACGGTGCGCGGGGCATCCTGTTCAACGTGACGGGCGGGCCGGACCTCACCCTCTACGAGGTGAACGAGGCAGCGTCCATCATCCGGGAGACGGCGCATCCGGAGGTGAACCTGATCTTCGGCGCCGTGATCGACGAGGAGATGAAGGACGAGGTCCGCATCACCGTCATCGCCACCGGCTTCGATCGGGAGCCGCGGCGGACGCGGGCGGCGCGGGCGGCGGCGCGGGAGTCGCTGGACGTGCCGTTGCCGGCTTTCGACAAGGACGACATCGAGATCCCGGCGTTCCTGCGGCGCCACCGAGGATAGACGGTCGGTTACACTGCCTGGAGGCTCTGTGCTTGTTCGGGGAGGGCACCAAAGGCCCTTTCGCCCGCTGTGCCCC
>CAZOLN010000044.1:0-18840 GCA_964580565.1 uncultured Anaerolineales bacterium
CGACCCTGCAGGTCACCTGCCTCGGCGGCTTCCGCGTCTCCCACCAGGGCCAGGAACTGGGAAAAGAGGTGGGGTTGACCGGCAAGCCCAGGGAACTCCTGGCCTACTTCGTCACCCACCGACACCAACGGTTGCCGCTGGATCGCATCCTGGAAGATATGTGGCCAGGGAGCGATCCAGGACGGGGACAGGCCGCCTTCCACACCACGCTCTATCGACTGCGGCGCGCCCTGGCAAGGGCGGCCGGGCCGGGAGAATACATCCGCCACGAGGGGGGAGAGTACCAACTGGAGCGAGAGCGCTTCCAGGTGGACGTGGACCGGTTCGACGCCTACCTGGCTCAGGCTCAAACCGGCGCAGGGGACACGGCCATCCAGGCCTGCGAGGCAGCCATCGGTCTGTATGCCGGCCCCTACCTCGCCAATCTCTACGCCGACTGGTGCACCGAGGAACGCCGCCGCCTCGACGGGGCCTACCTGACCGCCCTGCGCCTCCTGACCGCCCATTACACCGCCATCGGCGAGTACCACCAGGCCATCGCCACCTGCAAGCGGATGCTGGAGATGGACCCCCTCTCAGAGCAGGTGCACTGCGACCTGATGCGCCTCTGGCATCGACTGGGGAACCAAGCCGCCGTGGAGCGGCAGTACCAGACCCTGGTCCGCCTCCTGGCGGAGGAACTGGACGCCGACCCGATGCCGGAGACCCAGGCCGTGTACGCGGAACTGACCTCCCGGACACCCCCGAGATAGCCGCCCTCTAGACCACGTTGTACTCTCGGATCTCCTCTCCCTTTCGGAACCGCTCGATGGAAAGCGGCGTGATGTCCAGCGTGTGGGCCTTCCCGTCCAGGATCTCCTCGGCTATGAGCAGCCCACAGATCGGACCGTGCATAAAGCCATGGCCGCTGAAGCCGCCGATGCAGTAGAACCCCTCTACCTCCGGGATACGGCCCAGGATCGGGTGCGCGTCCGGCGAGACCTCGTACAGGCCGGCCCAGTGGCTCGCCAGCCCCGCCTTCTGGAGGATCGGCATCCGCTTCATCGCCGCCTCCAGGTGGACCAACTCCCACTCCGGATCGACCGACTGGTCGAACCCAACCTTCTCGTTAGGGTTGGACATCCCGGTGAGGATCCCTTCTCCCTCCCGGTGGAAGTAGAGGGACTGGGCGAAGTCGATGACGAAGGGGAAATCGGGTGGGACCTCCGGCAGAGGACCGGTCACGACGATCTGGCGGCGCAGCGGGACGATCGGGATCTCCACCCCGGCCATCTTCCCCACCTCGCCCGCCCAGGGACCGGCGGCGTTGACCACGACCGGCGTGGAGACCGTCCCCCGGTTGGTCACCACACCCCGCACCCGTCCGCCCTCCACGAGGATGTCGGTCACCTCGACCCCGTTGAGCAGCTTCGCCCCCAACCGGCGCGCGCCGGAGACGTACCCCTGGACCACGGAGTTGGGGTCGGCCAGGCCGTCCCGGTCGTGAAAGGTCCCGGCGATCACCCCCTCCAGGTCGATCAGCGGCACCATTTTGGCGATCTCATCGGGCGTGAGCCACTGGGTCTGCACCCCCAGGCGGCGCTGCATCTCCACGTTCCGCCGGAACGCCTCCACGTCCTCCTCACGGGTGAGCAGGAAGAGGTAGCCGCAGTACTTCAGATCGATCGGCTGCCCCAGTTCCTCCTCAAACCGGTCCAGCATCGGCAGGCTGAGGAGGGAGAGGCGGACGTTGATCTCGGTGCCGAACTGGTACCGGATGCCCCCCGCGCATTTTCCGGTGGCCTGCATCCCGAAGAACTCCTCCCGCTCCAGGAGCAGGACGTCCTTGCAGCCCTTGAGGGCGAGGTGATAGGCGGTGCTGGTCCCCATCACCCCGCCGCCGATGATGACCACCTCCGCTGTCTTCGGTAACTCCATCGGGAACCTCCGTCGTCAGGCGTCAAACGTCTCACCCCTCTGCAAGATCACCACGGCGACCAAAATGAACGCCCCACCGACGATCTGCACCGGCTCCATCCGCTCCCCCAGGAAGAGCCAGCCAAGGAGCGTCGCCAGGGCCGGCTCCAGCGTGGCGACGATGCTGGCGTTGCTGGCCGGCACCCGCTGTAGGCCCGCGTTGAAGGCCGCTCCGGCGGCGACGGTCGGGATCAGCCCCAGCCCGAGCACGACGGCGGCCGTCGACGGGGCGGTCAACGCGCCGGCCAGCGCAGTCGGCGACTGGAAGGGGAGCATGAACAACGCGCCGATGGCCAGCCCGTAGGCCAGCGTGGCCCAGGGAGAGTAGCGACGCACGGCCACCTTGCTGAAGATGGTGTACAGGCCATAGGTGAGCCCGGCCCCCAGCCCGGCCAAAACGCCCGCCCATCCCAGATGAACCCCGCCGGAGGGGTCCCCCCGCACCGCCGGCAGGCCGATCAGCGCGCAACCTCCGATGGCCAGGAGGAGCGCGCCGGCCTTGAGGCGGGTCAACGGCTCGTCCAGGAACAGGGCGCCGAAGACCGCCACCCAGGCCGGGGCGGTGTACATCAGGATCGCCGCCACCCCCATCCCCGCCAGCGCGATGGCGTGGACGTAAATGATGTAGAAGGCGGCTACGCCCAGCAGCCCGAACGCGAGGAAGAGGACCCAGTCGCGGCGGTGGATGCGCAGCGACCGCCGATCCCGCCAGGCCAGCACCGCGAAGAGCAGGACCGCGGAAACGGCAGCCCGGTAGAAGGCGATGGTCAGACGGGGGAGCCCCTGCGCCTCCAGGTAGCGGTAGAACAGGCCGATGGTGGCCCAGAGGGCAGCGGCCAACAGGACGAGCCCGTAGCCGCGCAGCCGTTCCGACCTCACGCCAGCGGCACCTCGACGCCCAGACCTAGCCGCTCCGCCGCCTCCAGCACGGCCGCCGCCGCCGCCACGTCCTGCACCGCCACCCCCACCGATTTGAAGAGGGTGATCTCCTCCGGATCGGTCCGCCCCGGCTTCAGCCCGGCAGCGATCTCCCCCAGTTCCGCCCAGATATGATCCTCGGTGATGAGGCCCTGTTGCAGCGGGATGATCAGGTCGCCCGCCTCGGCCAGGCTCGCCTCCCGGTGGTCGATGACCACTTTGGCGCGGACCACCGTCTCGGCGGGGACCTCCTGCATCTGGGGGGTGTACGCGCCGATGGCGTTGATGTGGGTGCCGGGGCGGACGTCGGCGTCGTCGAAGACGGGGGCGGTGGCGGTCGTCGCGGTGCAGATGACGTCCGCCGCGCGCACGGCCTCAGCGGGGGTGGAGGCCACACGGATCGGAATCCCCAGCCGACCGGCCATCTCCTCGGCGTAGGTGGCTGCCCGCTTCGGGTCGACGTCGTACACCCAGGCCGTTTCGATGGGCCGGACGGCGCAGACCGCCTCCAGTTGGGTGCGCCCCTGGACCCCTGCGCCGAAGATCGCCGCGACGCGGGCGTCCTCCCGCGCCAGCAGGTCGGTGGCCGCGCCGGAGGCCGCCCCGGTCCGAAGCGCCGTCAGATAGGTCCCGTCCATCACCGCCGTCGGCGCCCCCGTCTCGGCGTCCACCACCACCACCAGGGCGTGGATCAGGGGGAGCCCCTTGGCCGGATTGTCGTTGAAGACGGAGACGATCTTGACCGCCATCCGGTCGTCGGCGGCCAGGTAGCCCGGCATGAAGAGGGTGACGCCTTTGTGCCGTTCCACCGGCAGGGCGACCCGCAGCGGCACCTGGGCCTGGCCCCGGGAGAGTTGGGCGAAGGCCCGTTTCATCGCCTCGACCGCCTCGCGCATCGGCAACGCCCGACGGACATCCTCTCGTGAGAGCACCCGCAGCGTCGTCATACCCCGTCCCTCCATCAAGGCAAAAGACTTGCAGAGGAGCAAAGTCGCAGGGTGGCAAGGACGCACTCCCTGCCCCCTTGCTCCCCTGCGACCCTGTGCTATCGCTCGCCGAGGTAGGCCTTCCGCACCCGTTCGTCCTGCAGGAGTTCCTGGGCTCGCCCGGAGAGGACCACCCGGCCGGTTTCCAGGACGTACCCCCGATGGGCGATCTTGAGTGCAGCGCGGGCGTTCTGCTCCACCAGGAGGATCGTCACGCCCCGCTGGTTGATCTCCTGGATGACCTCAAAGATCGTCTTGACCAGGAGGGGAGCCAGGCCCAGGGAGGGCTCGTCCAGCATCAGCAGGCGCGGACGGGACATCAGCGCCCGCCCGATGGTCAGCATCTGCTGCTCCCCGCCGGAGAGGGTGCCGCCCAACTGGTTCTTCCGCTCCTCCAGGCGGGGGAACAGGTCGAACACGCGGCGACGGTTCTCCTCGATCGCCTCCTTGTCCCCGCCCAGGGTGTAGGCCCCCATGTTCAGGTTCTCCATCACCGTCAGGGTGCTGAAGATCTGGCGGCCCTCCGGGACGTGGCAGACGCCCATCTGGACGATCTTGTGGGCGGGCATCCCCTGGATCTCCTTCCCGTCGAAGAGGATCCGGCCCTCGCGGGGGCGGATCAGGCCGGAGATGGTGCGCAGCGTGGTCGTCTTCCCGGCCCCGTTGGCACCGATGAGGCAGACGATCTCCCCTTCCTCAACGGTCAGGTTGATCCCCTTCAGGGTGTGGACGTAACCGTAGTAGGTGTGCAGGTTCTCGATCTCCAAGAGGGCCACGGTCACACCTCCTCTTCGCCCAGGTACGCCTCGATGACCCGAGGGTTGTTCTGCACCTCCTCCGGGGTCCCCTCGGCGATCTTCTTCCCATAGTCGAGCACCACGATCCGCTCGCAGATGCCCATCACCACCTTCATATCGTGCTCAATCAGGAGCACGGTGATGCCGGAATCCCGGATCTGGCGGATCGTGTCCATCAGTTCCAGGGTCTCCTGCTCGTTGAGCCCCGCCGCGGGCTCGTCCAGGATCAGGAGGGACGGCTCCGCCGCCAGGGCGCGGGCGATCTCCAGCCGACGCTGGTGGCCGTAGGGAAGGTTCTTGGCCAGTTCGTCCCGGTAATCGGCCAGCCCCATAAACGCCAGGTACTTCTCCGCCTCGGCGGCGATGTACGCCTCCTCTTTCTGTTGGGACGGCGGACGGGCGATCGCCCCCCACACCCCCGCGCGGGTCCGATGGTGAAGGCCGGCCATCACGTTCTCCAGGACGGTCAGGTTCCTGAACAACCGGATCGTCTGAAAGGTGCGGGCGATCCCGCGCTCGGTGATCTCGTGGGGGCGGAGGGTGCGCATCTCGTCCCACCGACGCTTCACCGCCGGGGCAGGCAGCCAACTGACCCACCAGACGGGGGTGACGAGTCGCTGCTTCCAGGAGAGGGGTGGATGGGCGATGCGCTCCCCACGGAAGAAGATCTCGCCCTCGGTGGGGGGATAGATGCCGGTGATCATATTGAAGATCGTCGTCTTCCCGGCGCCGTTGGGGCCGATGAGTCCCAGGATCTCCCCCTCGTTCACGTCGAAGTCCACATGGTCCACGGCCGTCAGGCCGCCGAACTGCTTGGTCAGACCTCGGAGTTCCAGAAGTGCCATCGTGCTTGCCTCGCGGGGTTCAGTTTCCTGCTGCGGGCGCGATCGACGCTTCTTCTTTCGCCGCCCGGATCTCCATTCGGATGCGACGGCTGGGCCAGAGCCCCTCCGGACGGGCGATCATCATCACCACCATCGCCAGCCCCAGCCAAGCGTCCCGCCAGTCCTTGAGGGCACGGGAGAGTTCCGGCAGGGTGACCATCCCCAGCGTGCCGACGAAGACGCCGGGGATGGAGCCGGTCCCGCCCAGGACCACGATACAGAACATGATCACCGACTCCAGGAACTTGGCCTGGTCGGGCGAGACGACGGTGATCTTGGCAGCGTAGAGGGAGCCGGCCAGGGCGGCCCATCCGGAGCCGATGATGAAGGCGAGCAACTTGACCCGGACCGTGTCGATGCCCATCGCCTCGGCAGCGACCTCGTCCTCGCGGACGTACATCCACGCCCGGCCCAGTCGGGAGTTCTCCAGGCGCCGCACGGCGAAGATCGTGAAGACGAGGAAGAAGAGGACCAGGTAATAGTGGTAGATCGGTTTGCGAAGGACGAAGCCGAAGAGGACGAGGCGGTCGATGCCGCTGAGGCCGTTCGCCCCGCCGGTGATGCCGAAGATGTTGTTCACCAGCGCCAGCCGCACCACTTCGCCGAAGGCGATGGTCACGATACACAAGTAATCGCCCCGCAGGTGGAGGATAGGACGGGTGAGCAGGTAGCCGAACACCGCGCCGACCAGGATGGCGACGGGCAGGGTGAGCAGGATGGGGACGCCGAGGTAGAGGTTCAGCAGCGCGGTGGTGTAGGCTCCCAGCGCGTAGAACGCCGCGTGGCCCAACTGGAACAGGCCGGCGTAGCCGACGATGATGTTCAGGCTCAACCCCAGGATGATGTAGAGGCCGGTGCGCCAGAGGACCGAGCGGTGGTAATCGCCCAGGGGCAGCGGGAGCAGGATCGCCACGAGAAGCAACCCCAACTGCCACCAGAGCGGGTTGACCTTCTGGAGACGTTCGCGCAGTGCTGTCATATCTGCCCCCTACAGTTTCTCCGCCACCCGTTCGCCCAGGAGGCCCGTGGGGCGGAAGATCAGGATCAGGATCAAGATGAGGTACGCGATGACGTCCTTCCACTGGGGGGACATATACCCCGCTCCCAGCGTCTCGATGATCCCCAAGAGCATCCCGCCGAGCATCGCGCCGGGTATGTTGCCGATGCCGCCCAGGATGGCGGCGATGAACGCTTTGAGGCCGAAGATCCACCCCAGTGTGAAGTCGAAGGAGCCGTAGTAAAGGGCCACGATCATCCCCGCCACGCCGCCCAGCCCTGGACCGATGAGGAAGACGATCATAATGACCCGGTCCACATCGATCCCCATCAGCCGGGAGACGTCGTGATCGAGCGAGACGGCCCGCATCGCCGTGCCGATCCGGGTGCGGTGGACGAAGAGGTAGAGGCCGGCCATCAGCAGGAAAGAGACGATGAGGACAACAAGCTGCATCAGGCTGACCCGCACTCCTCCAGGGAGTATGAGACCACCGCTCGGCGTCAGCCCCTCCGGATAGGTCTTCCAGCTGGCCCCGTAGATGTTGCGGGCCAGACTCTCCAGGATGAAGGCCACACCCAGGGCGGAGATGACCGGGGCCAGGCGTCCCGCCGAGCGCAGGGGGCGGTAGGCGATCCGCTCCACCAACACGCCCATGATCGCCACAGAGACCATCACGAAGACCACCACCGGCAGGATGGCCCAGGGGGTCGCGTACCCGAGGGCCGCCAAGGCGACGGTCAGCCCCGTCAGGCCCAGGTAGGCTCCCCACATGAACAGGTCGCCGTGGGCAAAGTTGATCAACTTGAGGACGCCGTACACCATCGTGTACCCCAGAGCAACCAGCGCGTAGAACGCTCCGATCGTGATGCCGTTGATGAGCTGCTGGAGAAATTGCATCGGGCTAAACCTCCCCGGCTGGTAGGAAAAACCGCGAAGGGCGCAGAGGGCGCAAAGACCTTCCATTGTTCTTTGCGCTCTTTGCGCCCTTTGCGGTTCTAATCATACCTCGCCTCATAAACGCACGATGGGGGGAGCCCGGTCGCCCGGACTCCCCCCACATCGGCGGTTCAGTTTAAGGCGACGGCTGTTCGGGGTTGAGGACAAAGTTGCCGTTCTCGTCGATGACGTAGGCGACATGGATGGTGCCCAACCGGTCGCCCTTCTCATCCCAGCCCAGGATGGGGCCGGTGAGACCGGGGATGTCTTTCGCCTCGTTGTGGAGGAACTCGGCGAGGACCGCCGGGTCGGTGGACTCGGTCTGCTCGATGGCGTAGCGGATGACGTTGAAGGCCTCGGCGGCCATCAGCCACCAGACGCTGGCCACCGGCTCGCCGTACTTGGCCTCGAAGGCGGCCACGTATTCCTTCGCCTCGGGATAGTCCAGATCCTTGGGCAGCGGCTCGGTGGTCACGTAGGTCCCTACCGCGTTCTCCAACCCGGCGATCTGGATCAACTCGGGGTTGTTGCAGGCGTTGCCCATCACCCAGGTCAGGTCCAACCCCAGTTCACCGCTCTGCTTCAGCAGCAGGCCGCCCTGAGGATGGTAGCCGGTAAAGTACACCGCGTCCGGCTCGGCGCCGGCGATGTTGGTCAGGATGGGCGTGAAGTCGGTGTCGTCGGGGTTGATGGCGTCGAAGAAGACGACGTTCAACCCCATCTCCTCCGCATACCGCTTGGTGTGCTCAGCCAGCCCCTGGGCGTAGGTGGAGTTGTCGTGGAGGATGGCGATGTTCTGGGCGCCCAGGACCTCCTTCATGAACTTGGCGGCGAAGAGACCCTGTCGGTCGTCCAGGAAGCAGACGCGGAAGAACCGCTTGAATCCCTTCTCGGTGAGGCGCGTGGCGGTCGAGGAGGGGGTGATGTGGAGGATGCCGGCCTCGTTGTAGATCTCGGAGGCAGGCTCGGTGGCGGTGGAGTTGTAGGCCCCGATGACGGCGACCACGCCCGCGTCCACCAGCCGCTGGGCGACCAGCGCCGCCTGGGTGGGATCCCCCGCATCGTCCTCAACGATCAATTCCACCTGGCGGCCCAGCAGCCCGCCCTGTTCGTTGACCTGGTCCACCAGCAGGCGGACCGCCTTTTCCATACCCTGCCCCTCGTAGGCGTAGTCGCCCGTCAGGGGTACCTCGAGGCCGATCTTGATGGTCTCCGGCTGTTTCTTGCAGCCAGCGAAGAGGGAGAGCAAGAGAATCGCCACAAGGAGTACCGGTACGAGCTTGCGGGACATCTTCCTCCTCCTACTGAATGCTTATGGCTCAGGATCTAGTCGATACCGTCTGAGAGACCTACCGTGCCTGGATGTCCGTCACCGCTCTTCCGATGGACCACCCCCTTTCAGATCCATATGGGTGCGCCGTTTGCCCTGACCGAGAGGCGATCAAAGCAGAAACGGTACCCTCGAAGCGCAAGCCACGGTCCTAAATCTAAACCAAGTGGCGGGATTTGTCAACCGCTCCTACGGCGAGCGAATCTGTAACCGTTTTGTAGGTCGTAACGTCCCCGGCGGCCGAAAGCCGCGGCTACGAGTGGCGAAGCCGCCCTTCAGCGGCTCTTCCTCTTCTGGGGAACAAGGGAAGCCCGGCGAAGGCCGGGCTTCGCCTTTTGTAGGGGCGCAGCGCGCTGCGCCCCTACTTCCAGTCGCCGGGCACCTACCAAATTGTTACAGATTCACGGCGAGCCTCCTTCTCGCTCCAGGGAGCCGACCGGCAGGTCCACCTCCCCCCGTGGACCCCAGCCGCGGACGCAGACCTCCCCACGCCCCCCCAGCGGGCCCAGGTTCTGCCCGTTGACCACGGCGACCACCCCGGCCCCGTTGCCGGTCTCCACCGTGACCAACTCCCGCGCCGTCCACGTCTGAGGATTGCCGGGGGAAAGCATCCCCTCGAAAGCGGTCAGGCCATCCGTGGTCACCCGGACCCAGACGTGCTCCAGCGGCTCCAGGGTGAGGGTCACCCCGCCGCCGGGAGCGACAGGGAAAGTCGGCGTCGCCGCAGGCGCGGCCGAGGGGGCGACGGCCTGCGGCGAGGGAGGGAGGGAGCTCGCCTGGGGGGCAACGCTGGTGGGCGTTGGGGCGACCGGGGAACCGAAACCGAAGAGGAGCCACCAGCCGATCAGCCCCAGCAGCAAAAGGCCCCCCCCACCGGCAAGGATCGGCAGGACGCCGAGCCGGCGGGGAGCGATGTCGATATCATGTAAGGAAGAGGGACCCTTAGAGATCGAGGGAGGAGTGGGAAGGCCCTCTCGGACCTCACCGTATACCTCCCGTTCGTAGCGGGAAATGGCATCCTCTGGGGAAAGGCCCAGGAAGGCGGCGTATCGGCGGAGGAACCCTCGCACCTGGGGCTCTCCCCCGGTCAGCGCCTCGTAGTCCCCACGCTCCAGCGCTGCCAGGGAACGGACGCGGATGCGCGTCGCCTGCTCCACGTCCTCCAGGGAAAGCCTTTTGGCCTCGCGGGCCGTCCGAAGCCACTCGCCAAGTTTTTCCATAAGAAGGGCCTACGCCTCGGCCTCCTCCTCCGATTCGACCTCCCCGCCCGTCTCCCCCTCCGCCTCCACCACCACGCGCACCTGGGCCTCCACACCCTGGGCCAGCCGCACGGTAACGGTGTGCTCTCCTGTCTCGCGGAGAGGGTCGCCGAGGATCCTGCGCCGGTCGATGGAGACCCCCAGTTCCTGCTCCAGTTTCTCAGCGATCTCGGCGGTGGTGACGGAGCCGTAGAGGCGCCCGGTCGGGCCCGCCTTGGCGCGGAAGGTCAACGTGAGGGAGGACATCCGCTCGGCCAACTCGGCAGCCTGCTGCGCCTCCCGAGCCGCCCGGGCCGCCCGGGCCTCCAGCCGGGCCTTCCATTCCTGCACCGAACCGGGAGTGGCGATGACCGCCAGGCCCTTCGGGATGAGGTAGTTCCGCGCGTATCCAGGCGCTACGTCTTTGACCTCACCCATGTTCCCCAGACCCGGCACGTTCTCGATCAAAATCACCTTCATCGTTGGTTTCCGCCTCCTGATGGGATAGGTAGCGGGTTTATCTTACACCAAAAGCGCGGAAAACTCAACCTCGGACGGTGCAAATGGGCCCGTTAGTGCTATAATACACTCCGCCATTGGTCTGCCCTCCTTGGACTTTGTTCGCTTTGACCCAAGGTATACCAGACCAATGGCTCTTTTTCCACCTACTGAACTGATACTGTCTCACTCAGACAATGGAATTTGACGGGATACGGAGTTGGTGGTAAACTACGTTTGAACGGGCACGCCAGCGAGTGTCTAGGGAGGGTCCTATGGCCGAGGAGCGCAGAAAGGTCGTCTGCATCGAGGACGAGCCGGAGATGATCGACCTGATCCGGCTTATCCTCAGCCGCAAGGGTTTCGAACTGATCGGCGCTGTGGGCGGGCGAGAGGGGTTGGAGACGGTGCGCCGGGTGAAGCCGGACCTGGTTCTGCTGGACCTAATGATGCCGGACATGGACGGCTGGGAGGTGTACCAGCAGATGAAGGCTGACGAGGAACTGAAGGACATCCCGGTGATCGTCGTCACGGCCAAGGCGCAGAGCATCGACAAGGTGCTCGGCCTTCACATCGCCAAGGTGGACGATTACATCACCAAGCCGTTCGGCCCGCAGGAACTGCTGGAGAGCGTCTATCGGATCCTAGGGATGGAACAGGAAGGATAGCCTTTACGCCCCTCGGCCTTCCCCATCCAGAAAGGCCGGTCCAAGCGGTGGTAGGGTGGCACGCCCTGCCACCGCTTTGGCTCATACCTCCCGAAGAGATCTTTTGTGAGGATGTGACGAAACGGTGGGAAGCCTGCTTGGAGTGGAACCCTTTTTGCCCTTCTTCGTCGCCACGGCGTTGCTGTTCGACTTCCTGAACGGCTTCAACGACAGCGCCAACACGGTGGCGACGGTGATCTCGTCGCGGGCGATGTCGCCCCGGGCGGCGCTGTTGCTCAGCGCGGCGGCGAACTTCGCCGGCCCCTTCCTGTTCGGCGTCGCCGTGGCGACGACCATAGGCCACGAGGTCATCGCCGAGGAGGCGGCCACGATGACCACCGTCCTGGCGGCGCTGATGGGGGCCATCGTCTGGAACCTGATCACCTGGCTTCTCGGCATCCCCTCCAGTTCCTCCCACGCCCTGGTGGGGGGGCTGGTCGGTGCTGCGGCCATCGGCCACGGCTTCGACGCCATCCTCCTGCCGGGCCTGGGGAAGATCGTCGTCGCCCTCTTCATCTCCCCGATCGCGGGGATGCTGGGGGGGTATCTCCTGATGAAGAGCACGCTTTTCCTGGCCCGTGGAGCGACCCCGCGGATCAACGCGTTCTTCCGGCGGGGCCAGATGCTGACGGCGACGGCGCTGGCGCTGAGCCACGGCACCAACGACGCCCAGAAGACGATGGGGATCATCACGATGGGGCTGCTGGCCAGCGGCATGCTGGGCCAGTTTCACGTCCCCCTCTGGGTGATCGTCGCCTGCGCCAGCGCGATGGCGTTGGGGACGATGTTGGGTGGCTGGCGGATCATCCACACGTTGGGCGGCAAGTTCTACAAGATCCGGCCGATCCACGGGTTTACCTCCCAGATCGCCTCCGCGGCGGTGATCCTGGCGGCCGCCCTGATCGGTGGACCCGTGAGCACAACCCACGTGGTCAGCAGCGCGATCCTCGGCGTGGGAGCCGCGGAACGGATGAGCAAGGTGCGCTGGGGCATCGTGGGCCACATCGTGACCGCCTGGCTGTTGACCATTCCGGCTTCGGGTCTGATGGCGATGCTCGGCTACACGGTGATAGAAAGGATGCTCTGAAATGGGATGGCTGAGGCGGACCTTTAAGCGACGTCCAGATCGGTTCATCGAACTCCTGCTCCAGCAGGCCAAGTACACCGTCCAAGGGATGGAAGCGCTGTACGCCTATCTGGAGGAACCGTCACAGGAGAAGGCGGATGAGGTGACGCGGCTGGAGAAGGAGGCGGACGAGGTGCGGCGGATCCTGATCGACGAACTGAACCGCACCTTCGTCACCCCCATCGATCGGGAGGACATCCACGCCCTCTCCCGGGCCATCGACGACGTGCTGGATTACGCCTACACCACCGTCGGCGAGATGGAGATCCTGGAGGTGGAGCCCAACAACTATCTGAAGCGGATGGTCTCGCTGCTGGGAGACGCGGCGCGGGAGATCCACCTCGGCGTGCTCCGGCTCACCGACCATCCGGCGGTGGCGGAGGACCACGCGGTGCGGGCCAAAGCGCTGGAGAACCGGGTGGAGTGGGTCTACCGGGAAGCGCTGGCCGACCTGTTCCACGGCCCGCGGGATGTGGACCACATCGTGGAGATGCTCAAACTGCGGGAGATCTACCGCCACCTCAGCAACGCGGCGGACCGGGGGGACGAGGCGGCCAACGTCATCACCGACATCGTCGTCAAGATGACGTAGCGCGGCGGTCTTTTACGCGGTGTCCCACCCCTCGATGCTCCTCAGGATCTCCTCGGGCTGGATCAGCTCGCCGGTGGCCCGGTTGATACGGTGGACCTTCTCCCGGCCGACGACCCGCTCGACTTCGAGGACCAGTTGTCCCAGGTTCAGTTCGGGGACGATCACCCGGTCGACGCGCGCGGCGGCCTCGGCGACGACCTCCTCCGGGAAGGGCCAGAGCGTCTTCAGTTTGAGGAACCCGACCCGACGGCCCCGCTTGCGGGCGTAGCGCACCGCGTGGCGGGCGGAGCGGGCCATGACGCCGTAGGCGATGACGAGGACCTCGGCGTCATCGATGCCGTCTATGTCGTACAGCAGGATCTCCGAGAGCCCCTGTTGGATCTTCCCGAAGACCCGCTCCAACCACGGCTCGATCTCCTCTACCCGCTCCGTGGGATAGCCCCGTTCGTCGTGGTACAGGCCCGTGATATGGTACCGATACCCCTCCCCGAAGGGGATCAGCGGCGGGATGTTGGTGGGCACGTTCTCGAAGGGTTTGTACCATTCCGGTGGGACCAGGGTCTCCCCTCGCTCCACCCGCTCGACCGTCTCGTAGTCGGGCAGGTCCACTCCCTCCCTCATATGCCCTATGACCTCGTCCAGCAGCAGGACCACGGGGGTGCGGTACTGCTCGGCGAGGTTGAAGGCTCTGATCGTCAGATCAAAGGTCTCCTGAACGGAGGAGGGGCAGAGGGCGATGATGGGGTGGTCGCCGTGGGTGCCCCAGCGGGCTTGCATCACATCCCCCTGGGAGGGGCGGGTGGGTCGGCCGGTGGAGGGCCCCAGCCGTTGCACGTCGACGACGACGCAGGGGATCTCGGCCATCACCGCGTAGCCGAGGTTCTCCTGCATCAGGCTGAAGCCTGGCCCGGAGGTGGCCGTCATCGATTTGGCCCCTCCCACGGCGGCGCCGATGACCGCGGCGATGGAGGCGATTTCGTCCTCCATCTGAATGAAAACGCCGCCTACCTGGGGTAGACGGCGGGCCATCACCTCAGCGATCTCCGTGGCAGGGGTGATAGGGTAGCCGGCGAAAAAACGGCAGCCAGCCGCGATGGCACCCTCTGCACAAGCCTCGTCTCCTTGCAGTAGCCGGATCATCCTTGCTCTTCCTCCGGTTCGACCTCGGTGACGAAAATGGCGAAGTCCGGACAATGTAACTCGCACCACCGGCAGGCGATGCAGGCCTCCGGTCGGGCGACGATCACCCGTCCATCTTCCGCCTGCTCCAGCACGTCCTGCGGGCAGAACTCCACACAAAGCCCGCAACCCTTGCACCAGTTGGGGAAAACGGTGACCTCTCCCCGACGATGGGCCTTTTTTGCTTTCGGTTTTCTTTTTGTCGTCGTTACCGTTGCTTCGGGTGTTGGGTCTGCCATAGACGTCCTCCTGCCTGTCTGGCAGGCAGATTATACCACTAGAAGCGATTCTTGCACACAAGGCCGGTCGCCCGGGGGTTCGAACCTCGGAGTTCTCTCCTTGCGTATCGCCCCCCCTAGAGTTATACTTGGGCACTGTAATGCAAGGGGATCGATTTTCGATGAAAGGGCGGGAGTTCTTCGGGGAGCGGGTGCCGGTAGTGATGTTCGCCCACTGGCGGGGGCGTCCTCTCTACGTCCTCCTCGTCTACCTGCTGGGCCAGGCCATCGTCGCCCCTCCCGTCTTTATGATGGCCGTCCTTTTCATCTCCTTCGTCACCGGCGTGAACATCGAGCGGTTCCTCTCCCCGGTCGCTGCCGTGGTCGGCCTTATGGTGGCTCTGGCGTACTTCTTCTACCATCGCTTCTCCTCCACCATCCGCCAGTTCCTGGCCCGGCTGATCGCCGGGGAGGCCCCCGAGAAACCGCTGGCCACCGCCGCCTGGGAGGAGGCGGTGATGTACCCCCAACGGGTCACCGGCTGGGTGGCCCTCTCGTCGCTGTTCGCCTACACGTCCCTGGGGCTGCTCTTCACACCCCGCTACGGCCTTTCCCCCGCCCTGGTCGGGAGCCTCATCGGTTTCCTTGCCACGGTCGCTTTGGGGCAGGTGATCTTCCTGTTCTACCTGGAGGGGGCGATGGCGCCGGTCGCGCGGCTCGCCCTGGCCGTCGGAGCCTCTCCCACGCTGGAGACCCTCAAGGGAAGCCTTCCCAGGATGGGGGTGCGGACCAAACTGTTGATGGTCACCCTCCTCATCCTCTTCCTGGCGGTGACCGTGATGGGCCTCTTCAGTTATGCGCAGGCGCTCGCGTTAGGAGGTGATCCGGCGGCCTCGCTGAGCCTCACCATCGTGGTCGCCGCCTTCGCCAGCACGATCGCCGCCCTGTTGGCGATCCTCCTCTCCCGCAGCCTCTCCAAACCGATGGAGGAGTTCCAGCGCGTCGTGGAGGAGGTGCAGCGCGGGAACCTCAACGTCGCCGTCCGCCCGCTGACGACCGACGAACTGGCCGAGTTGGGGCTCCTGTTCAACCGGATGATCGCCGAACTCCGACAGCAGGAGGAGTTGAAGACCGCCTTCGGCCGGTACGTGAGCGACACGGTGCGGGACGCCATCCTCAGCGGTCGGATCCAACTGGGTGGGGAGCGGCGGGAGATCACCGTCATGTTCACGGACATCTGGGGGTTCACCGCCTGGTGCGAGCGGACACCGCCCGAGAGCGTGGTCCAAACGCTGAACAGTTACTACGAAAACCTGGTCCGTGTCCTCGCCAGCCACGGCGGAACCGTCACCCGGTATATGGGGGACGGGTTGCTGGTCCTCTTCGGCGCGCCCCTGGAGGACCCCGACCACGCCCTCCACGCCGTGCGGGCCGCGTGGGAGGCGTACATCCACTTGGAGAAGTTCAACGAGATCCGTCGGGGGATCGGCGCACCGGAGATCCGGACCGGCTTCGGGATCCACACCGGGATCGCCGTGGTGGGGAGCGTCGGCTGCCCTGAGCGGGCGGAGTACACCGCCGTCGGCGATGTCGTCAACCTGGCCAGCCGCGTCGAGGAACTGACCCGGGAGTTGGACGCGATCATCCTGATCTCCAACGCCACCTACCAGCGGGTAGCCGATTACGTCGAAGTGGGGAAACGAGTCCGGGCGAGGGTCCGGGGACGGAGCCAGCCGGTGGAGGTGGTGGAGGTCGTCGGACTGCGAGAGGAAATCCTGTCAGGAGGTTGATGATCCCGTGTTTGAGTCGCTGGTTTTGAACGGAACTACGACCCCGTCCGTGGCCCTGGCGTTGTTGGCCGGGCTGGCGTCGTTTCTCTCTCCCTGTGTTCTCCCGCTGGTGCCGGCCTACATCGGCTACCTGGGCGGGCAGGCGGTCGTTGCGCCGGGGGAGAAAAGGACCGCCGCTCAGCGGCTGACCACCTTTCTCCACGCGCTCGCCTTCGTCGTCGGCTTCTCCGCCGTCTTCATCGCGCTGGGGCTGGCGGCGGGGAGCCTGGGCCGCCTGCTCCGCTCCGACTGGGTCCGCTGGATCGGCGGCCTGGTGATGATCTTCTTCGGGATGGCCCTGATGGGCTGGGTCAAACTCCCCTTCCTCTACGCCGAACGGCGGGTCCACATCCACACCCGCCCTGGTTGGGGATACCTCTCCTCGTTCCTGGTGGGCGTCTCCTTCGCTGCGGGATGGACCCCCTGCGTGGGCCCCGTCCTGGGGAGCATCCTGGCCCTGAGTATCAGCGCGCAGTCGGCCGCCCTTCTGGTGGCCTATTCCGTCGGCCTGGGGGTCCCCTTCCTTATCGTGGCCCTGGCTGTGGATCAGGCGATGGCTGCCCTGCGCGGGATGCGGCGGCACCTGCAGACGATCCAGGTCGTCACCGGCGTCCTGATGGTCCTCTTCGGCGTGCTCCTGTTTATGGACTGGCTGCGGGTGATCGGGGATTGGATGATGCAGTTGGGGATCGGGTGGGATCTGGGACTGTAGGTTGAGGAGGTGTGTTGTGGCAAAGAGAGAACGGCTTCCGCCGGGACAGGTGTTGGCTCGGCGTTTCCCGGTTCTTCATTACGGGACGGTGCCTCGCTACGAGAGTCTGGAGGATTGGGACCTGCGGATCTTCGGGGCGGTGAAGGAGGAGGTGCGGTTTACCTACGATCAACTGACCCGTCTCCCGACGACGCGGATCGTTGCCGACATCCACTGCGTCACCCGCTGGTCGAAGTTCGACACGGTCTGGGAGGGGGTGCGCTTCCGCGACCTGATGGCGTACGTGGAGCCGCTCCCCGGCGCGGAGTACGTGATGATCCACGCCGAGCACGGGTTCACCACCAATCTCCCCCTCTCCCGTCTGATGGCCGACAACGTCCTCCTGGCGTGGAAGTACGACGACAAGCCGCTGACGCCGGAGCACGGCTGGCCGCTCCGGCTGGTCGTGCCGGACCTGTACTTCTGGAAGTCGGCCAAGTGGGTGCGGGGGATCGAGTTCATGTTCGAGGACCGGCCCGGCTTCTGGGAGCAGGCCGGCTACCATAACGAGGGGGATCCCTGGAAGGAGCAGCGGTATGCCGAGTAGGTCCGTCCGTTCCCTGGCGATCGCGGCTGTCGCGGTGCTGCTCCTGACCGGCTGCATCCCGCTCGGCCCGTCTCCCTCCCCCACGCCGACTGTACTTCCTCCCACCTCCCCCCTCCCGACCGCGACGCCGACCGCCGTGCCCGTTCTGCCCCGGCCCCTGGTGACCACGCTGGTGCTGTGGGTGCCTGAGGAACTGAGCCCCTACGCCGACACGGAGGCGGCCTCGCTCCTGGCCCAGCGGCTGGAGGCGTTCAACCAGGGCCAGGCCGACCTGCAGGTGGAGACGTTGGTCAAGAAGGCCCACGGGCGCGGTGGGTTGCTGGACTTCCTGCGCACGGCCAGCGTCGCCGCCCCCTCGGTGCTCCCGGACCTGATCCTGCTCGACGTGGAGGACCTGCGCGTGGCGGCGCAGGCGGGCCTTCTCCAGCCGATGGACGGCCTGCTGCCCACCGGCCTGGCGGAGGATCAGTACCCGTTCGCCGCCGAACTGGGCGGGATCGAGGGGCGGACGATGGGGGTTCCCCTGGGCGTGGAGGTGGAGCACGCGGCGTACTGGCCTGGGCTCTTCGCCACCCCTCCGCTGACGTGGACCGTGGTCGTCTCAGGCGGCGTGCCGTTCGTCTTCCCAGCCGGAGGGCAGGACGGGGTCGTGAACGACACGACCTTGATCGGGTACCTGGGCGCGGGCGGCCGCCTGACCGATGCTGAGGGGAACCCCTCCCTGGACGAGGAGCCGCTGGCGGCGGTGCTTGATTTCTATGCCCGCGCCGCCGCTGCGGAGGTGATCTCTCCCTCGATCGTCCTCTCCCTCACGGATACGGAGGGGTGCTGGGAGGCGTTGCTCAACGGGCAGGCTGGAGTAGCGGCGGTGAATTCCCGGCGCTTCTGGACGGCCCCCGACGTGGGGCTTGCCCCCGCGCCACTCCCCTCTCGATCGGGTCGGGTGATCACGCTGGCGAGGGGCTGGATGGTCGGCCTCGTCACCTCCGACCCGGAGCGGCAGGAGCAGGCGATGGAACTGCTGGCCTGGCTGATCGATCCGGAGGGGTACGGGCCGTGGACCCAGAGCCTGGGCTACCTGCCGGCGACGCGCAGCGGCCTGGCCTCCTGGACGGTCGACGAGGCGAGCCGGACGGTGCTGGAGGCCCTCCTCGAAGGCGCCCAGGCCGCTCCCCCGCAGCCGATCCGCGAGGCCGTTGGGCCGGTGATCCAGGATGCGGTGGAGGCCGTCCTGACCGGTCAGCGCTCCCCCACCGAGGCGGCCCGGCAGGCGGTCGAGTCCCTTCAGCCGTAGGATCCGCCGCTCTCCTGATAAGGCAATCGCATTTTCCCCACCCGCAGAGGCGCGGAG
>CAZOLN010000045.1:0-18830 GCA_964580565.1 uncultured Anaerolineales bacterium
TTCTGCTCCCGATGTGCTTACGGGTTGTAGAAGATCTGGCGTCGAGTGCTCCTAGAGCCTGCGTTGTGCTGCTTTTGCCTGTGACACGGATGTTCACCCGGGACCTGTTTGTCCCTATCCATCACCTCCTTTCTCTTCCAGCCTGCAGCAAGACAGATACATCAAAGGCTCGCCTAGCGGTCAATCTCACCCGCACGGGTCAGTCGTGCCAAGTAGTCCCCACTTTCTTCCCAGCGGACGACCTCGCAAAACCAGTCCGTTTCCGCAGCGTGCTCGGTGAGCGTCTCCGAATCCACATGTAGCCATCCGAAAAGCGGCCCTTTTCGCCCCTTGTACTCGAACTGCATACGGATTTCCGCTTGCCGGGCTGCTGCCCAACCAGACACCCAGCGGAAACGCTCCGCATCCTGCCGTTGTCAATCGCACTGCTTGGGGTTTGGACAAGAGTTCGGACATAGCGGGAGCCGCCGAAGGGCGGCTTTGCCTCCCTATAGCCGCGGCTTTCAGCCGCCAGGAGAGGGGGTCCGCACCCCTTTCCGAAGCTCGGCACCGCCGTAGACCGGCGGTGGGGTTCAACGGACCTACCCGCGCAGGCAGTCCAGTAGGTCTGCCACCGCATCCCGGTAGAGGCGTGGCGCCTCGCGGCGCGTGCGCTGGAAGTCGGAGGCCACGCGGCCGTCGGAGACGAGGTAGGCCAGCGCGCCGAGGTAACTGATCCCCCAGGCCGAGCTCCCCTTCAGCACGCCTTCAGGATCGAAGAGCAGGAGGAGGTAGTCGGGGTCGGCGATGACGAAGCCGCCGGGGAGGTCGAAGTGGGTGGCGGCGAAGTAGATGTTCATCAGCACTTCGTCCGACGATTCCGGGCCGAGGATGGCGACGGGGTCGAACCCGGTCAGTTCCAGGATCGACGGACGACAGGCCACGCCCCACCGACGCACCCGCAGGACGCAGCCCGGTTCGCCCGGCCAGACCTTTGGGCAGACAGCGGCAAACCCGGCCGGCAACTGCAGCGTGACGGCATATTCTCTCAAGGAGCCATCATCCTGAACCGCCCAGTAACAGACCCGCCAGTCCTCCACCGGGTAGAGGCCGGGCAGGTTGTTGATCACCGCCGCGTCGGGCGGCGCGGTGCTGGGCCGGTATGCGTTCCCACCCCTTCGTACCATCCCCTACTGCTCCGCCGACCGGGCTACCTCCAAGACCCGGTCGAACTCCTCAGCGTAGGCCGCTGCAACCCCCGCGTCGTGGAGGATGAGGACGTTCTCGTCGTTCTGCTCCTCCGCGCTCAGGGTGAAGTTGAACGATCCCGTGACCACCGTCTGGTCGTCCACGATGAGGACCTTGTGGTGCATGATGTAGGGGTTCCCGTCGGGCAGGACCTCCACCCCGTTCGACTGGAGGCGATCGAACTGGCTGTAGGGGTCCTGCGCCGTCCGGGCCTCGATCACCCCCTCCACGCGAACGCCCTGCCGGGCCAGGTTGATCAGCGCGTCGGCCAGGGGCTCGCTGGTGAAGTGGTAGGCCAGAAAGCGGACGTGGGAGTGAGCCTGGGAGAGCACGTTGAGGATGGCCTCGGTCGCCCCGTCCTCAGGGGCGAAGTAGACCTCGATGCGGGCGGTCTCCGCCTCTGCCTCCACCTCGATCACCGGGTAGGGGGTGTCGGCAGGCGAGGAGGGGCCGAAGAGCCCGGAGAACAACTCGTCGAACTCGGCAGCGTAATCCTGGGCCAGCAGTTCGGAGGCGATGAGGATTCCGTTGTTGTCGTTCCGGTAGGTGCCGTTCTCCGTCAGGTTCCAAGAGCCGGTCCATACCCAGGTTCCATCCACGACGACGAACTTGTCGTGCATCAGCCCCCGGTCCTCCTCCGGTCGGGCGACGACAGGGACCCCCGCTTGCCGCAGCCGGGTCACTGGCTCCTCGTCGACGTGGGTGCCGTCGGTGACCAGTCGGACCCGCACACCGCGCTCCCGCGCCCGGGCCAGCGCGTCGGCCACCGTCTCCAGGTCCAGGTCATAAGCCGCCACGTCCACCCGCTCCTGGGCGGCGTCGGTCAGCGCGACCAGGTCCTCGTCGATCCCGCCGGTGTAGGTCGACGGATCGTCGCCCGGGGAACGGGGGTCGGTGAAGTAGACGGTGACCCAGTCGGCGGCGACGGCTTCCCGGGCGGCACGACGCCCGAGCCAGTCCCCGCCGACACATTGCTGCAGCAGCAGGGCCAGGACGACGAGGGAGAGGAACAGGAGCCCGCCCGGCCGCAACAGGGACCGGCGGTCCGAGTCCTCCGCTCGCTCCTCCACCTGCGCCGCCAGCGCTCCCAGTTCCAGGAGGGCCTGCACCCGCTCCAGTTGATCGGCGGGGGTGTCCCCTTTCGCCTCCCTGGCGATCCGGCGGACCGTCCGCCGGAGCGTGCGCAGGCGGGCTCGCCGCTCTCGGGGCGAGTCCGCCGTCTCCTGCACGATCCGCTCCGCCTCGGCCGTGGCCCACTCCAGAAGCCGCCTGGCCGCCGTGTCGGCCAGGTCGGCCGTGAGGCTCTCGTCCCCCAGGATCCGCTCAACCGCTTCTCGTACGTCCTCCATCGGCATCTCCCACGCTTCGGACACACTCTGGCATAAGTATAGCCCACTCCAGGCGGGGGACAAGGCGATGAGGGGGAGGTCTGGACGGAAGTTCGGGCATTGCTCCCTGGTGGGGAAAAACCACGGAGGCACGGAGGACACAGAGGGGTGTTTGGGTAGAGGAAACGCTGTGCCCTCCGTGCCCCTGTTGTGAGGCCTATCGCTCGTAGGACCGGTTCCAATCGGGGATCGACTTGAGGGCGACCACAAGGCCGCCCAGCGCGCCCAGCAGGACGACGGGCAGGGGGGCCTTGAACGCCCACAGCAGCGGGCCGACGGTGAACATCACGAAGATGGTGGACCGTGCCCGGTGGACGTGCAGGAGGCCGACCAGGGCGAACCAGAGGGCGGCCACGATGACCCCGGCCTCCAGCGTGATCAGGGGTTGCAGGCTGAACAGGGAGCCAGCGAGGGTGGAGAGGCCGATCCCTCCGGCGAAGCGGATGAAGACGGACCAGTTGTGGCCGACGATGGCTGCCACCCCAGCGATGGTAGCCGCCCAGGGATCCCCGGTCCACATCAGCGCTCCGACGACCGCCCCCATCCCCAGGAAGAGGTCCACCACGCCGGTCAGCACGCCGGCCCATGTCCCGGCCGCCCGTGAGACGTTCAGCCCGCCGGTGTGACCGCTGCCGAGTCGGCGCACATCCACGCCCCGCGCCAGGCGGGCCACGATCACGCCCGTGGGGATCGAGCCCAGCAGGTAACCTAACACAGCTGCACCGATCCGCTCCATTGTCATCCTGCTCCTCCCATAGAACACAGCCGTACCGCGGAGAAGATTAAAACCACAGAGGCGCAGAGGACACAGAGTTTTTAAGGTTTCTCGGTGCTTTCCGTGCCTCTGTGGTGAAAACGAAACTTCCCTCTGCGCCCTCTGTGTCTCCGTGGTGAATTCCGCACTGTGGCAGTCTGTCTTGTGCAGGTTGGACGGCTCAGCAGCGGACCCTCAGCCGTTGGGGGAGGATCTCGAACTCCAGCCGGTGCCCGGCGGTGCAGAGCACCTCGCCGTCGGCGTGGGCCACCAGGTCCTTCTCCGATGAGATGACCACCCGCCGGGCCCGCGTCATCGTCACCGCCCTGTGGTCGACGTGGCTTCCTTTCAGGAACTGGGGGACGAGCCGCAGCATCTCCGGCCGTCCCACCTCCCCCGCGATGCACAGGTCGAAGAGGCCGTCGTCGGGCCGGGCGTCGGGGGTGACGAGGAAACTGCCGCCCTCCCGCGGCCCGTTGGCGACGCAGATCATCAGCGCCGGGAAGTCCATTCGCCGGTCGTCGAACTCGATGGTGACGTGCGGGGCCTTGTAGTAGATGAAGATCGTCTTGAGGACGACCGGCAGGTAGAGGGCCATCCCGCGCAGCCGCTTGACCCTCCGGGCTCGCTCGGTCACGACGCCGTCGAACCCCACCCCGACGGTGTTGTCGAAGTAGCGGGCGGCGTCGCCGTCTAGGACGACCCGCCCCACATCCACCACCCGCACCCGACCGCGGGCCAATCGGCGGCACGCCCCGGGCAGGTCCGACGGGACCCCTACCGTGTGGGCGAAGTCGCTGCCGGAGCCGATGGGGATGATCCCCAGGGTGCCCGCCACGCCGTTGCCCGCGGCCGCCATCAGGCCGTTGACCACCTCGTGGGTCGTGCCGTCGCCGCCTGCAGCGACGACGGTCTCGAACCCCTCGGCCACGGCCTGCTCCGCCAGTTCCACCGCGTGCCACGGCCCGGCGGTCCGGACCAGGTCGAACTCCAGCCCCTCAGCCGCCAGGAGCCGCCGCACCTCCGGCTCCACCTTCGCCGCATACCCCCGACCGGCGATCGGGTTCAGGATCACTTTGACAGGCCCCAACCTCTCCCCTCCTTAGAACAATAACACCACAGAGGCCCAGAGGACACAGAGGAATCCCAAAAAACAATAACACCACAGAGACGCAGAGGACACAGGGGAGTCTCAAGAACAGTTAGAAGAACTCCGTGACCTCTGTGTCTCTGTGGTGGGTTACTTCTCCCGCTTCTCCAGCCGCTGGTTGAACTCCCGCAGCCGCGCCAGCACGCGGGCGTGGACCGTCCCTTCGGGGAACCGGCCCTCCTCGTCCCGCTCCCCAGCGGGGACGCCGGTGAGGATCTCGATCCCCTCGTCCACCGTGGCGACGGGGTAGATGTGGAACTTCCCCTCGGCGACCGCCTCCACTACCTCCGACCGCAGCACCAGGTTGCGGACGTTGGCCGTCGGGATGATGACCCCCTGCTCACCGGTCAATCCCTGCCGCTTGCAGGTCTCGAAGAACCCCTCGATCTTGTGGACGACGCCGCCCACCGGCTGGACCCGGCCGTGCTGGTCCACGGAGCCGGTGACCGCGATCCCCTGGCGGATCGGGAGGTCGGCCAGGCTGGAGAGGAGGGCGTACAGTTCCGCCAGCGACGCGCTGTCTCCCCGGATCTCGTCGTAGGTCTGCTCGAAACTGAGGCTGGCGGAGAGGGTCAGGGCCTGCTCCAACGCGTACTGCCCGCCCAGGTAGGCGGCCAGGGTGAGCACCCCCTTGCCGTGGGTGGGGCCGCTCAGTTTCACCTCCCGCTGGATGTCCACCACGCCGCCCCGGCCCACGTAGGTGCGGGCCGTGATGCGGATGGGGCGGCCGAAGACGTACCCTCCCACCGTGTTGAGGGCCAGCCCGTTGACCTGTCCCACCGCCCCCCCTTCGGTGGTGATGAGGACCATTCCCTCAGTCACCGCCCGTCGGATCTCCTCCTCCAGCCGGTTGGCCCGGTAGGTCCATTCGGCGATCGCCCGCTCCACGTCCTCCCCCGTCACCACCTCCCGGCCCGCCTCCTCCGCCCAGTAGTTCGCCTCCCGGAGAAGGTCGGCGATCTCTCCGAAGCGGACGGAGAGCCGGTTCTGGTCCGCCGCCAACCGGGAGCCGTACTCCACCACCCGCGCGACGCCGGTTCGATCGAAGGGACGGAGCCCTTCCTCCTCACACCGGGCGCGGATGAAGAGGGCGTAGAGGCGTTCGTTCTCCGGGGTGCGTTCCATGTCTGCGGAGAAGTCGGCGCGGACCTTGAACAGTTCCCGGAAGTCCTCATCGACGGCGTAGAGGTAGTAGTAGAGGCTTGGGCTGCCCACGAGCACTACCTTCACGTCCAGGGGGATCGGCTCGGGGTCGAGGGTGACGGTGGAGATCAGCGGTTCCCCTTGCTCCTCCAGGCAGATCTGGCCGTCGGTCAGGGCCCGCTTGAGGGCCCCCCACGCGCGGGGATCGGCCAGGACGTCCCGCGCCCGCAGCACCAGGTACCCGCCGTTGGCCCGGTGGAGGGCCCCGGCCTTGAGCATCGTGAAGTCGGTCGTCGCCGCGCCCATCCGGACCTCGTGCTCGATCCGGCCGATCAGGTTGGCGTGGGTGGGGTGCGGCTCCACGACGACCGGTGCGCCCTCCCGGCCGCTGTTGTCCACCAGCAGGTTGACCAGATAGCGGCGGAAGGGGCCGGCCGGCGAGGGCCCGACCTCCTCCGGCGGCGGTGCGCCTTTCTTGAACTCGTCGACCCGCGCCACGACGTCCGCCCGGACCTCCTCCAGGTACTCCCCCACCTCTGGGAACTCTTTGTACCGGTCCTTCAACCCCTCCACCGCGTGCCCCACCACGTAGTCCGCCACATCCCGGTCGAGCCGTTGCAGGGCCTCCTGTGCCTCCCGCTCCCGCTCTCGCAACTTATGGACCGTCTTCTCGGCGATGGCGGACAGTTCTCGGTGGACCCCTTCGAGCCGTTTCTGCTCTTCGGGCGAGAGTTGGGCGATGGCCTCCGGCGGGATCGGGCGGCCGTCCTTCACCGGCACCAGCGCCAGCCCGGAGGCGGTGCGGAGAACGGCGAACCCACGGGCTCGTGCCTGTTCGTCCAGATCCTTCAGCAGCCGGTCCTGCATCTCCTGGAAGGCCTGCTCGACCCGCTTTCGATCCTCCCGGTAGGCATCTCCCTCGAAGGCCCTGGGGATGGTTCGGCGCAGTTGCCGGACCAGGTCGGCCATGTCCTGCTGGAACCGGGCGCCGACGCCGGGCGGAAGCCGGATGGCGCGGGGTTGGCGCGGCTGGCGGAAGTTGTGCACGTAGACCCAGTCGTCGGGGGTGGGCTCCCGGGCCGCCCGCTGGGCCAGGAACCGCTGGATGGTGGTCGTCCGCCCCGTCCCCCCCGGTCCGAGGACGAAGATGTTGTACCCCGGCCCCTTCATCTCCAGGCCGAACTCGATGGCCCGCGTGGCCCGGGGCTGGCCGATGATGTCGGAGGTCAACGGGAGGTCAGCCGTGGTCTTGAAGGAGAAACTCGCCGGATCGCACACACGGCGAAGTTGCTCGGGGCTCAGTTCTGTTGGCATCGCTCCTCCTCCTGGGAGGCATCATCCACCACAGAGACACAGAGGACACAGAGGTTCCTCACGAAAGGAGTGCTCTCTGTGCCCTCTGTGTCTTTGTGGTCTTACTGCCCCAGGTGCATCGGCATCACCACGTAGGTGAAGTCCTCCTCCCCCGCCGGCCGGATCACGCCGGGGCGGGAAGGGGAGATGGTGTCCAACACCACCTGTGGGCTGTCGATCACGGAGAGGACATCGATAAGGTAGCGGACGTTGAACGCGATGTCGATCGGCTCTCCCTCGATCGTCGCCTCCAGTTCGGTCACGTCGTCCCCGGTCTCGGCGGAACTGGCCGAGACGACGAGGCGGCTCGACTCCGGATGGACGTGCAACTGGGTGATGTCGGCCCCCTCGCGGGCGAAGATCTGAGCCGTCCGACAGGCCTTCAGCAGGTCGGTGGTACCGACGATCGTGCGCGTCGTCCGCTCGCGGGGGATGATCTGCTCGTAGTCGGGGAAATTGCCGGGGATCAACTGGGAGACCAGCACCACATCGGTCAGCTGGAAGAGGATGCGGTTCTGGTCCGGCGTGACGGTCGCCAGGATGGGGTTCTCCTCCTCCGCGCTGATGCGGGCCAGTTCCACCATTGCCCGCGCCGGGACGATGACGCTGAGCGGCTCGGAGACCGGCTCGGCGAGGGGCGCCGAACGGACCGACAGCCGGTATCCGTCGGCCGCTGCCAGCGTCAACCGGTCCCCTTCCAGGCGGAACAGGACGCCCGTGAGGATGGGTCGGGCGTCGTCGGTGGCGGCGGCGAAGGCCACCTGGCTGATGGCGGTGCGCAGGACGTCCGGATCCAACCGCACCCCCCCCTCCCCCTCCGGGACGGGCACGGGGGGGAACTCCACCGCGTCCATCCCCTTGATGTTGGCCTCGCTGCGGCCGCAGCGGAGGTTGAGGGTCATCGTCCGCACAACCGCCTCCATGTCCACCCTCTCCGGCGGGAAGGCGGAGACCAGGTCGATGAGCGTTCGGGCCGGTACGGCGATGGCTCCGTCCTCCTCCACCTTGGCCCCGATCCAGCAGTTGATGCCGATCTCCAGGTTGGTGGCCGAGAGCCGCAGCCGTCCCTCGTCGGTGCTCAGCAGGATGTGGCTGAGGATGGGAAGGGTGGATCGAGGTGAGGTCGCCCGCCCGACGATGCTCAGCCCCTTGGCGAGATTCTCTTGCAGACAGGAAACCCTCATCGGCGCCCTCCTTGGCATTGACAACGGGGTGATCTGGGGAGAGTATACACCAATCCGATAGGCGGGACAAGCCGGGATTTGGAACAAACGGGCGATTGTGGTATCATTCGCCCAGCCAGATCCAAATTCGGAAGGAGTGGAGGGAACGTGAGGAACATCACCGTGATCGGGGTAGGGTACGTAGGCCTGGTCACCGGGGCCTGCTTCGCCGATCTGGGCAACCGGGTGGTCTGCCTGGACATCGACGAGGAGAAGATCGAGAAGCTCAAGCAGGGCATCATGCCCATCTACGAGCCGGGGCTGGAGGAACTGGTGGAGCGGAACGTCCGGGCCGGGCGGCTCTCCTTCACCACCTCCTACTCCGAGGCGTTGAAGGAGGCGGAGTTCGCCTTCATCGCCGTCGGCACGCCGGAGGGGGTGGACGGGGAGGCCGATATGCGGTACGTGCGCATGGCCGCCGAGTCCATCGCCGACGTGCTGGACCACCCTATCATCATCGTCAACAAGTCCACTGTTCCGGTGGGGACCGGGGACTGGATCGCCGACATCATCCGCGCCCGGCGGAGCGACGAGGTGGAGTTCGCCGTCGTCTCCTGCCCCGAGTTCCTCCGGGAGGGGTCGGCCATCAGCGACTTCATGAACCCCGCCCGGGTGATCCTCGGCTCGCTGGACCGGGACGCGGCGGAGAAGGTGGCCCAACTCCACCTCCCCCTCCGCGCCCCCATTATGATCACCGACCTGCGGACGGCGGAGATGATCAAGTACGCCTCCAACGCCTTCCTCGCCACCCGCATCTCCTTCATCAACGAGATCGCCAACATCTGCGAGGCCCTGGGGGCGGACGTCAAAGAGGTCGCCACCGGCATGGGGTACGACCCCCGCATCGGGCCGTACTTCCTGGACGCCGGGGTGGGCTACGGCGGTTCCTGCTTCCCCAAGGATGTTAAGGCGCTGGCCCATATGGCCGCCACCCACGGGCGCCACCCCCAGTTGCTCCACGCGGTGATGGAGATCAACGCCGACCAGCGGAGGATGGTGATCCGCAAACTGCGGGACGTGTTGGGGGACCTGCACGGCAAGACCGTAGGGCTCCTGGGCCTCTCCTTCAAACCCAATACGGACGATATGCGGGAGGCCCCCGCCATCACCATCGCGCACTACCTGATCGCAGAGGGGGCCCGCGTGCGCGGTTACGACCCCGCCGCGATGGAGGGCGCCCGGCGGCTTCTGCCGGAGGTGGAACTCTGTCCGGACCCCTACACCCTGGCCGAGGGATGCGACGCCCTGGTCGTGGTGACGGACTGGAACGAGTTCAAGCACCTGGACCTGGTGCGGGTGCGGGAGGCGATGCGCCGCCCCGTCCTCATCGACGGACGCAACATCTACGACCCCGCCGCGGTCCGCGCGCTGGGCTTCACCTACCGGGGCGTCGGCCGCGGCTACAACGGCGAGGGGGTCATCGACCCCTCTCACTCCCCTCGGCAGCGGGAAAGGACAACTGAATGAGTACGATCAAGACGACGCTCGACAACGGCCTCACGGTCCTCCTCCGGGACGTCCACACCGCTCCGGTCGCCAGTTTCTGGGTCTGGTACCGGGTTGGCAGCGGGAAGGAGCATGTCGGCATCACCGGCATCTCCCACTGGGTGGAGCATATGCTCTTCAAGGGCACGCCGAAGTGGCCCAAAGGGACCGCCGACAAGGCGATCTCCCGTGAGGGAGGGATGTGGAACGGGGCCACGTGGTACGACTTCACCACCTACTACGCCACCCTCCCCGCCGAGAAGATCGAACTGGAACTGGAGATCGAGGCGGACCGGATGACGGGCGCGCTGTTCGACCCCAAGGAGGTGGAATCGGAGCGGACCGTCATCATCAGCGAGCGGCAGGGGGCGGAGAACGACCCCCTCTTCCTTCTCAGCGAGGAGGTGATGGCCGCCGCCTTCCGCGTCCACCCCTACGGCCACGAGACCCTGGGCCATATGTGCGACCTGCAGGGGATGACGCGGGACGACCTCTACCGCCATTACCGCACCTACTACGTCCCCAACAACGCCGTCGCCGTCGCGGTGGGGGACTTCGAACCGGAGCGGATGCTGGATCTGATCCGCAAACACTTCGGTTCCATCCCGGCAGGGGAGATCCCCAACAGTCCTCACCCCACCGAGCCAGCGCAGCGGGGCGAGCGGAGGGTGATGCTGGAGGGGGAGGGGAACACCGCCTACCTCACCGTCGTCTTCCACACCCCGCCCGCCTCCCACCCCGATTTCTATCCCCTGGTGGTGCTGGATACGGTCCTCACCGGGGCCAGCGGGATGACCCTCTTCGGCGGCGGGGGGACCAACAAGAGTTCCCGCCTCTACCGGGCCCTGGTGGATACCGAACTGGCGACCCAGGTTTCCGGCAGCCTGGTCCCCACCGTGGATCCCTTCGTCTACTCCATCACCGCCACGGTCCGCGCCGGACACACCCCGGCGGAGGTAGAGGAGAGGTTGAGGGAGGAGTTGGAGAAGGCCCGTCGGGAGGCCATCACCGAGGAGGAACTGTCCAAGGCCATCAAGCAGGCCAAGGCCCAGTTCGCCTACTCCAGCGAGTCGGTCACCGGGCAGGCCTTCTGGCTCGGCTGGAGCGAGGTCTTCGCCGATTACACCTGGTTTGAGAACTACCTGGACCGGTTGGGCGCGGTCACGCCGGAGGACGTGCGCCGCGTGGCAGAGGAGTACCTCCGCCGGTCCAACAGCACGGTCGGCTGGTACGTTCCGAACGGTGAGCGATGAACCGGCGATCAGTGATCCAATGAAGAAGGGGACATTGCACCGTTGGTCATTGACAGGAGTTACGCGGTTGGGGGATAGAGCACCACAGAGACACAGAGGACACAGAGTTTCTCCGGATTTTCCAGAGGTTTCTCTGTGCCCTCCGTGCCTCTGTGGTGAAACCGCGTAAGTCCTGTCATTGATCGTTGAGAAGGGAGGTCTTATGTCAATTCCAGGGCCAGAGGACATCGTCCGCCACGAATTATCCAACGGCATTGTGGTCCTGGTGCGAGAGAACCACGACAGCCCGTCGGTGGTGGTCAGCGGGTATCTGGCGGTGGGCTCCTATGATGAATCGGACGAGCAGGCCGGTCTGGCCGCCTTCACCGCCTCCGCCCTCTCCCGCGGCACAACCCGCCGCACGTTCGACGAGATCTACGAGGTGGTGGAGTCGGTCGGCGCCAGTTTCGGGGTCTCGGCGGGGGTCCACCACACCGGCTTCGGGGCGAAGAGCCTGGCCGAGGACCTGCCGTTGATCCTGGACGTCCTGGCCGACGTGCTTCGCCACCCCACCTTCCCTCCCCAGGAGGTGGAGAAACTCCGGGGCGAGATCCTCACCGACCTGAGGGAGCGCGAACACGACACCCGCCGGATGGCCGCGTTGACCTTCCGCGAACTGGCCTATCCCGAAGGCCACCCCTACGGCCGCAGCCTGATCGGCTATCCGGAGACGATCTCCGCCATCCGCAGGGACGACCTGGTGGCCTTCTACGAGCGGGGCTTCGGACCCCGGGGGATGGTCATCGCCGTCGTCGGGGCGGTGGAGGCGGACCGAGCGATCGAGCAGGTGGAGGCGGCCTTCGGCGACTGGGAGGGATCGCCTCCTTCCCGGGATCCCCTTCCGCCCGTCTCCCGACCGACCTCCGTCCGCCGGAAGTTCGTCCCCATCTCCGGCAAGACCCAGACGGACATCGTGCTGGGCGTCCCCGGTCCGACCCGCACCGACCCCGCGTTCCTGGATGCTATGCTGTGCAACACGGTGTTGGGGGTCTTCGGGATGATGGGGCGGCTCGGGGAGAAGGTCCGCGACGAGCAGGGGTTGGCCTACTACTCCTACAGCCGCATCGAGGGGGGGCACGGCCCCGGCCCGTGGACCGTCATCGCGGGGGTCAACCCGGCCAACGTGGAGCGGGCGCTGGAGAGCATCCGCGCCGAGATCCGCCGCATCTGCCAGGAGCCGGTCCCGGAATCGGAACTGGCCGACAGCCAGGCGTTCCTGGTCGGCAGCCTTCCCCTGCGGCTGGAGACCAACGAGGGGGTGGCGCGGGCGATCCTGGAGATGGAGCAGTACGACCTGGGGCTGGACTACTTGCAGCGGTACACTGGCCTGATCCGGGAGATCACTCCGGAGCGGGTGTTGGCCGCTGCCCAGCGGTGGCTCGACCCCGACGCCTACGTCCTCGCCATCGCCGGCCCCTCATAGGGGGTTTCAGGTTTCAAGTTTCAGGCCGGAACCTGAAACTTGAAACCCGAAACCTGAAATCTGAACGATGATGGTTGTGGGTGTGGACCTCGTCGAGATCCCCCGCGTCGAGCGGATGCTGGCCCGCTACGGAGAGCGGTTCCTGGAGCGGGTGTTCACCCCTGGCGAGGTGCTTTACGCCCGCGGGCGCACGCCGGAGTTGGCGGCCCGGTTCGCGGCGAAGGAGGCGGTCGCTAAGGCCCTGGGTGTGGGGATGCGGATGCTGTCCCCCGAGGGGATCGGCTGGCGGGAGGTGGAGGTGCTGGGGGACCAGCGGGGCCGCCCCGAGGTTTATCTCCACGGCCGGGCGGCGAAGCGAGCGCAGGAACTGGGCCTGACCGAGTGGGCGATCAGCCTCTCCCACACCCGTGAGTACGCCGTCGCCTTCGTCGTGGCGAGGTGAAGCACCGGGTATGGAACAGGTTGACCTCTTCTACCGCTTCGGCGTAGCGCTGGCGATCGGGTTCCTGATCGGCCTGCAACGGGAGTACGCCCACGGGGGGCCGGGCCGGGAGATCTTCGCCGGGGAGCGGACCCTGGCCCTGATGGGGTTGGTCGGCTGCATCGCCGCGTTCGTGGCCGACCTGCTGAACTCGCCCTGGGCGTTCCTGGGCATCGTCCTCGCCATCGCCGCCCTGATCATCGTTGCCTACTTCGTCGGCGCGTGGCGTCGCGGCGAGGTCGGCCTGACCAGCGAGACCGCCGCGCTGGTGACGATCCTCACCGGAGCCCTCTGCTACTGGGGATACATCACCCTGGCCCTGGCGATCGGCGTGATCACCATCGTCCTCCTCTCCCTCAAGGTGGAGATGGACACGTTCGTCCGCCGCATCACCAGGGAGGACGTCCGCGCGACGCTCCAGTTCGCTGTCATCACCGCCATCGTCCTCCCCCTCCTGCCCAACCGCACCTTCGGCCCCCCGCCGCTGGACGTGCTGAACCCGCGCAAGGTCTGGCTGATGGTGGTCCTCATCTCCGGCATCAGTTTCCTCGGCTACGTCCTGATCAAGGTGGTGGGCACCCGGCAGGGGATCGGGCTGACCGGGCTGCTGGGCGGCCTGGTCTCCAGCACCGGAGTGACCCTGAGTTTCACCCAGCGGAGCAGGGAGAGGACGGATCTGGCCAAACCCTTCGCGCTGGCGATCATGGTCGCCTGGACGGTGATGTTCCTTCGGGTGGTGATCGAGGTCGGGGCTCTGAACCTGGATCTGCTGCGGCTCGTCTGGCCGCCGATGACCGCGGCCGCAGCGGTCGGCCTGGGCTACTGTGTCTACCTGTACTTTTCCCACCGGACCGATGAGGCGGGAGCCATCGCCTTCTCCAACCCCTTTGAGTTGTGGCCGGCGGTGAAGTTCGGCCTGATCTACGCCGCGATCCTGCTGATCTCCAGGACGGCCCAGATCTACCTGGGCAACCCCGGCGTCTACCTTTCCAGCGTCGTCGCCGGGCTCGCGGATGTGGATGCGATCACCCTCTCCCTCGCCGAACTGAGCCGCGCGGCCGATGGGGTCGACCTGGTCACGGCGGAGCGGGCCATCGTGCTGGCTGCGATGTCCAACACGCTGGTCAAGGGGAGCATCGTGCTGACCGGCGGGTCCGCCGCCCTGCGCCGATCGTTGTTCCCGGGCCTGCTTCTGGTCCTGCTCAGCGGCATCGGTGTCGCTTTCCTTTAGAAAACGCCTCGCTTTCGAGGGGATGGCATGACCGCTCTCCAAGCCCTCCATGCCCGGATGCGGGCCTGCCGCCGCTGCCTGGAGGCCGGGTATCCCATCACCCCCGGCGCCGTCTTCTCCGGGCCCGCCACCGCCCGGGTGATGGTGGTGGGGCAGGCCCCCGGCATCACCGAGGCGGAGGTCGGCCGACCGTTCAACGGCTCCTCCGGTCGTCGGCTGTTCCGCTGGCTGGCCGAGGCCGGGTGGGACGAGCCGACCTTCCGCGCCACCCAGTACATGACCGCCGTGACCAAGTGCTATCCCGGCAAGGCGCGCGGCGGGAAGGGGGACCGGGTGCCCACGCGGGCGGAGCAGAGGTTGTGCGCCCCGTTCCTGGAGGAGGAACTCCGGCTGGTGCAGCCCGATCTCATCATCCCTGTAGGTGGGCTGGCCGTGCGCTACTTCCTGGGGCCTGTGCGATTAGCGGAGGTTGTGGGGACCTGCCTGCAGGATCCGGAGGGTCGGTGGATCGTGCCCCTCCCCCACCCCAGCGGGGCCAGCCTGTGGCTCAATCGGCCCGAGAACCGGGAGCGGGTGGAGCGGGCCATCGACCATCTGCGCCGGTTGCGCAAGGAGTTGGGGGTTTAGGAAAACCACAGAGACACGGAGGGCACAGAGGAATCTCTGAAAAAAGAGAGAAAACTCTGTGTCCTCCGTGCCTCTGTGGTTAAACCTCTATCCCTCCGCGATGGGGATGGAGAAGGTGAAGGTCGTCCCTTCTCCCACCTCGCTCTCCACCTCGATCTCCCCGCCCTGGAGTTCGACCAGGTTCTTGACGATGCAGAGCCCCAACCCGGTGCCCGGCTGGTCGCGGACAACCGGGTTGTCGGCCCGGAAGAACTTGGTGAAGAGCCGCTCCTGATCCTCTGGCGAGATGCCGATCCCCGTGTCGGAGACGGCACAGCGGACGAACCGGCCGTCGGTCCAGGCACGGACCTCGATCCGACCGCCCTCCGGCGTGTATTTGTGCGCGTTGCTCAGCAGGTTGGTCAGCACCTGGGCCAGCCGCGACGGGTCCGCCTGCACCCTCGGCAGATCGCCCGGCACTTGGACGGAGAGGTGCTGCCCCTTCGCTTCGATCTGGCCCTGAACCGTGCGCAGCGCTTCCTCCAGCGCGTCCGCCAGGCTCGTGGGCTGGATCTCCAACCGTAGCCTCCCCGTCTCGATGCGGGAGATGTCCTGCAGGTCGGAGACCAGGATGCGCATCCGTTCCACGTTGCTGCGGATCGTCTGGAGGAACTGCTTCTGCTGGTCGTTAAGCGGGCCGACGATCTCCTTGAGCAGCATGTCGGCGTACCCGCGGATGGAGGTCATCGGGGTGCGCAGTTCGTGGGCCACCAGGGAGACGAACTCCGACTTGGCGAGGTTGGCCTGGCGCACCTGTTCGTAGAGTCGGGCGTTGGCGATGGCGATGGCGGCGTGATCGGCCAGCCGCCCCACAAACTGTATGTGGTCCTCGGAGAAGCCGCGCTCTCTCCTTCGCCACAGCTCCATCAGCCCGATGGTCTCTCCCTTGTATCGGATGGGGGTCACGATGCGGCTTCCGTTGAGCATCGCCGGCTCGTCACGTCCCATCGCCACCTGGGCGCCGTTCGGAGAGGGGATCTGGCTGGGCATCTCCCCCTCCTGCACGGTGATGGTAGGCTCCCCTTCGTCCCCCAGCAGGCGCAGCGTCCCGGCGTCGGCGCCAGTCGCCCGCATCGCCCAGGAGAGGGTCAGTTCCAGCACCCGGTGGATGTCCAGGGTGGCGTTCAACTCCCGGTCGATCTGTTGCATCGTCGTCAGTTCCCGCACGCGGACGGCCAACGTTCGGTCGGTCGCCGTGTACAACCGGGCGTTCTCGATAGCCACCGCCGCGTGGTTGGCGAAAGCGGTCAACAGGGCCACGTCCTCCTCGGAGAAGACGCCGGTCTTGATCCGGTTGTCCAGGTAGAGGGCGCCGATGACCCGTTCCCGCACCTGCAGGGGAACGCAGATGATGGAGCGGAGGCCGTACCCGATGACGCTTTCCTGCGCCGAGAACCGGGGGTCCACCTGGGCGTTGGTCGTCAGCACCGGCTGCCTTTGCTCCACGGCCATTCGGAGGACGGTCCGGCTCAGGTCCAGTTCCTCACCCCGGTCGAAGTTGTGGGCCACCTCGATGTTCAACTGTCCGTCGTCGTCCACCAACATCAGACAGCCCCGCTCGGCCCCGGTCAACTGGATCAGCGAGTCCATCACTCGGTTGAGGGTTTCATCGATGTCGAGAGAAGCGTTCAGCGAGGTGCTGATCTCAAAGAGGGTGGCTAACTGCTCTGTGCTCGTCCCGCCCTCCGCCGTCACGTACCGGTCCAGTTCGTTCAGCATCTGCTGCCACTCTTCCAGCCGGGCCATGAACTGGGCTGGGGGAAAGTCGGGCGATGCGGCGACGGCCTGGTACACCGCCCGCATGCTCTCTCGCAACGCGGCCAACACCGGGATCTGCTCCTCGGTCATAACTCACCCCTTGCCTCGAATCGGTCTGTTCTCACTACAGAGACACAGAGGGCACGGAGTTCTTTTGACTCCTGTGTCCTCTGTGTCTCTGGGATGTACTTACTCCGTGTCCTCCTCAGGCCACGGCCACCACCAGTACACCAGTCCCTTCCACCTTCCCCACCGCGCAAAGGCGCGCTCGACCTCCCCCTGGTCCACGGGCTGGCCGTTGTACCATTCCTGGGCGACCCGCTTTCGGGCCACCGTGTCCGTCGGGATGGCCTCGTACCGGCCCATCAGCACCAGCAACAGCGCGGTGGCGTACTCCCCCACTCCCTGGAGGTCCTGGAGGAGGCGACGGATATGGGCGGTGGGCAGGGTGCCGTCCTTCAACTGCTCCAGGTCCACCTCACCGCTCGCCACCCGCCGGGCCAGGTCGAGGAGATAGGGGGCTCGGTATCCCATCCCGATCGCCCGCAGGTCTTCCTCGCGGGCGGCGGCCAACTGGAACGGGGTGGGAAAGGCGTGGCGGGAGGGGTCGGTGGGGAGCGGGTCCCCATATTGGGTGACCAGGGCTTCCACCATCCGCACCGTCCGATCCCAGGTGGTGTTGGTCGTCAGCAGCACCTTCACCACGTCTTCGAAGATAGTAGGGGAGCGGAGGACCCGTCCCAGCCCCTCGCGCTCCAGGTGGGCCAGTCGCGGCTCCTCCCGGATCGCCTCGTAGAAGGGGGCCAGGTCCTCCCCCAGCCTCAACATCCACCACACCTTACGGGCCACTTCCTCCCGCTCGAACCCCTCCAGTCGATCTGGCACCTCCACCGTCACGCCGTCCCCGGCCTCGCGGATGAGAAGTTCCACCACCCGGCCCGTGCTCAGCCGCTCGATCCGGCCCAGGGCTGAGGTCCGATGGTCCAGGAAGAAGGGGGACAACTGAGCCCACCCGTGGGATGTGACGATCGCTTGCAGGGAGAAAGGAGCACAAGCAGAAAGAGCCAGCCGCACGAATACCCCCTCAAGACAGGCCATCGGCCCGTGTTCTTGCCTACAGATATACCACGGTCCGTGCAAAAGGGGGTTGCAGGGGGGTTACGGTTTCGTTACGTGGTGCCCGGCGCTATGGCGCCACTTCCACCTTCGTCGCCTGGGCGAGCGCTTCCTCTACAAGCCGGTCCATCTCCGTGGCTTCCTCCGCCTCCAGCACCCGCTCCAGGCGGGGATGGGTGACCACCCGGCTGGGCATCAGGAACTGGCAGCAATCGTCCCCCTCCATCTGGGAGAGGATGAAGGTCCCGATCCGTTCGGCGATCGCCACGATTTCCTTCTTATCCATCCCGATCAGTGGGCGGAGGACCGGCATCTCCACCGCCTGCTCGATCGCGGCCAGGCTGTCCAGGGTTTGGGAGGCTACCTGGCCCAGCGATTCTCCGGTGAAGAGGGCCTTCCCCTTCTCGCGGCGGGTGAGCCGCTCCGCCACCCGCACCATCAGCCGCCGGTAGAGGATCACCCGGTAGGCGACGGGGGTGCGCACGGTGATCTCTCGCTGCTGGCGGCCGATGGGGACGACGTAGAGGTAGGGCTCCATCCCGTAGGCGCTCATCGCGCGCACGATCTCCCGCGCCCGGGCCTCCGACCCCATCCAGTTGCCGAAGGGCCGGCTGTGGAAGTGGATCGGGATGACCCGGCAGCCCCGCTTCAGGGCCAGGTAGCCTGCGACGGGGGAGTCGATGCCGCCGGAGAGGAGCAGCCCCACCCGGCCGCTCACCCCCACCGGCAGCCCCCCCGGGCCGGGGTGGCGTCCGAAGGAGACGACGATCCGATCCCGCAGCACCTCGACCCCGATGACCAGTTCGGCCCCCTTCAGGCGGACCGGCCAGCCTGTCCGTTCCTGGACCGCCGCGCCGAGTTCCCGCTCGATCTGCGGCGAGGTCAGGGGGAAGGTTTTGTCGTCGCGGGAGGCCCGAATGCGGAAGGAGGCCACCGGATCGGAGGGGAGATGCGCCAGCACCACCTCCCGCACCGCCTCCAGGTCCCGCTCTACCAGGAAGGCCGGGGCGAAGTGGGCGATCCCGAAGACGGTGCCCAGCGCCTCCCGCCACGTCGTCAGGTCTAAGGGATGCTCGGCATAGACGATCATTCGACCCGACAGCCGCTCGACCCGCTCGATCCCAATTTCCCTCAGACGAC
>CAZOLN010000046.1:0-14862 GCA_964580565.1 uncultured Anaerolineales bacterium
TTTTCACCCACATTATACTCAGCACACCGCGCTATGTCAAGCATTTTCGCTGCGCTGAGGGAGACAGTATCAAGTTGATAGGTGTGTGCATGCCGTGGTGTCTATGCTTAGTGCGTCTCTCTTCCAATCCTCACCGATAGAGCCACAGCGCATTGGGACGGTCGAAGGTGTGGTGCCCAAGTCCTGCCCCTACGCGCGTGTTGCCCGCCACCCCCTCATCTCGGGGGACGAAGATAGGATTCAGCGCGGCTAGGATCGCTGCCCCTGTGGGCGTCAGCAGTTCAGCCTCTACAGGGCCTGACGTGTACGGGATGTGGTATCGTTCCAAGATAAAACGTGTAGCCGGGGCGGGTATGGACAGTTGACCGTGTGAGGTCATAACCGTCCCCCCGCCGACGTACACGGGAGCCAGGCAGGTCACTGCGCTAAGGTCTACGTGCAGCCACTGCAATCCCCAAGCGGCCCCTGTCACGTCAATGACGATATCTTGGGCCTCATGGAGATAGCTCTGCCCAGGATGGACGTGAGGCACCCCGCGTCGGTGGAGTTCCAGATGCTCGCTTCCTTCCAACCAGCCATCGTTCCCAATGTTCTCCGTACCCACACTGTCCAGAGAGCGCACGAATGGTTTGAGATCCAAGATCGGCGTACCGTCGAAGAGGTCGAGAGGCCCCGTGTATACTCGGTTCCCCTCAACGCGCCGCACTCGAGCACGGGTCAAACCGATGGGACTGGGCCGGTTAGGGGATCGGGTGGCGAAGACGCCGTACCGTTCCGTACTCCTCCGCCACGGCGGGCGAACCTTCAAGGCATAGCCGAGGGACCGATCTAGATAGGAGACAACGAAGACATGAGTGAAGGTCTCCAAGCCAGACAGCCCTGCTGCGTATTGGGGATCCAATTCGATGTAGAAAGCGCCATCAATGGCATCCCCCGGCACCGGTTGGTAAGGGGCTTCGCGCTGGTACGGCGTGTGGGCCGTGCCGATGACGGGCAGCGAGACGGTCCGAGCCATAGGGACGGCGGTCGGTTCCACAGCGTGAACGCGGCGCTCGGCCTCGCACAGTATAGCGAGAGCCCGTCGTGCGAAATCGGCGTAGGCTCCTTTCACCCCGGCCCGGGTCAGGGCGTGATCAAGGTAAACCGGGGCGTCCTCTAGAGCCAATGGTTCTCGCTCTTCCGCAACTGTGACGTGCAGGCGATAGCCAGGTGTTCCGTCGGGGAGGAAATCCAGGTGCGCGTGGATGTCCACCAGGCCCAGCTCCTCGCCTGCGGCCTTCATCGCCCTCACCATGGTCCGCTCTGGTACCCCCAACCCGATGAGGGCTGCCGCAAACATATCGCCCGCCATACCCATCGTCGGGTCTATCCACAGGGCTCGTCTTGCTTCTTCAACCACCTGGACCCATGCCCCCTGTCCGCCTCTCGTATTTCCGCTGTTCTCCGTCCTGGAGACGACGGGACCTAACCCAGATCAGCGGAGTTGCTCCCCCTGCCTGTGCTCTACTCGCGGGTCATGGGCGCACCCCACCTCGGGTATTCCCAGTGACAACCTTCTTCCCGGCCCTCCTACCGGTACCACCAGTCTTCCTGTACTCGGTACTCTCTCTAAGACAACACGATCCGCGTGCCAACGGCGTTGAGGGCGAAACAACCTGGCATCTGGCGTGCAAACTCTGACTGAGCCTCAAAGCCCGTGCAGTGGGTAGCCACCACCAGGGCAGGCGACAACGCCTTGATCGCGCTGACCGTGGCCTCGATCTTCTCCCGAGGCATCCCGGTCAGGTGGAAGCCGCCGACGATCGCGTACACGCGTTCCTCCCCGGTGATTTCCTGGGCTTGCTTCACGGTGTTGACAATGCCAGCGTGGGCACAGCCGGAGATGACCACCAGGCCTTTCCCCCTGAGGTGCGCTACCAACCCTTGGTCGTCCCAGAAGTCGTCTGGTTGCCACTCGCCATCGATCTCGGCGTAAGCCAGCGGGAAGCGGCCCTCAAAGGGCGTGACGCGCGCTACCTGACCGGTACTGACCAGGCCGGGGACCAACCGATAGGGCTCCCTGGTGACAAGCACATCCGCGCCCAGCTGCTCCAGCGCCTCAAGGGGCGGGAGTGCACCCATCTCGATCCTGCGGCCGTCGGGGAAAATGAGTGCTCGCTTGAGGAAGGCGTCGGGATGCAGGACAAGGGGGACCCGCTGTTTCCTGGCCTTAAGGAACTCACCTAGAGCGGCGAAGTGATCCACGTGCCCGTGGCTGAGGAAAACTACATCCACGGCTTCCGGGTCAAAACCCAGGACACGCCAGTTGTGCTGGACGCCCACCGTGGGGAAGCCTGTGTCCATCAAGGTGGTGTGCTTCGTACCATCCTGGTAGGTTTCGATAAGCAGTGACAGCCCGTGCCCGGCCAGCGGCGGCTCGGCGGCTTTTCCCTCCCGGTCCGCCAGCGCGAAGCGTTTCATCGTCGTGGTGCTGGGCAGCAATAGGTCCGAGTAGTTGTCCATCAGGGTGGTGATCTCGACGCGGTCCACGGGCGCCAGGTCTATCCTCTCGACCATCTCTCACCTCCTGTAGCTCTCAGCAGCGCCTACGACTCTCGCCAACACGTTCCCCCTGCCGAGCAGGGAGGCGTGGCACACCGCTCATTGCGCCCGCAGCAAGTCTGCCCCGATTCCCGGGACGTCCGCCCGCTGGAAATATAAGGCGCCGAGAGTAGCTTCTGTGTCAGAAGAGCGCCGCAGTGTGGACAGGTCGGTGCCTCTCTGCTGTTCCGCACGAGCACCTCTACTCTTGCCCCACATCCGCTGCAGCGGTACTCGTAGACCGGCATCCGCCTTCACCTCCACGCATCCACGGGTCGTTTCCTGCTATCGCTCCTACCGACACCGACGCACCTGCCGTTCCTCATCCGTTCCACCTATGGCCTGCCCACCAGTGCCCAGGGACGGCTCCCCAGGTGCGATTCGGTGCAGCAAGCAGCAGTCCGCTGCCCGTGTCAGCACGTGCCGCTATTTCCACCGGCCCGGGTCGCGGGTTGGATGGTCTCAGCAGTTGTCTCAAGCCCCCGCGCTGTAAGGCGGGGAAGCTCCTTTGTCCGCTTCAATCCTGTATTCCGACGCCCTGACGCTCCTCAAGCGGAGCCTCTCCTGCGGCAGCGGACGACAGGCTTTCCACCAGCAATCCCTTGAAGCGGTCAAGAGTGATAGGGTGAAACTCCACCTCCAGGTCTGTCCAGTCGAACAGTTCTAGGATCTCCTCAGCGCGTTGGGTCACATACTCCTCAGCGACGCCAAGACCATCCAAGACGATAATCTTGTCGTAGAACCCGGGGAAGTTCGCGTTTGCATCGGCCTTGTCCCAGCCAAAGTACTTCTGATAGACTAACTTCCAGTTTCTGAGCCAGCCTGGCGTGAACCAGAGAATTCTGTCTTGCCTCCCCTCGCTGATCCGTTGCCGGTCCTCAAAGCCCGCCAGCATGTCATAGCCGTAGTCCCCTTGTACTCTGACGATCCCCTGGCCTGCTGCCTGCAGGATTGAATCTACCCGCTTGAGGGGGTCATCAGTGCTGACGTAACATCTCTTCCCATACACGACGATGATCTTGTGGTCGGGACACCATCTCCGAGCCTGGGCCAGCCTTCTAAGGAGATGCCTTTCCAACTCATCGGGCAGCGCATGTAAACCTGGCGGTGTAAACAGGACCCGGCGCGGGTTTAGAAAGCCCGTTTTTACCAGATGGGTAATCTCCGGATGCAACATCCCACAGGACACGATGCAGCGGTCCTCGAAAGTGGGATGAGCGCTCTCGACCATTGGCCTTTCTCCTTACCAACCCCCAGGGGTGGCTCCAACGCCTATGGATGTGTCCTACAGAGGGTATTTGGGCTCCTCTCGTCGTTCTCCTAGTATCTCCCTGATCGTGTCGACGAGCATTTCCGGTTCGACTGGCTTATCCAAGAACACATCCACAGGTAGGTAGTCCTCATCAGGCGCGAAACGGTAGGGCACTTTCCTGACACTGTGCACATTGGTGAGAATAACAATGGGCAACTCCCTCAGGTTGTGCTCCTCCCTGATCGCGCGAGCCACCTCAAATCCTTCGTAGCCTGCCGGCATGAGCACGTCTAGAACCACGAGATCGGGCTGGATGCTCAGCACCTTATTGATCCCTTCCTCGGGGGTGGTTGCTGTTTCCACTTCGAAATCGTTGGCCTCAAGCACGAGCCGCATGGCCAGAAGGAAGTCCTCATCGTCGTCGATAACTAGTATCTTTGCCATCGTTAACCCTCCGTCGGCGAAGGCCGAACTAGTGGCGTCTGCGCATCTTCCCAAGGGCGACCTCGGCAGCATTTACCATGTGATAGGCTATAGGTGAAGCCGTCAGTGCCGGGTGGGTGCCGATTTGGAACATGGCGATGTGCTCGGCGGTCATGCGGCTCTGTACGCAGGCGGAGATCGCGTTGATGATCTCACCTGCCGTAGCGTCGCCCATCACCTGGCCTCCCAGAATCACACCGGAGTTGCGCTCGAACACCAGCTTGACCCGGGTGTCGGCCGCACCCGGCATGATGCCGGGGTGACGGTTGGGACCTGTGATGGTCACGGCAACCACGTCGTAGCCGCGCTCCCTTGCCATCGCCTCAGTCAACCCGGCGGTCGCCAGAGCAAGGTTGCCGACAGCGGTTGACCACACGCCAACCGTCCCAACGTTCTCGCGTCGGATGCCGTAAAGGTTGGCTCCGGCGATACGGGCCTCGAGGGTGGCGATGGATGCCAGCTTGAGCGGCGAAGGCCGGCCACCGAAAAATGAGATCTTCTCCGCACAGTCTCCGCAGGCGTAAATGTAGTCGTCGGCGGTCTTCATGGTCCGATCGACAGCCACGCCGCCCGTCAAGCCAATGCGCAAGCCGGCTCGCTTCGCTAGGTCCACGTTCGCCACGGCTCCCACGCCCACGATCACTGTGTCGGCCTTGATCTCCGTGCCATCCGATAGGATGACTCTTTCCACTTTCCCGTTCCCGCTTATCCGTTCTACCTTGGCAGAGGTGCGGAGGTGTATCCCGCGGGATCTGACCACTTTCTCCATCTCGATGCAGAACTCTTCATCGTATGCCAGCATCAGGCAATGCGGTGCGATCTCAACGATCGTAACGTTCTTGTCGCCTGCCTTGTTGATCTCGTCGGCGAATTCGATCCCAATAAACCCTCCGCCGATGATCACCACATCGCTGGCTGTCTCGAGCCACCGCTGAAGGTTGCTTAGAAACTTGATGTCCTTGACGATCGCGAAGACCCCCTCCAGATCAATTCCGGGGATCGGTAGCATCGCTGGTCGTGAGCCTGTAGCCAAGACGAGTCGCTCGTAGCCAATCTCGCCATCGGCAGTGTGGAGGATTCTCCCCTCGCGGTCAATGTCTGTTGCCTCGGTGATGACCAAGTCGATGCCGTTCCTCTCCAGCACCGTATCTGATATGAGGTCCTTCTGCGGACTCCCCAGTGTACCAAAGATGTAAGGGATCCCACAGGGTATCAGGACCTGTTCCTCCTTACGCACGATCAGTACCTTCTTGTCCGTGTAGTGACGTCGGGCCGTGATGGCAGCGGTCAAGCCCGCCGCACTTCCTCCGACAACCACGATGTCGGCCTGCCTCATCAGTCTTGTACCTCCATTTTTATTGGAATCTTCTTACGTCGGACTGTCGAACCCAAGGCTCTCCTATCCTGCTTCCTCCAGCAGATCCAGCAGGATTTGCACTGCTCGTTCCACGACGGCCGCGCAGGAGCCCAGGCCGCCCGGTGTGTGGACGAGCTCATACAGCCGAGCGCACTGCGTTGCACCCATCTCTGTCAGGAAACGCTCTCTATAGCAGGCAGCAAGAGCAAGCGCCTTCTGGTCGTCCTCCTCCACCTGCTCACGGCCAAATAGCCTACCGATGACTAACACCCCGCCGCTCAGCGCCCCGCACATCTCCTGCTTGGTGCTTCCCACGCCGCCAGCTAGACCGGTGGCCATCCGTACGCAATGGCGCCCCTCGTCCTTGAGCACATGCTCGCCCACGGCGAGAAGCACAGCCTCCGCTCAATGGTAGCCCCGCCGGACCATATGGGCCGCCCGTGCGGCCACGGCCTCCGACGTGCGCGTGTCAGCGGCCACCTAATTCCTCGCTTCTCACCTCTCTCCGTGCGCGGGCCCGGGCAATGGCCTCTCGCAGCGTGTTCACCGTCAGTTCAGCGCAGTGGACGCTTTCCTCAGGCAAGCCGCCCAAGGCGGCGATTAGGTCATCCGGCTGGATCTGATTTGCCTCCTCCAAGGATCTCCCCTGCACCATCTGGGTCAACACGCTGCCGCAGGCCACCGTCGATCCGCACCCATCGGTCATAAAGGTAGCTCTCTCGATCTTATCCCCGTCTAACCGTAGGTAGATCTCCATCGTATCGCCGCACCAGCCGTGCACGATAGCCCAGGCATCTGGTTGCGGCATGCGACCGACGTTCTTGGGATTGTGGGCCTCCTCCAGGACCTTGGCTGAGTAGACCGCGCGCTCCTGCTCCAAGATCTGCCTTTGCAGTTCCTCTGCTAGACGGTCGAATTCCGTCGATTCTCCACGACCTCCCATAGAACCTCCCGCTGCAGGGTGTACATCACCTCGAGCATGTCGCGAGCCAGGCAACGCACCCACCAAGCGCCCGGAGCTTCCTTGACAGAACAAGGACTAGCGTGACGATCTCCAGCCAGCCCCCCGCTTCACCTTGGCGCTGACCTGCTCGTGTGCGCCGTATCACACTGGTGGGCCACCAGGTTCGGCGGCAGTCAACCCGAGGGCGGCTTTCTGTGCCACTCGGTTCAAGAGGAGCATGCACTCCCTTCAGTTCACAGCGGCTCCCTTTATCCGGCTCCCAATATAGCATGCTAGGTGCAAGTTGTCAATAGTCAATTTGCACTTAGTAGTATTGGCTTAGACGAGGCCGCTTGGCCCCGCTCGCCCTTCGGCGCGAAAGGGGTACAATCCAAGTTGACAGAGCGGTCGATAGCCTCTGCCACTCGCATTGGCGCACATCCTATGCTGTGACGGGGAGGCTGCCAAAGCGGTCAGGAGAGCGGACATGCATGCTCTGTTGATGGCCCAGGAGCCCGATGAGGCCGGGGTGCTGACGGTGGTCCTCCAGCGGGCCGGCCTTGCTGTGAGCCGCGCTGGCTCTCTGGAGCGTGTGCTGCAGACCGGACCCGAGCACCCGGTGGATCTCGTCATGCTCGTCTCGTCTCGCCACCCCCCACCGGCTCAGATCCGTCGTTTCCGCGCCCAAACGCAGGTCCCTTTGGTGCTGATTGTCGGTTTGATCGAAGAGGAGATCCATGCCGAGCTATTGGAGGCCGGGGCCGACATGGTGGTCGTTCGCCCGTACAGCGCGCGGCTGCTCATCGCCCAGGTCCGTGCCCTTCTTAGGCGTGCGGCTGGTGTGCCCTTCTTCCACCACCGACAAGGGCGGTAGGAAGAAGCAAAAGACCGGCGGGAAGAAGAAATAGGACCTACTTGCAGTCTTTGTCCAAGCCCCTCCTCCGCGGTTCAGCGGGGGAGGGCTTTCTTTTGAGATGGCCCGTTCCTCTCGGAGATCAACAGCCCGTGTCTCCCGATCCAGCCAAGCCCAGCCTTCTGGGCAAGAAGAGGAAAGTTTGTACTGCCCCCGATCGGCGGGTCGGCAGGGAGTGAGGATCGCTGGGGGGCGACCGGTCAGGTCAGCCGTTCCCAGGTCTTCGCCGCGAGCTCCCGTGAGCGGGCGGTGATCTCTTCCTCGTCCAGCGTCAGCAGCCGGCGGTCTCGCATCAACACCCGGCCGGCACAGACGGTGGCGGTGATCATCGAGGCTTCGAAGCCGAAGAGGAGGTGCCAGGGGAGGTTCCCCGCCGTCAGGGGGGTGGTGGGGTGGTAATCCAGGAAGACCAGATCGGCCGCTGCGCCGGGTGTGATCTGCCCCAGGGTCAGATCGGGCCAGAAGACACGGGCGAGAAGGGCGTTGTTCTCGTAGGCCAGCCGCATCACCAGATCGCCGGGCATCGCCCGTGGGTCGCGCTGGGCCAGTTTGTGGACCAGGTAGGCGGCCTTCATCTCGGCGAACATGTTGTTGGAGAAGCCGTCGTTCCCCAGCGCCACGCGCACGCCCCTCCGGACCATCTGCTCCACCGGCGCTACTCCGACCCCGTTGTTCATGTTCGACCGGGGTTGATGGGTGACCCACGTGGAGGTCGCTGCCAGCCTCTCGATCTCGCCCTCGTCCACGTGGACGCAGTGGACGGCGATGGTCTTGGGGCCCAGGATCCCCGCATCGTGGAGCCGATGGACGACCCGCTTGCCGCTCTTGCGCAGGCTGTCCTCCTGGTCGGCCACGTCCTCGGCGACGTGGATGTGGAAGCCCAGGCCCAGTTCCTTCGCCGCGGCGACGCAGTCGGCGAGGGTCTCGTCGGAGAGGGTGAGGGAGGCGTGGAGGCCGAAGGAGGCAGCCAGCATTCCTTGGGACCTGGAGCCTGAGACCTCGCGGGCAAAGCGCATGTTTTCTTCAATGCCCGCCCTCGCCCGTTCCGGCCCGTCCCGATCGGTGACCTCGTAGCAGAGGGCGGCCCGCACGCCGGCCTGTTCCACCGCCTCGGCGATGACGTCGAGGCTGCCCTCAATGGCGTTGGGGCTGGCGTGGTGGTCGATCAAGGTGGTGGTGCCGTGGCGGATCGCGTCGACCAGGCAGACCAGGGCGGAATAGCGGACGTCCTCTAGCGTGAGGGCCTTGTCCAGACGCCACCACAGCCGCTCCAGGATCTGGGGAAAGTTGGACGGAGGCTCCCCCGGGATCGCCATCCCACGGGCGAAGGCGCCGTAGAAATGGGTGTGGCCACAGATCGCCGCCGGCATCACCAGTTGCCCCTCCGCGTCCCACCGCTCCTCGCGGGGGTGGCGGGTGGTCAGTTCCATCGTGGTGCCGACCTCGGCGATGGCCCCACCCTGGATCAGCAGCGCTCCATCTTCGATCAACTGGGGTTCGGGGCCGAAGGTGGCGATGCGCGCATGGGTGATCAGCATCCTGCTTCCTCCTTGCTAGCGGATTGCAGCCTACTCCTGCCGGCCGCGAGGGCCTATCATCCGCCCCACCAGGGCCAGCCCCAGGGCCCCGAGGGCGAGGCCCACGCCCAGCGGCAGCAGACAGGTCAGGCGGACCCCCAGTCCGGTCGCTGGAAGAACCTCGGGCGGCCGGGTGGGGGTTGCAGTGGGCGGCGGCGAGGTCGGAGGCGGCTGGGCTGGTCTCGGGGTCGGCGGAGGTGTGGGCGTGTCTGTGGCGTACCACGGCGGCCGTGGCGACGGCTGCAGCGCGGCGGATCCCGGTCCGGCGGCGCCTGCTGTTGAGGAGGTGGCCACGGAGAGAGCCAGGGCACAGACAGGGATCGCCACCAAGAGGGCCACCAGCGGCAGGCCTCTCACAGGGACACGTTTGGGCAGACCGTGCATTGGCGACCTCCTTGCATCGATCGCCTTGCCCGCGCAAGGCTGCGCTTACGGGCGGTTCGGACGGGGCGGGATCCTCAACGGCTCCCTACCGGCGGGTGCGACCTCCCCGCCGACCCCTGGCTGCACGCAGACCACGACCGGGCCGTATCGGTTGTCGACGCCCTCGTTCTGCTCCAGCACCGCCCCATACCACACCGTCCGGTTCCACGAGTCGACGAAGGCGTAGATGTCGTGTCGGCCCGGCGTGACGAACCCGCCGGTCCAATGGGTCTGGGGCTCCTCCCATCCGGTCAGCGAACTCAACTGGATGGACTCGCCGGGCTCCAGGCCCTCCTCCACGTACCAGGCGATCCCGTAGCACTCCTCCACCGGCCCTGGGCAGAGCCAGTTCCAGATCTGGTTGGCCTCCTCCGGCGGGCTCGCCGGGTTGTCGTAAAGGTCCACCCAGAAGGGGCCCGCCTTCGTCGGGCCGACGTTCTCCACCTCCACCGTCACCGTCACCGGCTCGCCGGCCCGGGGGCTCGTCGGCTCAACCGTCACCGAAGAGACCCGCAGGTCGGGATAGGGCGGAGGGATCGTGAAGTCCTTGCTCACCAGCGGGAGGGCCGTCCGCACCAGCCACGGCGCGACCGGCACCCCCGCCGTCACCGCGTTCCCTCCTCCATAGGGAGCGGGGCCGCTTTCCTCTCCCCACCAGTTTCGCTCTGCGCGGACCCCCGCGACGGAGCCGGAGACGTGCAGGCCGTAGGCGGTGTTGCCGGCGATGGAACTCCAGTGTACACCCACATCGAGGTTTACGCCAGCCTTCTGCACGATGCGCACGCCGTCGGCCCACCCGCTGATGCGGTTCCCCGTCGCGCTCATCTGGGTCTCGCCGGTCCCCGCCCCTGGGGCGAGCCAGATCCCCGCCGAGTCGGCGACGTCGCTTCCGCCCAACAACGTGTTCTCGTCGATCTCCAGCCCGATCTGCCCGCGTGCCGCGGGCGCCACCGCCGCGTCGATCGCCGGGAGGAGGGGGATCAGGGCGGCCCCCGGCGATGCGTACGATCCGGCCTGGTCGGCGCTGCTGGCGATGATCCCCCAGTACCCCTCTCCGCCGACGCCGTCCCGCGTGGCGACGACGGTGTTGCCCGAGGCGCGTCCCTCCGCAGCCCAGTAGTAGATGCCCACCTGACTGTTGGCGATCGTGCTGGTCACGACGTCGGCGCTTGCGAACCAGACGAGCACCCCGCTGGCGGAGCCCTGGGGGGCGAAGGCCAGACCCTCCACCCGATTCCCCGGGCCGATGGTCCCGACGGCCCCGTCGCGGACCACGATGCCGTTCTGCACGACGAGGGAGGTGGGCCCCCTCCCCACGATCGTGCTGTGATCGACCTGGACGGTCAGCCCCGATCCGCCGAGCTCCATCCCGTTCTTGTGGAAGTCGTGGACCGCCGAGCGGGAGATGAGGAGTTGGCGGGGCGAGTCGCCGTGGGCGTAGAGGCCGACGCCGCGGACGATGGTGTTGCCGAAGGGAGTGTCGTGCACCCCCCGGATCTCGACGCCGCTGACCCGGCCGCCGGCCTCGTAGAAGCCGACGCCGTGGAAGACGAGCCCGTTGCCCCGCCCATCGCCGTCGACCGTGAGGTCGATCAACTGCACGTCCGTCGCGTTGCGGACGCAGATGACGGGGGTGTAGCCGCTGGAGGGAGGGCATTCGCTCATCGTCTCCGGGGGCTGGACGACGGTGCAGGGGCCCGTTCCGACGAGGGTCAGGTCTTTGTCGATCTGCACCTGCTCGACGTAGAGGCCGGCCGCCACCTCGATCGTGGCGCCGGGGTCGGCGTCGTCGACGGCGGCCTGGATGGTTCTGTAGGTGACGCCGTCGTCACACCGACCGTCGTCGTCCGAATCGACGCAACTGGCGTCCACGTGGAGGACGGCCTGGCCGGCCGCCTCGCCTGGGGGATCGATCGCGACGCCGATCGCGATCAGAAGCAGAACAAGGGTGAACCGTCCCGCCCGCTTCACGGTAACCCTCCTTGACTTGTGTTATGGATGAAGGTTGGACCAACCTCCTATGGACCTGCCATGCGCTACGGACTGGGCGTCGGTGGGCCGCAGCAGGGCGTCGGTGTGGGCGGCACCGGGGTTGGGGTGGAGGTGGGCGGTATGGGCGTGGGTGTGGGGGGTGCCGGCGTGGGGGGAGGGGTTGCCGTGGCGGTCGGGGTGGGCGGGGGCGGTGTCGGCGTCGGTGTGGCCGTCGCCGTGGGTGCAGGCGGGGTGGGGCTTGGCGTGATCGGCGTCGCGGTCGGCTCGACGGTGGCGGTGGGCGTTGCCGTGGGCGTCGCCGTTGGCTGCCGGGTGACCAGCCGTGGGGCCTGCCCTGGCTCGACGATGACCTCCTGCCCTGGGTGCGCGGTCAACACGATGCTTTGCGCCCCGATGTCCACCGTGCCGCTCTCCACCCACACGTGGGTGGCCCCGTCCGGCTGCACGTGGACCACGAAGCGCGTCCCTCGCACGGCGATGGTAGCCGCTGGGGTGACGACCTCGAACCGGGAGTCCGACCCCGCCGATTTGACCCGGTGGACCGTCCGGCCGCTCGTCTGATGGAGGACGATGAGGCGCCCCTCCCCGTCCCGGGGCACATGCATCGCCTCGACCATCACCTCGGTCCCCGGTCCGATCTGCGTCGTGCTGCCGTCGAAAAAGGCCAGCACCACCTGGCCCGTGGGGCCGGTTCGGATGCGGGTACCTGCGCGGATCTCCAGCCCGGACGTCGCGCTCGTCCATGTGCCGCTCTCCGTGGGCAGCACCTCCACCTGCCCGATTGCGGCAGCCAGTTCGGCCGTCGCTTCGGTGGGGGAGGTCCGCCAGGTCTGTACGAGCACCGTTCCGACGATCAGGAGAAGCAGCGCGGCGGCGCCCACGAGGACCGGCCGGGCCTGAGCGGTGAAGAAGGTCGCCGCTCGGGAGAGCCACTTCCCCCTCGCTGGGTGTGGAGGGGGCTCCGCGGCGAGCCGCTCCAGCAACCTGCGCCGGCTTTCCGCCATTACCTGGGGGTGCGGGTGCGCGGCGGGCCCCTCCCGCAGACGAACCGCGATCATCAGGAGCGGCCGCAGTTCGTCGGCGAGTTCGGGGTAGCGTGCCAGGCACTCCTCGAGCGTGGCCTCCCCGCCCTCGAGGAGCCTCAGGCACTCCGCCAAGGCGTCATCCGGCACAGGTCTGCTCAGGCGCATCTCTCACACATACGTAACCAAAGACTGAACCCGCGGGGATGAACCATCCCACGCGCCCTCTCGACGGCCGCCGTGCAAGGGCAGGGACAAGACGAAGGTGCTCCCTCTACCCGACCCGCCCGGCTCCGCCCGCAGGCTGCCGCCGTGGGCTTCGGCGATCTGCCGCGCGATGGCGAGCCCCAACCCCATGCCGCCGTACCGTCTGGACGGTGAGCCGTCCAGCTGGCAGAACGGCGTAAACACCCGGTCCAGTTGGGTGACCGGAATGCCGATGCCCTGGTCGGCGATCCGGACCTCGGCCTCCTCTTCCGTGACGGCCAGTCGGATCGAGACGGTGGCTCCCTCTGGGCTGAACTTGATGGCGTTGTCGAGGAGTTGTTTCAACGCCTGCAGCAACCAGACGGGATCGGCCTTCAGGCGGATGGGGTGGGGCGGGTCCTCCAGGTAGAAGGTGATCCCGGCCCGGTACGCCTCCTGCCACACCATTTTCAGCGCCGTCTCCACCAGTTCGACCAGGTCGACGTCGGACGGCTGCGGGGAGTGGCGCGGCAGGGACTCGAAGGTGGTGATCGCCTCCACCCGCTCCATCAGTTCGATGGTCCGAGCCAGCGCGCGGTTCAACAGTTCACGGTGCATCTCCTCGTCCAGCCGTTCGCGGGCGAGCGTCTCGATGTATCCCCGGACCAGTGTGAGGGGCTGTCGGAGTTCGTGGGTGACGTTCTGGACGAACTCCGCCCGCAGCCTTTCCAGTTCCTTCTGCTGCTGGTGGAGGTCGTCCAGAGCCTGCGCTACCGATCGGTAGGAGAGCAGCGCCCCGAGCGCGACCGCAGCGATGGCCAGCATAAAGCCCAACACGACCGTTCCACCGTCCAGTGACTGGGGCGTGCCCTGGCCTATGACCGAGACGTACAGCCCCATCGCGCTCAGCAGGGCAACTCCCATCGTCACCCCAACCTGCAGTGCGTGTCCTTTACCGTTCATCCTGCCCTCCTTTCCGCGTGCACCTTTCACTAGATTAACGCGGAAAGGCGGAAAAGGTCTCGGTGTAGTGGCTAACCAGGACACAGATCACCACCCGTTCTTCTCCAGAACGCGCCGCAGGGTGCGCAACCCGCGGTACTGGAGCGACTTCACCGCGCGGACCGACTTGCCCAGCAGTTGGGCGGTCGCTTTCAGGTCCATCCCTTCGACGAAGCGGAGCAGGATGACCTCGTACTGTTCGGGGGTGAGGAAGGTGAGGGCCTGTTCCAGGCGCTGGCGCGTCAGCCACTGTTCGGTCGGGTCGAAGGAGCCGACATCCGGGCCGAGTTCCTCCATCGGCAGCGGGTGGATCCGCCGGGCCCGCCGGTAGTGATCGGCGACCAGGTGGCGTGCGATGGTGTACAGCCAGGCTAGGAGGGGGCGGCCTCGGTAGACGAAGCGATCGATGTGTTCGACCAGGCGCAGGAAGACCTCGCTCGCCAGGTCTCCAGCCAGGTCGACGTCGTGCACCCGGTAGAGGACATAGCGGTACACCTTTGGGTAGTACCGCTCGTGGATCTCTGCAAGCGCCGCAGGGTCCCGCCGACGGGCCCTCCGTACGAGGTCTGCCTCATCGCCCGACATTGCTTTCGCCGCCTATCGACGAGGGGCTTGGTCACCAGCGGGCGTGATGCTCTTCAGCGAAGCCGATAACCCCCTCCAAATGGCCTTCCCAATTCCCGCCGTGTCACACCGTGCATCCTGCCTACCCGCCTGCCGTGTTCCCCTGCCGTCCTCAGTAGGCGAACGTCTCCCACTCGGCGTCCATCAGCGTGACGAAGCGACCGTCGGTGCCGGGGGCGAGGAGATCGCGCACCTCCCGAGCGGCCACGAACCGGTCCCACGTTGTCTCGATGAAAGCGATCCGACGCCAGCGAAGGCTGGGGATGGGCCGTTCCAGCCGGATCAGCGGTCCCAGTTGCATCTTGTAGTACAGGTCGTCGGCGCGGGGATGGCCTGACTCGTTCGGAAGGAGGTCGCGGCGGCGCACCAGTTCGTGCCCGCGGACCGGCGCGTACCAGTGGATGGCCCATCCTTCCTCGCCGAACGCCTTCGTAAAGTAAAAGGCCAACACGACCGCCTCGGTGGTGCCGGGTGGGGCGTGTTTCACCGGGATCCGATACCAACCCTC
>CAZOLN010000046.1:14962-18712 GCA_964580565.1 uncultured Anaerolineales bacterium
CCGCCTCGGTGGTGCCGGGTGGGGCGTGTTTCACCGGGATCCGATACCAACCCTCATCCCGGGCGATCTCGAAATCGCGCCGGTTGTTCATCACGGCGACGAGGACGCGGTCGGCGGGGTGAAACACGATGTGGATCCTCCACGTTACCCAACTACCCCCTCAACCACCCGCTCCGGCGTCAGCGGCAGTTCGTCGAACCACACGCCCGTCGCGTCGTGGACGGCGGCGACGAGGGCGGGGGCCAAGGGGATGAAGGGCATCTCTCCCATTCCCCGCGCCCCCCACGGCCCGCGCGGGTCGGGGTTCTCCACAAGGATGGATTCCACCCGCTCCGGCACGTCGAGGGCGGTGGGGATGAGGTAGGTGCTCAGCCGGTCGGTGAGGATATGGCCCTCCTGGGTGATGAAGTTCTCCATCGTGGCCCAGCCCACTGCCTGCACCACACCCCCCTCGATCTGGCCCTCGACCAGGCGGGGGTTGACCGCCTTGCCCACGTCGTCGGCGCAGACGACCCGCAGGACGTGCACCTGGCCGGTCTCGGTGTCCACCTCCACCTCCACCGCCTGCGCCACGTAGCCGTAGGCGAAGTTGGGGGTACCGTAGCCGGTCTCGGGGTCGAAGGGGGTGGTCTTGGGGGCCAGGTAGGTGTGCTCCCCGATCGCGGGCCGGTCCTCCGCCCGCCACCGCTCCAGCGCCTTCGCCGCCGCACCGCGGATGGCGTTGCCGGCCATAAAGGTCATCCGGGAGGCGGAGACGGAGCCGGAACTGCCCGGGCTGGTGGCCGTGTCCGCCACCTCCAGCCGCACCCGCTCCAGGTCCACCCCCAGCGCGTCGGCCGCCATCTGCCGCAGGACGGTGTGGCTCCCCTGTCCCACGTCGGCGGTGCCGATGTAGAGGACCGCCTCTTCGATCTCCGCCTTGCCTCGCAGTTCGACCTTCGCCCAGCAGTTCTCCTGGTAGCCGAAGGAGAAGCCGACGTTCTTGAAGGCGACGGCGATCCCAATCCCTCGCTTCCTTGCTCCTTGCTCCCTGTTCCCTGCTCCCTGCTCCCTGGGCTTTTGCCATCCCTGGTCGGTCTTCTTCCAGCCCGCGGCGAGGGCGCACTTTTCGGTGACCTCCACCAGCCCCACCCCGCCGGGGATCGGGGTGCCCATCGCGGTGAGGCTCCCCTCCCGCAGGAGGTTCTTCATCCGCAGTTCCACCGGGTCCATCCCCAGCGCCTCGGCCAGTTTGTTCATCTGCATCTCGGCGGCGAAGATGGCCTGGGGTGCGCCGAAGCCCCGGAAGGCCCCGCTGGGCGGGTTGTTGGTGTAGACCCCGTCCACGTCCACCTTCACGTTGGGGATCTCGTAGGGGCCGGTGCAGGTGACGGTGACGTTGCCCAGGACCTTGTTGGTGGTGTAGCAGTAGGCCCCGCCGTCGGCCACCACCCGCACCTCGGCGGCGACCAGTTTCCCGTCCCGCGTGGCCCCCCACTTGCAGTGGAACCACATCGGGTGACGCTTGCAGTGGCCGATGATCGACTCCTCGCGGCTCCAGACGATCTTCACCGGCCGGCGGAGCTTCCAGGCAGCCAGGGCGAGCACGATCTGGACCGACATATCCTCCCGGCCGCCGAACGCCCCGCCGACCGCGGGGTAGACCACCCGGACCTTTTCCGGCGGCAGGTCGAGCGCGTGGGCGATCTGGTGCTGATCCTCCCAGGCCCACTGCCCGCCGACCACCACCGTCACCCGGCCCTCCTCGTCGATGTAAGCCAGGCCGGCCTCCGGCTGGAGGTAGGCGTGCTCCTGGGGCGGGGTGTGGTACCGGCCCTCGACGATGACGTCGCACTGGGCCCAGGCCGCGTCGACGTCACCCTTGCGGATCTGGTGGTGGCAGATCAGGTTGCCCTCGGTGCGGATCTCGGGGTGGATCTCGCTGGGCTGGCGGTATTCGTGGATCTGGGGCGCGTCCGGTTTGAGGGCCTCGAACGGGTCGGTGATCACCGGCAGGTCCTCGTACTCCACCCGGATGAGGTCGCGCGCGCGGGCGGCGGCCTCCTCCGTTTCGGCGACGACCACGGCGACCTGATCCCCCACGAAGCGGACCACGTCGGCCCCCGGTTTGGAGGAGCCGGGGCCACAGAGGACCGGCTGGTCGGGGATCTGGAGGCCGTACTCGTTGACCGGGACGTCTTTGGCGGTGAGGATGGCTACAACGCCCGGGATCGCTTCCGCCTCGGTCGTGTCGATGCGCAGGACGCGGGCGTGAGGCCGCCCGGCGAAGAGGATCTTGGCGTGGAGCATCCCCGGCATCGAGAAGTCGCCGGGGAAAAGGGCCTCGCCCGTGACCTTGGCCCGGGCATCCACGCGAGGGACCGATCGGCCGACGAATCGCTCCGGCATATCACCTCCTCCTGCGTCCGGGAGTGTGAGCCAAGGATACCATCAACCGGGTAAATCCGCCAGCGAGAGGGGGCTCGGGGATTATCCCCATCAGCCAGGGGTTGAGGGGGCTTCGGGGGGCAGGCTGCTGGTCTATCCTAGCGGCTAACCTTCGGCATCCCCCAGCACTTCTCCGACGCGGGCGACTTCTTCTTCGGTATTGTAACCGTGAGGGCTGACGCGGATGTAGCGCTCCCGCAGGGAGACGGCCACGCCTGCTGCCTGCAGGCGGGCGTGGGCCTCGTGGGGGTCGCCTGGCACGGCGAAGGAGAGGATGGCGGAGCGGCGGGCGGGCTCTCGGTTGCTGACCACCCGGTATCCCCGGCGCTGGAGGTCGGCGGCCAGGAGGTCGGTCAGGTGGAGGGTGTGGGCGTGGATGGCCTCCACACCGACCTCCAGCAGGAGCTCCACCGCTGCCAGCAGCCCCGCCATTCCTACCAGGTTGTAGCCGCCCAGTTCGAACCGGGCCGCGCTCGGCAGGAAGGTCAGATCGTAGTCCCGCCAATCCTCCCAGCCGACCACGCTGATGCAGCCGGCCATCGGCGGCGTTATCTCCTCCAGCAGCTCTCGGCGGCAGTAGATGAAACCGATGCCGATGGGCCCCATCAGCCACTTGGGGCCGCCGCAGGAGAGGAAATCGATGTGACAGGCCCGCACGTCCAATGGGACCGCGCCCACCGACTGGATCCCGTCCACCACGAAATAGATCCCCCGCTCCCGGCACCAGGCCCCCATCTCCTCCAGGTCGGTACGGAAGCCGGTGAGAAACTCCACCGAACTGACCGCGACGACGCGGGTGCGGTCGTCAGCGTGCTTCTCCAGCGCCTCCAGGGTGAGCCCGCCGCCGTCGTGGGGGATGCAGCGGGCCTCCACCCCCCGTTGCCGCTCCAGGAGCATCCAGGGGTAGACGTTGGAGGGGAACTCCATGTCGCAGAAGATGACGTTGTCGCCGGGCTTCAGGGGCAGCGACTGGGCGGCGATGTTGAGGCCCAGGCTGGTGTTCTGGACGAACGCGATCTCCTCTGGAGTGGCGCCGATGAGGCGGGCGATGGCGGCCCGGAGGCGGGGGGCGATGGACTCGTATTCCTCTTTGAAGCCGAAAGTGATCCCTCGGTGATCCACATACCGGGCCATCGCCTGGCGGACCCGTCGGGGGAGGGGGGAAACGGCAGCGTGGTCCAGAAACGTACAGGCGGCGGTGACGGCTTCCATCTCTGCCCGGAAGGTGGCGAGGCTCGACGTTCCCTCGGGATGTTCCATTCCACCTCCTCCTAGAGCGGTGGCATTATACTACGGGCGGGGTGCGCGGCAAAGCGGCCCGGC
>CAZOLN010000047.1:0-18390 GCA_964580565.1 uncultured Anaerolineales bacterium
TGTGGTTGCCGCGGTGCCGGGCTATCTCTTCCCTCCGCCGCTAGTGGGACCCTGAACGGGGAGGGGGCCCATCTGCGGGGCGATCGGCCCCCTCGCCGGGTAAAGCAGCGATGCGGAAGCCGCCGGAAGGCGGCTTCGCCTTTCTTGGCCTCTGGCCTCCGTCGTCGGAGGATAAGTCTCCGAAACCACGAATTCCCCCAATCCTGGAACTGGCTACCTGACAGTTTGCCGGCCTCCCGCAGGTTAATGCACGGCTCGACGGCGCAAGTGGCCGGCCAGGGCACCCTTTACGGCGCGCTCGGGTGCGCCGTAGGGAACCTGCGGGAGGCTCCTTTCAAAAGTGTCGGGTGGCCGGATCCTGGAACGGTCACGTTTCGTCTGTGCCCTTGACAATTTGTGGGGATAGTGGTATGATATGCGCGCTTTTAGCACTCAATGCGTTTGAGTGCTAAAATGTGTTGGGATCCCATTCATCTTCGCGAGGAGGTGACAGATGGGCATCAAGATCAAGCCGCTGGGTGATCGTGTCGTTGTCGAGCCGATCGAGGAAGAGGTTCAGACCTTCGCTGGTGGCAAGTTGGTTTTGCCGGACACAGCCAAGGAGAAGCCGCAGCAGGGGAAGGTGCTGGCGGTCGGTCCGGGCCGTCGGGACGAGGAGGGCAAGCGCATCCCGATGGACGTGAAGGTCGGCGACACGGTCATCTACGCCAAGTATTCCGGCACCACCTTCAAGACCCCTGAGGGGAAGGAGTTCCTTATCCTAAAGGAGAGCGACATCCTGGCGATCGTCGAGCAGGACTAGGACGTGGAGCACAAATCTGAAATCTAAAGATCAATTGAGGAGGGGACGATGGCGAAGCAACTGGTTTTCAGCGAAGAGGCACGCGCGAAACTGAAGCGTGGTATCGACACCCTGGCCGAAGCGGTAGTTACCACGCTGGGGCCGAAGGGCCGCAACGTGGCGTTGGACAAGAAGTGGGGCTCCCCCACCATCACCCACGACGGGGTGACGGTGGCTAAGGAGATTGAGTTGCCCGATCCGTTTGAGAACATGGGGGCCCAGTTGCTGAAGGAGGCGGCCACCAAGACGAACGACATCGCCGGTGACGGGACCACCACGGCGACCCTCCTGGCCCACATCATCATCACCGAGGGGATGAAGAACGTGGCTGCGGGCGCCAACCCGATGCTCCTCAAGCGGGGCATCCTGGAGGGCACCAAGGCGGTGGTGAAGGCGATCGAGGAGCAGTCGATCGACGTGACCACCAAGGACGAGATCGCCAACGTGGCCGCCATCTCCGCCCAGGATCGGGAGATCGGCGAGCTGATCGCCGAGGTGATGGACAAGGTCGGTAAGGACGGCGTGATCACCGTCGAGGAGGGGAAGGGGCTGGAGTTCGAGACCGAGTACGTCGAGGGTATGCAGTTCGACCGTGGCTACATCAGCCCCTACTTCGTCACCAACCCCGAGACGATGGAGGCGGTGATCGAGGAGCCCTACATCCTCATCCACGACAAGAAGATCTCCGCCGCCGAGGACCTGATGCCGATCCTGGAGAAGTTGGTCCAGGCGGGCGAGCGCAACCTGGTGATCATCGCTGAGGATGTGGACGGCTCGGCCCTGGCGACCCTGGTCCTCAACAAGATGCGGGGCCTCTTGAACTGCCTGGCGGTGAAGGCCCCCGGCTTCGGCGAGCGGCGGAAGGCGATGCTCCACGACATCGCCATCCTCACCGGCGGCCACGTGATCACCGAGGAGGAGGGCCGCAAGTTGGACAGCGCCACGCTGGAGGACCTGGGCCGGGCCGACAAGGTGGTCTCCACCAAGGAGGACACCACCATCATCGGCGGCCGCGGCGAGGAGGAGGCCATCAAGGGCCGGATGGAGCAGATCAAGGTCGAGATCGAGAAGTCGACCTCCGACTACGACCGGGAGAAGCTGCAGGAGCGGCTGGCCAAGTTGGCTGGCGGCGTGGCCATCATCGGCGTCGGCGCGGCCACCGAGACCGAGTTGAAGGAAAAGAAGCACCGCGTCGAGGACGCCCTCTCGGCGACCCGCGCGGCGGTGGAGGAGGGCATCGTGCCCGGTGGCGGCGTGGCGCTCCTGAACGCCATCGAGGCGTTGGACAAGGTGGAGATGGAGTTCCCCGACGAGCAGACCGGGGTGAACATCCTCCGCGCCGCCCTGGAGGCCCCGATGCGAAGGATCGCCGAGAACGCCGGCTACGACGGCGCGGTGATCGTGGACACGGTCCGCCGTATGCAGAAAGACAAGGAGAACCCGCGCATCGGCTTCAACGTCCTCACCGGGGAGTTCGTGGACATGATCGAGGCCGGCATCATCGACCCGGCCAAGGTGACCAAGGGCGCCGTCGAGAACGCGGCCTCCATCGCGGCGATGATCCTCTCCACCGAGGCGCTCATCACCGACATCCCGGAGGAGAAGAAAGAAAGCACGCCGATGCCGGAGTACTAGGCCGGCCGGGTGAACTGAGTCTCTTGAAGAGAGGGGCATCCTTCCTACGGGATGCCCCTCTCTTTTTCCTAATCCGAGCGGCCGTCAGATGACTAGGGAGGGGGACATCTCATCCGATCCAGGCGCTCCTGCACTTCCTCCAAGGCCGGTTCCCGCTGGATGACCCGCCGGTACAGTTCCACCGCCTCCTCGCACCTCCCCTGCTCCTCAAGCATCCCCCCCAGCGCCAGGGCTGGTTCGGCGAGGAACTCGTGTGGCCTCGGGGGGCGGACGCAGGGGAGCCATTCTCCCTCCAGGGGCAGGCGGTGGGCCACCCAGGGGGCGAAACTGCTGACCGGGGCGTACAGCGCTGTGTCGACTACCCATCTGTAGGAAGACAGTGCGCTCTCCACGTCGCCCTGCGCCTCCGCCACCCGACCTTCCAGCAATTCGCTGCGCTCGTCGGCGTGCAGCGCCCGTGCGGTGGCGGCCGCCTCCGCCGCCCGTTGGACCTCCCCGCTTTCCAGATAGATCCGGCCCAACAGCAACCACGCCTCCCTCACCGTGGGATCCTCTGCTACCAGGTCTTCCAGCCGATCGCGCGCCCGCTCCCGATCGCCGGTCTGGGCCAGGATGAGGGCTTCGGTGAGATCGGCGTCGGGGTCGGTCGGGTGGCTCTGGCGGTAGACCTCCACGGCTGCCAACGCGCCGGTGGAATCCCCTGCCGCTGCGAGCAATCGGGCCTGCCCCAACAGATCCCCTTCCTTTTCGGCCTGCCGGATCGCTTGCTGGAGGATCTGCGACATCGCCGCGGCCCGCCGGGAGGTCTCCTGCCAGAACGAGGCGGAGGTCAGACGGGGGTCGTGGGCGAGGCACGTCGAGAAGGCGTCCATCGCCTCATCCAGTCGTCCGTCCGCTTCGAGGTAGCGGCCCAGTAGACACGTGTACGCGGGTTCCTCCGGATCGAGCCGGCGTGCCGTCTCTATCGCCGTGATGGCCCGGTCGTACTCCCCCGCTTCCGCCAACAGGGCGGCCAGGTTGGCATGGTCGGGGGCCCAGGCGTCGAAGCGGCGCAGGTGATCCTCGTAGGCCGCGATGGCGGGCTCCAGCCACGCCGCCTCCTTACACGCCAGATGGCCGTAGGCCAGGGCCAGGTCGCGGCGGTAGTACCAGTTCGCCGGGTCCCGCGCCACGGCGGTCTCCATCCATTCCCGGGCGGTCCCCCAGTCCTCCCGATAGGCCGCCGCGCGGGCGTGGGAGAAGGCGGCGAAGCCCCAGTTGATCCAGAGGGTGGCGGCGGCGAGGGCGACGCAGGTGAGGGTGAGGGCCAGGGTCCGGCGGGTGGACGGTCGGTGGGAGACCCGGCCTCGGATGGAGAGGACCAGGGCGGCCAGGAGAAACGCGAGCAAGGAGATCGCCGGTTTGTCGAGGAAAGAGTCGACCAGGCCGTGGACCCCCCAGCCTGCGAGGCCGGCGATGCTTGCCCGATCGAGGGTGAAGCCTGCTCCTGGGGAGGCACCTCGGCGCAGGGCGGCGATGAAGGCCTCGGCCAGCCACCCGGCGGCCAGCAGGCCCAGCCATCCCATCTCGGCCGCCACGGTGAAGTACATGCTGTGCGCGTGGGCGAACTCCTCTCGAAGGCGAAGGGGATCGCGGTACCGGATCAGTTGTTGTCCAAAGGTGCCGGGTCCGCTCCCGAGCAGAGGATGCTTCCTCATCACCACGAAGGCCACACGCCAGCACTCCAATCGCACCTCGTCGCTCCCCGCGCTTGGGTCGAACCCGCGCTGGAGCAACACCAGTCCCCCTCCTACCACGGCCAGGAGGAGGAGTCCGATCAAGGCGGCCCTCTGTCGGCGGCCGATCTGTTTCCGCACCGACCACAGCCCCGTGAGGGCGGCGCCGAGGAGGCCGACCACGCCGCCCCGGGATTGGGTGAGCAGGAGCACCAGGAGGCCAGCGAGCAGTGCGACAGCCCCTAGAAGCCGCCCCAGCCGGGCGCGGATCCGGGTCCACCGGTGCACGCCGAGGGGAAGGACCAGCACCAGGTAGGCGGCCAGGGTGTTCGGGTTGCCCAGGAGCGACAGTCGGGGCGGCGGGACCTCCCGGCCCAGCGACCGCCAGGCCGCCGTCTGGAGGGCGGGCGGGAGGTCGACGTACCACCGGGCGAGCCGGTGGAGGCCGACACCGCACGCCAGGATGGCGACGAAGAGGACGGCGTCCACCAGCGCGGAGCGAAGGGTGGGGGAACGGACCACATCGAGGAGGAAGTAGAAAGCGATCGCGCCCGCCGCTGCCCCGACCACGGTCTCCATGCTGAGCCGACCGTCGGTAGAGGTCAGGGTGGAGAGGAGCGCAGCGGCGAGGAGGGCAGCGATGGGAAGGTCGATCGGGGTGTGGGCGGCCTCGCGCCCGCGTCGCCACTTCCAGATCAGCCATCCCGCGACGAGGGCAGCCGCCGCCCCCTGCAGGCGGATCCGCTGGGGGTAGAAATAGGTGCTGTGGATCGGGGCCGAGTAGAAAATGGTGAAGTAGGCGACCGGCAGGGTCAGAAGGAGGGTCGTGACCGTAGCGACGAAGCCAGGCGAGAAGCGGGGCCTGCGCATCCCCTCCCTCCGCTCCCCTGGGTCAGGGGGTCGACCCGCCGGAGGAGGCGGCGGTGCTGCGGACGAAGATCCGCGCCATATCGTCTGTGTACACCTCCTCCCAGCCGCCGGTGCAGTTCAGGTAGAGGGCCAGGGGGCTGTTGGGGGCGATGAGCACCAGGTTGACGCCGTACTCCTGGAGTTTCTCGTCCGCCGACTCACGGGCCAGTTCGATGTTCAGGTACTCGTGCAGGAAGTCGTTGCCGTAGAGGTCGGTCCGCCCGTCCACGAAGACCTGATACTCCGGCCAGAGGCTCCAGATCAGGTACCCGCCCCAGTTGTAGGGGTTGAACATCTTGCCCGGGGGGTGGTGTTCTTTGATCCACTCGATCGCGTCGATCGGGTAGTCCTTGCGCAGGGTTTCCTCGATCGTCTCCGGCTGGAAGGTCTGGTACGCCCTCACCCCGAGGATCGACACCACGACGAGCACCAGCAGGAGGTGAAGCGCGCCGCGGGCCGGGGTGGGCCGCGGGATGCGGCGGATCCGGCCGGTCCATCCCAGCCGCGTCAGGATCGGTGCCAGGTGGCGGCTCAGGACCGGAGCGGTGACCAGCGCGAACGGGGCGATGTTCCGCCCGGCGAGGAGGGCGGCGTAGGCGAAGAGGCCCACCGTCACCACGTCCGTCCCGTCGGCCCGGCGGCCTGAGAAGCCCATCGCCGCCATCGTCGCCAGCAGGAGCCAGATGAACGGCTGCAGGCCCAGCAGGTGGAAGTCGGGCGAGCGCCATTCTAAGATGTAGTCGCGCAGGAAGGGGATGCGCACCGTCTCCAAGTAGTAGACCCACATCCGCGTCGTGTTGGGGTTGACGACCAGGAGCAGGGCGGAGAGGAGGGCGATTCCCGCCACCATCGCCAGGCTGCGCCAGTCGAGCGTCGGTTCGGACGGAGGGGTGACGTAGTTGACGAGGTGGTTGACGACCTCCCCGATAAGGAACGCGGCGATGACCATGAAGCCCAGCGCGTATCCGGCGTGCAGGTTCACCCACAGGACGAACAGAGGGGGCAGGATCCAGAGCCGGTTGACCCCCCTGCGTTTGAACAGGTGCAGGACGTAGCAGACGAGGGCGGTGAAGACGAACGAGACCAGTTGCGGCCGGGGGGTCCAGATCACGCCGGAGGTGATGGCCGCCAGGACCGTGGTGAAGGCCCGCAGGAAGGGGTCGCCCTCCATCTGCAGGTAGACGAAGGCGAAGGCGGCGAGGACCGCTCCGTACACCCACAGGGAGAGGCCGGGGTAGGAGAGGTACCGGAAGAGGGTGTAGAGGATCACCTGGCTCAGCCAGGAGTGGTTGACCCAGCGGGATCCGTACCGGGTGTGGGAGAAGACGTCGGTCTGGAGGATGCGGCCGCTTTCCACCGTGACGCGCCCGGCCTGGAGGTGCCAGCCCGTGTCGGCGGAGAAGGGGGGGCGGGTCGCCATGATGACGAGGCCGAGGAAGAGGATGACCACCACCAGCCGTCGTATGTCGAGCCACGTCAGCCAACGCCTACCCATCGATTCCGTCTCCTGGTAAGTACCTGTGTCTCACCACAGAGGCACAGAGGTCACAGAGGCCTCTCTAATATGGAGAATCTCTGTGCCCTCTGCGTCTCTGTGGTTTACGTTAACGTACCGGGAGACGCCCCCGGCACGTAGATATCCAGGATGTCCCTCAGCATCGTCGCCGCCGAGGGCGTCGGGGTCGGCTCGTCGATGGCGGCCATGATGGTGCCGTAGATGTCGGTGTGGTAGATCACTCCTATCTGCTTGCGGCCCAGTCGGGCCAGGAAGTGGTCGGCCGGGAGGGGGGTGGGGGCCACGCGCAGGTCGGCCCCGCCGTCGGGACGACGCTCGGCGGTGGCGACCAGTTTGTAGACCTGTCCGGCCTTTCGGGCAGCCACGACGTCGGCTCCGGAGAGGCCGGTGATGCCGGTCCGGTCCACCTCCTCCAGCCGGGCCGGGATCCCCATCACCGCGTTGACCAGGATGACCAGTTTGGCGGCGGCGTCCCATCCATCCAGATCAAAGGATGGATCGGCCTCCAGCACCCCCTCGGCGCGGGCCTTCGCCTTCGCCTCCTCCCAGGAGAGGCCGTCCCCCAGCAGTTCCAGGACGTAGCCGGTGCAGAGGTTGGGCACCGCCTCGATGCGGGTGACGGTCGCTCCGCGCAGGTCGCGCTGGCCGAGGTAGAGGGCGGGCAGGCCCCCGGCCACCGTCCCGTCGAAGCGGAGTTGGACCCCGTGGTGGGCGGCCAGGTCGTGCAGTTCCTGGTAGGCCAGGACCAGGGGGCCCTTGTTGGGGGTGACGACGTGGAGGCCGCGCTGGAGGGCGGTGCGGATGTGGGTGAGGCCCGGCTCCGCCCCCTGCCGCAGATTGACCGGGGATGCCTCGCACAGCACGTCCGCCTCGGCGGTGGCGACCAGGTCGGCCGCCGTCCGGTCCGCGCTCCCCACGCCGGGCAGGTCGGCGACGGTCCCCCCGGCCCGCTTGAGAGCGGAGATGCGGGCGGGGTCGAGGCCGGCGGGGTCGTAGGCGGAGCCCCGGCTGTCCGCCGCACCGACCAGGAGCAGCCGCAGGCCGTAGTGGGCCTCTACCTCTGGCCCCTTTTCCACCAGCAGGTCGCAGAACCGCCGCCCCAGGTTCCCCAGGCCGATCAGCAGAATGCGTACCGTTTGCGTCATCGTGTACCCCGTTAGTGATGGCTTTACCACAGAGGCACAGAGGACACAGAGAGACTCATAAAACGGAGAAAACTCTGTGCTCTCCGTGTCTCTGTGGTGAGATTATCTCTCCTTCGCCGCCTCGCGTCCCAGGCGGAACGCCTCTCGGTTGGCGTCCGCGTACTTGGGCGGGACGCGGCGGATGATGGCTTTCTCCCAGACCTCAGCCGGGGTGTCCAGAAGGGCGGAGAGGGCCCCCAGGACCACCGTGTTGACCGCCCGGACCGTGCCGGCTTGCTCCGCCAGGGCCAGCCCGTCCACCGTGACCACCCGCCCGGCCCGGGCCTGTAGCGCGGCGAGGATCTCCGCCTCTGGGGGATATACCGCGTCGCCCACGCTGACCGACATCGGGGTGATCTTCTGGGTGTTGACCACCACCGTCCCGCCGGGGCGGAGCCATTCGATCCAGCGGGCCGCCTCCAGCAGTTCGAACGCCACCAGGAAGTCCACCGTGCCCTTCTCGCAGGTGGGCGATCCCACCGTGGGTCCCCAACGGACGTGGCTCTCCACCACGCCGCCCCGCTGGGCGAAGCCGTGGACCTCCGATTTCTTGGCCTCCAGCCCCAGGTCCAGCCCCACCTGGGCCGCGATGTCCGAAGCGGTCAGGATTCCCTGACCACCGACGCCGACAAACAGGAAATTTCTCTGCATACCTCACCTCTCGTTGATTTGACGGGAAGGCTTGTGCTGGTTATAATGGAAATAGAGATCTTCCGATTGGACAGGTGCGATGACGATTCAGGATGTGGCAGTTAAACTTCGAATCTCGCCCCGCGAACTGGAGCGGGAGAGTCTTCGCCTGTTCCTTCGTCAACGCCTCCGTCTCGTCGAGTCTGAACTCCTGCGCCTGGCTTCCAAGTACGGTGTGAAGAGCGTCGTCGAGTTGGACCGTCTGATCCAGGAGGGTCGTCTTCACGAGGAAGAGACCTTTGAGGACTACTTCGAGTTCGATCATCTGGAAGCCGAACGCGATCTCCTCCTCGATCTGCTGGAGCAGCTGGATTGACCCCTCTAGATTTGCTTCGTCGCATCGCCGAGGTAGAGTTCACCTCCATCGTTGACCAGACAAGCCTTCTAGGGACCAAGTTGCGCATTCTCCTGCGAGACACCAGTTACGTAGACGTCTGGGTCTCCCGCAAGTTGCAGGGTCGCTTCGGGTTCCACTGGGAACGCCGTCACTTGGATGGACAGGTGTTTCGCTACGACAATTTCCCCGATGTGCAGTGGGCCTCCGTTCCGACGTTTCCCTACCATTTCCACGACGGTACCCAGAACAACGTCGTGGCCTCACCGTTTCCCACCTCTCTTGAGGATGGGTTCAGGGCCTTCATGACCTTCGTTCAACAGCGAATCGGCGATCCCTCCTAATCACCCGGTCACCCAGTCTCGTAAATCGCATCCACCGGGCAGACCTGCAGGCAGACGGTGCAGCCGGTGCACAGGAGCGGGTCGATGGTCGCCTTGGGCTTGCCGGTCTTGGGGTGGGTCTGATCGCTCTTCAGGATGGCCGGGCAGCCCACGCGGAAGCAGTTGCCGCAGGCGGTGCAGGTGTCCAGATCGACCGCCACCGTCGGCCGTCGCTGGTAGTACGGGGTGAAGACGCAGGCTCCCTTGACCACCACGACCGAGGGGCCCTCTTCGACGGCGAAGGCCGCCTTCAGCGCGTCGTCGACCGCCTTGACGTCCCAGGCATCCACCTCCCAGACGTGCTCGACGCCCATCGCACGGGCCACCGGTCCGATGTCGATCTGCTTCCCCTCTTCTCCCTGGAGGGTGATGCCGGTGCCGGGGTGCTGCTGCCCGCCGGTCATCGCCGTGATCTGGTTATCGAGCACCGCCACGACGATGTTGGACTTGTTGTAGACCGCGTTGGCCAGCGGGGAGAGGCCGGCGTGGAAGAAGGTGGAGTCGCCGATGGTGGCGACGACCTCCTCCTGGGCCCCCGCCTGCTTCAGGCCGTGGGCCATCCCGATGCTGGCTCCCATCGAGATCAGCATGTCCATCGTCTCGAAGGGAGGAAGCACGCCCATCGAGTAGCAGCCGATGTCCCCGGAGACGACGATCTTCTTCCGGTGTCGGCGGAGGTTGTAGAAGAAGGCGCGGTGGGGACATCCGGGGCACAGCGCGGGCGGGCGGGCGGGGATGGTGACCTCGGAGAGCGGCTCCACCTGGTCCGGCATCGGCGCGACGGGGAGCCCGGCCTTCAGCGCACCCTCCCGGACCCGCGCCAGCGTCAGTTCGCCGCAGAGGGGGAAGAACTCCTTACCGGCAGCGACCTCGATCCCCCACGCCCGAACCTGCTCCTCGATGATCGGGTCCAGTTCCTCCACGATGACCAGTTTCTCCACCTGCTCGGCGAACCGGTGGATCATCCGCTTGGGCAGCGGGTGGGTCATCCCCAGTTTGAGGATGGAGAACCCCTTGAAGACCTCACGGACGTACTGGTAGGCCATCCCGCAGGTGATGATCCCCAGCGACCGATCGCCCCACTCGACGCGGTTGAGGGGCGTGGTCTCGGCCCACTCGGCGATCTCCAGCAGCCGCTGCTCGATCTCCGGGTGGCGGCGGCGGGCGATGGCGGGGATGATGACGTACTTGTCGGGGTGGCGCTCGAAGGGGGGGAGGGGTTTCCGCTCCCTTGGGCCCTCGGGCATCTCCACCTCGACCGGGGATTTGGAGTGGGAGAGGCGGGTGGTGGAGCGGACCATCACCGGGCACTGGAACATCTCGCTGATGTCCAAGGCCATCCGCGTGAACTGACGGGCCTCCTCGCTGTCGGCGGGGTCGAGGCAGGGGAACTTGCCGAACCGGGCGTAGTTCCGGTTGTCCTGCTCGTTCTGGGAGGAGAAGGCCCCCGGGTCGTCGGCGCTGACCAGCACCAGACCGCCGTTGACGCCGGTGTAGGAGAGGGACATCAGGCTGTCTGCGGCGACGTTGACGCCGACATGCTTCATCGCCGCCAGGGCCCGCGCCCCGCCGAAGGCCGCCCCCGCGGCCGCGTCCAGCGCCACCTTCTCGTTGGCGGCCCACTCCGCCTTGACGCCGGCGTACTGGGCGAGGCTTTCCAGGACCTCGGTGGAGGGCGTGCCGGGGTAGGCACTGGCGTATTGGACCCCTGCCTCCCACGCGCCCAGGGCGATCGCCTCGTTTCCTGAGAGAAGTCGCTTCATCAGAGTTTCACCTCCTCAAGTGGATTGTCACCCATACAGGTGAAGGTCGATCAACACGACGAAGGCAGTCAGCGCCAGAGGGGCTTGCCGGAGCGGCCCAGCCTCTACCAGGATCAGGTAGTTGGGGCCGACCGGCGGGTGCAGCACCTCACCTACCTTTTTCAACGGGGGTCCCTCCACCTCGGTCGGCGCGGCTCCCTCCTCGGCCGGTTCTCCTCCAGCGGCCTGGTCCGCCTCCGGGAGCGGCTCGAACAGTTCGTAGAGGGCCTCGCCGTACCGCTTGCCGTGGGCGGTGTAGGTGAAGGCTCCGATCTGCAGGGTGTATGAGGGCAGGCGGAGCAGGAGGCGGTCCACCAGGGTCCATCGCTCCTCGATTGTGACGGCACCTTCCGCCTCTCCTTCCAGCAGGAGGGCGTAGGACCGCGTCCATCGCCAGGGAGTGGCCCTCAGAGGCTCCAGTCGGGCCAGCGGCCGGTGGTCGGCGTCGAAGAGGGTGATCTGGCGGGTGGGGGTGGGAAGGGAGAGGCCGGTCGGCTCGGCGAGGTAGCGGACCTCGCCCTCCTTGTCAACCACCTGATACCGGTAGGCTCGACCTTCGGAGAAGGTCAATTTATGGATGGCGTATTCCATTCTCTGCCTGCCTCTCGCAAAAGGGCCTCGGCGGCCACACGGTTGACCTCACGGGTCTGGCCGCCGGATTGCGGCGGCCCCACGATCCCTTTTTCCTCCAGCAGATCGATGATGCGGGCAGACCGGGTGTAGCCGATGCGGAGGCGGCGCTGAAGGAGGGAGATGGAGGCCCGGTTCTCCGCCAAAATCACCTCCAGCGCGTTGGGCAGGAGGTCGTCCTCAAACTCCACGGTAGGTTGGGGGGCCAGGCTCTCGTCCAAAGGCAACTGGACCGGTTGGGCCGCCGTCGGAGAGGGGGCGGAGGGTTCGATCGTCAGTTCCCGTCCTCCCTTCCAATACCGGATGAGGCGGTGCAGTTCCTCGTCGGAGACGAAGGAGCCCTGGAGGCGGATCGGCTCCGAGGCGTCCGGCGACATGAAGAGCATGTCCCCCCGACCCAGCAGCCGCTCCGCGCCGGGCATATCCAGGATCACCCTCGAATCCACCGACGAGGCGACGGCGAAGGCGATCCGGGCGGGGAAGTTGGCCTTGATCAGCCCGGTCACCACGTCGACGCTGGGCCGCTGCGTGGCGATGATCAAGTGGATGCCGGTGGCCCGGGCCATCTGGGCCAGTCGGCAGAGGGACCGTTCCGTCTCCGCCGGGGCCAGCATCATCAGGTCGGCCAATTCGTCGACGATGATGACGATGTAGGGCATCCGCTTCAGGTCGGCCCGCTGGGGCACGACCCGCTCGTTGAAATCCTCGATGTCGCGGGCGCCGACGCTGGCGAACCGGCGGTATCGACCGTCCATCTCCCGCAATGCCCAGGAGAGCGTGCCGGTCACCCGCTCCATATCCACCACCACCGGCGCCAGCAGGTGGGGGATGCCGTTGAAGGGGGTCAACTCCACCCGCTTGGGATCCACCAGCAGCAGTTTCAGATCGTCCGGGGTGTTCTGGAGGAGCAGCGCGGCCAGGATGGCGTTGATGCAGACCGACTTGCCCGATCCCGTCGCCCCGGCGATCAGGAGGTGCGGCATCGCCCGCAGGTCGGCCACGAAGGGTTGACCGGCTACGTCCTGCCCAAGGGCCAGTCGGAGGCGGGAATCCACCCGTTCCCAGGCCTCGCTCTCGATGATGTCCCGCAGCGCGACCAGCGAGATCTCCTGGTTGGGCACCTCGATGCCGACCAGCCCTTTCTTGGGGATGGGGGTCTGGATGCGGATCGTCTTTGCGGCGAGGGCCAGGGCCAGGTCGTCGGCCAGGCTGGCGATCTTGCTGACCTTCACCCGGGTCTGCTTCCCCCGGCTGTTGGTGACGAACAGGGGCTCCACGCCGAACTGGGTGATCACCGGGCCTCGGTTGACCTCCTTGACCTTGACCGGTGCGCCGAGGCTGGCCAGGGTCTCCTCGATGATGCGGGCCTGCTGGCGGACCATCTCCTCGTTTATGTTCTGCTCGCTCCCCGGCTCCAGGATCGCCTCGATGGGCGGCAGCGTCCACGGCGGGCCGCCGACGGTCGGCAGGAGGAAGTCCTCGGGGGAGGGACGGGGAGGTGAGGGTGGGGGGGAGATGGGGGCGGGGCGAGGGGCCGGGGCGGCGGCCGTGGCGTGGCCCACCGGCGGGGCCTTGGGTTCGGCGGGGGGCTGGACCGGCCGTTCGGTGGGGGGCGTGGGCAGGCGTGGGGTGGGGCGGGGGAGCCGTTCGCGGAGGGCCAGGAGATAGCGGAGCATGTCCGCCGGAGAGACGTTGAAGGTGAAGAAGACCCCCAGCAGCCAGGCGGCGAGGAGGGTCAGCGCGGTGCCGACCCCGCCCACGCCGTTGAGGAGCGCCCGGTCGATCGCGGCCCCGATGGCTCCGCCTCCGTAGCCGGCCTGCGCGACCTCTTCGGAGGAGAGGCCCGTCAGCCAGATCGCCGGGAAGTGGGCGGTGGCGAGGAACGTGAAGAAGAGGAGGAAAACGCCCACCACCTGTTCGGGGCGGGGGCGGGGAATGCGGTCGCCGAAGCGGCGCAGGATCAGGTAGAGGCCGATCGCGGCGCCAAAGAAAGGAACTACGTAGACGCCCCACCCGAAGATCCGCCCCAGCAGGCGGACCCACGGCCCCAGGAGGGCGCCCCGGCGGGTGGAGAGGAGCGCCAACAGGGTCAGCAGGGCCGCAAACACCGTGGTGTAGCCCACGATGTCCAGGATAGCGTCGGTGCTGAGGTGGATCCGGGGTACCGTGCGGCGCTTCTTGCTCTTTCGCTTCCCCTTTGCTTTCGTCTCGCGCGATCGTTTCTTCGCCATAGCCAGGAGAGTGGCCCGGTCTTCCGTGAGCCGTCGCGTCTGACGTCCTGGGAAAGTGTACCACGGGGTGGGCGGGGAGGCAAATGGAGGTCGGGGGAGCGAATTTGCACAATTGGGGAAATGTGCTATACCAACCTTGCTATGGACCGACTGTCGGATCAGGGCTTGCCGTCCGTGGAGGACTTCCTCCGCACCCTCTTTTTCGGCCTCGACGAGGAGGAACTGGCGCGGCTTTCCAGCGCGGCGCAGGTGAAGACCTTCCCCGCGGGGGAGGTGATCTGCCGGGAAGGGGAGCCGGGGGATGCGTTCTACGTCATCGTCGAGGGACAGGTGGGGGTCTACAAGGAGGTCGACGAAACAGAGGAACGCTGGCTGAGCAATTTGGGCCCTGGGGAGTTCTTCGGCGAGTTGGCCCTGGTCCAGGAAGGGACACGAAACGCCACCGTGCGCACCCTCGAGCCAACCACCGTTCTGGAGATCGGGCGGGAACCCTTCCTGCGCGTGCTGGGGGCGAGCCCATCCCTGGCTGTCCGTATCCTGGTCCAGCTCAGCCGTCGGCTCGTCGAGGCGGACCGGCGGGCGTTGGCCGAACTGCGGGAGGCCAACGAGCAACTGCGCCGGGCGTTGGAGCGGCTGGAGCGGTTGGACCGTACCAAGACCGACTTCATCCAGGTCTCCGCCCACGAACTCCGGACGCCCGTCGCGGCCCTGCTCGGATACGCCCAGATGATGCGGGACCATCCGCTGGTCCAAAAAGACGAGCAGTTGCGAGCCCTGGTCCAGGGGGTGGTAGACAGCACAGACCGCCTTCATCGGGTCTTCAACAGCATCCTCGACCTCTCGCGGGTGATCGAGGGCGAGGTGCAGATCCATCCGAGCCCGGTCAGTTTCTCCGTCGTGTTCCAGGGGATTCGGGATGAGTTCAAAGAGGCGCTGGAGCAGCGGCGCCTGCTCTTCGAGATGAAGGGGCTGCGGGACCTGCCGTTCTATCCAGCGGACCCCGTGCTGATCTATAAAGCGTTTCGACACTTGGTCAACAACGCCATCAAGTACACGCCCGACGGGGGGCGGATCACCGTCACCGGTGAGATGGTGGAGGTGCCGGACCTGGGCCGGTGCGTGCAGATCACGGTGGAGGACACCGGCATCGGCATCGCGCCGGAGGACCTGGACCTGATCTTTGAAAAGTTCTATCGTGTCGGCGAGGTGAGCCTCCATTCGTCCGGGACGACGGCCTTCAAAGGGGGAGGGCCTGGGTTGGGACTGGCGATCGCGCGGGGGGTCGTCCTGGCCCACGGCGGGCGGATCTGGGCGGAAAGCCCGGGATACGATGAGGAAGCCTGTCCGGGAAGCCGGTTCATCGTCCAGTTGCCAATGGGTGGTCGGGACCTTGGAGTGGTGGAGGACAGGGAGGAATAGGGCGTGGGAGAGGTCCAGGGGCTCTTCGACCTCTTGTCCACCGGGCCGGGCTCGTCGGTCTACCATTTCCTGATCCTGCTGGCGCTGGAGGCGGCCGTTGGGATCGCCTTTACCGAATACCGCCACACCCGCAACCCTGACCAGCGGCGGCTCCTCTGGTCGTTTGCCGTGCTGGTGCTGTTACGCGTCCCGCTCCTGATCGGCGGCTCGCTGGGGGAAGCGCTGCTGGCGCCGCTGTTGTACGCGCTGGAGGTCGCCAGCCTGACCCTTGTGGCGTGGGCGTTCCTGGCTCCTTTCCTCGGGCGGCGCGGGGCGCAGCTCTTTCTCCTCGGCAACCTGATCGCTGCGGCGGGCCTGACCCTGCTCTTTCTTCCCTCTTGGTACCGGATGCTGGGCGCGGTTCCCTTTTTCCCCTACATCGCCTTCTGGCAGCAGCCTTTGTGGGACCTATGGGGGGTGCTCCTGGCCCTCGCGGCGATGGTCCTGCACCTGGTCCACCGTCGACGTTTAGGGTATTCGCTGCCCGCTGTCGCCTTTGCGTTCATCACGGTGGGCAATGGCCTGGTTCTTTTCGACCTGGTCGGGCCGGGTCGGGTGGTCAACCTGATCGGCTATCCCCTGTTGGCCGTCTCGGTCTATCGGGCGGCGTTGCAGGACCTGTGGGCCTACCGGAGCGAGTTGGGGGCGTTGAGCGAGGGCGCGCTTCGGCAGACCCAGGAGTTGCTCTTCCTGTTGGACATCGGGAGGGCGTTGGGGCAGTCGTTCGATCTGGAGGGGACCCTCTCCCGGGTGGCGGAGAACATCGCCCACGCGCTGGATGCGGACCGGGTGGCGATCCTTTTGCAGGAAGAGGAGGCGGATCGCCTGCGGCTCGTCGCCCAGTACGTGCCACTCCAGCGGCGGGATGAGCCCTCGACGCGCCGCATCTCCCCCTCCCAGTACACCCTGTTGCAGTACGTGATGCGGCGGAAGAAGCAGCTGATGGTCAATTCGTGGAGCCACCCCTCGCGCATTCGGCCGCTGTACGAGGCGTTGGGTGCCCACGGAGACGGGCCGTTGATCCTCCAGCCCCTGGTGCGCGAGCGGCGGGTGTTGGGGCTGCTTCTCGTAGGCAACGACCACAGCGGGCGGCCGTTCAGGGCGAAGGAGGCCAGGCTGTGTGACGCGGTTGGGGCGCAGATCGCCGCTGCGGTGGAGAACGTCCGTCTGTATCAGCAACTGGGGGAGCAGGCGCGGGAACTGAAGACAGCGCTGGAGGCCCGAGAGCGGGAGGGGCGCTGGCTGGAGGCTATCCTGGAGAGCATCGCCGAGGGGGTCATCGTCGCCGACGGGGAAGGACGGGCGGTGCGGGTCAACGCCGCCGCTGAGCGGATCCTGGGGGTCAGCCGGGAGCGCGTCCTGGGCCGCCCTCTCGCTCAGTTGTTGACTTCGGCCACCGGGCAGGAGGTCCTGTGGGACCGGCTCCGCCAGTCCCTCGAGCCCCTCCAGATCCTCTTCGAACTGGAACAGAAGCAGGTCCAGGTTCACGCTGCGCTTATCCATTCCCCCTACGACGGGAAGGTGATGGGCCTTGTCGCCGTGTTGCGCGACATCACCAAAGAGATTCAGGCGGAGCGGGCCAAGCGGGACTTCATCACGACCGTCTCCCACGAGTTGCGGACGCCGCTGACCGCCATCCTGGGGTACGCTGAGGTGCTCTACAGCCAGATGGCGGGCAAGTTGACGGACGCCCAGAAGCGGTTTGTCCAGATCATCCACGCGAACGCACGCCGGATGATCACGATTGCCAACAACCTGATCGCCCTGGCCGAGGCCGAGCGCGGCCGGTTGGAACTTCAGTACGAGGAGACCGACCTGGCCCTGATCCTCGGAGAGGTGGTCGAGGCCTTCATACCCCAGATGCGGGCTCGGGAGGTGGAGTGGAGCCTGGAGATCGAGGACGACCTGCCGCTGATCGAGGCCGACCCGGAGCGGATCCGTCAGATCGTGACCAATCTGGTCAGCAACGCCGTGAAGTACACGTTCCCGGGCGGGCGGGTCACGGTGGGGGCCGGCATGGTGCGGGAATCGGACGGGGAGGCGCACTACTGTCGAATATGGGTGCAGGATACCGGGATAGGGATCCCTCCGGAGGAGCAGAGTCTGATCTGGGAGCGGTTCTATCGGCCCAAGGACCCCCTCCGGATGGAGGCGGGTGGGCTGGGTTTGGGGTTGGCCGTCGTCCGATCGCTGACCGAGGCGCACGGTGGGCGAGTGTGGGTGGATTCCACCCCCGGGAAGGGGAGCACGTTTACGGTGCTCCTCCCCGTCTGCAGGCCTTCTCCCTCCTTAGTGGAAGGCGAGGCGGGGTATCCTGACCTGGAGGAGGCAGTGGGCTAGGGGAGTCCTCGTTCCCTCCCGGCGGGGAGTGTGGTATAATCTTGCTGTAAGCAAGGTAAGGAAGGATAGGCTATGCCTCTGGTATGGGAGATCGTCTCGCTTCTCCTCCGCCCCCCTGGCGACCTTTACTATCATCTCATCCTCCTCTTCATCTTGCAGGCGGTCTTGGCGGTCGCGTGGGCTCACTGGAGGCGATCCAGGAGAGACCCGGCGGCCCGACGGCTTTGGGGAGCGGCGTTGGGGATGTTGTTGGCCCGTGCAGCGCTGGTGCTCGGCGGCGCGGCCGCTACCGTGATGGTGCCCCGTCCGACGGTCGTGCTGCCTCCGCTGGAACGGGCGGCCGATTTGGTTTTCCTCTCCGTCCTCCTCTGGGGCTTCCTGCCGGTGTTCCGTCGGCACACCCGCTTGGGGGCTGGCTTCCTCGCCGTCGGCCTGGCGGCCGCCGTGTTGGTCTACCTCTTCTTCAGCGTCGCCTGGCCGCCCGTGGAGGCCACAGGGGTGGCGTACAACACCTACTGGCAGGCCCGCGTGTGGGATGGCTGGGCGCTTGCCCTGGTCGTCCTGGCGATCGTCTCCCTGGTCATCTGGCCGCGCCCTGGGGGAGCGTTCCTCTTCGCCGCCTTCCTCGTCTGGGGGGCGGCCTACGCGGTCCAGTTGATCTTCCCCTCGCTTACGCCACACCTCTCGGGTCCGGTCCGGCTGGCCAACCTGATCGGGGTCCC
>CAZOLN010000048.1:0-14947 GCA_964580565.1 uncultured Anaerolineales bacterium
GAGGAGGTAAGTGATGGGATGCCATAGAGGTTGGTTGTGGGGAGGCTGGGGCAGGGGTACGGGACTGCTGGGCTCCCTCCTGCTGCTGGGCGGTGCGGGGTGGTTGCTCCACCGGAGCGGGAACCTTCCGAGCCTGGACAGCCTAAGCGGGGGAACCGACCCGCTGGAGATCGCCCGACGGCGATTGGCGGCGGGGGAGATCACGGTGGAGGAGTTTGAGGAAATAAGGGAGCGGTTGCGGTCCTGAGCAGGGAGCAAGGAGCAAAGGAGCGAGGGAGCAGGGAGCAAGAGCAGGAGGAAGGGAGGAGGAGGATGGAGCGAGAGGTTCACAAGATGCATGAGGAGGGCGAGGAGCAGGTAGCCCACGGGGAGCACATGGCTCACGAAGGTCACGAGGCTCACGCTGAGCACGTCGGTCACGAGGGCCACGCGGAGCGCGCTGAGCACGCCGGTCACGCCGCGCCCGTTGCCCACGCGGAGCACGCCGGTCACGCGGGGCAGGGGGAGCACGAGGGCCACGCTGCCCACGTGGACCACACCGGCCACGAGGAGATGTTCCGCAAGCGGTTCTGGGTGAGCCTGGTGCTCACGGTCCCGGTGCTCCTCTTCAGCCCCCTGCTGCAGGCCTGGTTGGGGTTCACCATGCCCGAGTTCCCCGGCAGCCGCTGGATCGGCCCGGGCTTCGCATTGATCATCTTCCTCTACGGCGGCCTGCCGTTCATCCAGATGGCGATCCCCGAGGTGCGCAACCGGAAGCCGGGGATGATGACCCTCATCTCCCTCGCCATCTCCGTCGCTTTCGCCTACAGCCTCTTCGCCATGGTCATCGCGCCCCAGAGCAGTTTCTTCTGGGAGATGGCGACGCTGATCGACATCATGCTGCTGGGCCACTGGATCGAGATGCGGAGCGTGCGGCAGGCCTCCGGCGCGCTGAACGAACTGGCCAAACTGATGCCCGACACCGCCGAGCGGATCCTGCCCGACGGCTCCACGGAGGTCGTGCCGTCCAGTTCTTTGAAGGAAGGCGACCTGGTGCTGGTCCGCCCTGGCGCGAGCATCCCCGCCGACGGCGTCGTGGTCGAGGGGCGGTCCGACGTCAACCAGGCGATGCTCACCGGCGAATCCAGGCCGGTCCCTAAAGGACCGGGCGACGAGGTGATCGCCGGCACCATCAACGGCGACGGCAGCCTCCGGGTGCAGGTCACCGCCACCGGCGAGGCGACCGCCCTGGCGGGCATCATGCGGCTGGTCGCCCAGGCGCAGCAGTCCAAGTCCAAGACGCAGTTGCTGGCCGACCGGGCCGCGGGCTGGCTCTTCTACATCGCCCTGGCGGTGGCAGCGATCACGGCGGTGGCGTGGACGCTGGCGGTCGGCTTCAATCTGGACGTGCTGGAGCGGGTCGTGACCGTGCTGGTCATCGCCTGCCCCCACGCGCTGGGGCTGGCGGTTCCGCTGGTGGTCGCCATCAGCACCTCGATGGGCGCGACCAACGGCATCCTGGTGCGGGATCGGCTGGCGCTGGAGGAGGCCCGCGAGATCGACGTAGTCATCTTCGACAAGACCGGCACGCTGACCAAGGGAGAGTTCGGCGTGGTCGCCACGGCGACGGCGGACGGCTGGGACGAATCCCAGGCCCTTGGGCTGGCGGCGGCGGTGGAGGGAGATTCGGAGCACCTGATCGCCCGCGCCGTCCGCTCCAAGGCGGAGGAGCAGGGGCTGGAGTTGCCGACGGTGACCGACTTCGAGGCGATCAAAGGACGCGGCATCCGCGCGACTTACGATGGGAAGGTCGTTTACGTCGGCGGACCGCGGCTGCTGGAGATGCTGGAGGCGTCCCTGCCCGAGGAACTGGCCCGCTTCACCGAGGAGGCGGGGCGGAAGGGGCAGTCGGTCATCTACCTGGTGGTGGAGGGCCGGCTGGTGGCGGCCTTCGCCCTGGCCGACGTGGTCCGCCCGGAGAGCCACGAGGCGGTGGGACGGCTGCGGGAGATGGGGATCGAGGTCGCTATGCTCACCGGCGACAGTCAGGCCGTCGCTCAGGCGGTGGCCGACGAACTGGGCATCCGGACCGTCTTCGCCGAAGTGTTGCCGGAGCACAAGGACCAGAAGGTCGTCGAACTGCAGCGGCAGGGCAAGCGGGTGGCGATGGTCGGAGACGGAGTGAACGACGCCCCGGCCCTGACCCGCGCCGACGTGGGGATCGCCATCGGCAGCGGCACCGACGTCGCTATCGAATCGGCGGGCATCATCCTGGTGCGCAGCGACCCGCGGGACGTGGTCAAGATCTTCGCCCTGAGCCGCGCCACCTACAAGAAGATGATCCAGAACCTGATCTGGGCCACCGGCTACAACGCCGTCGCCCTGCCGCTGGCGGCGGGGGTGCTGGCCCCGGTGGGGTTCATCCTCTCGCCGGCCGTCGGCGCGTTTCTGATGTCGCTGAGCACCATCATCGTGGCGATCAACGCCCAACTCCTGCGGCGGATGGACCTGGGTGGATAAGATAACCCTCACCCCTCCCCCGCCGCCTCCGGCGGCACCCCCTCCCCTCTCCCGCTTGCGGGAGAGGGGAGGGGGTAGGGGGGTGGGGTGAGGGCAAGGAGCGGGCGATGAGTGAAGAACTACCCTTCCGTGTGCGTTCCTGGTTCGGCCTGCCCGCCGAGATCGGCGTCGGACGGGTGTGGCATTGGGTCAAGGCGGGGCCGGTACCGTTGCCCCATCCGGGCCTGGTGGACCTCCACCTTCGTCAGGGGCTCCCGCGCCGGGAGCGGGAGCGGCTGACCTACTGGCACGAAATAGGTCACCTGGAGACGCTGCCCCTGGCGCTGCTGCACGGAGTGGCCCTGGGAATGGTCGGTCGGCGGCGGAAAGGGACGCCCCGGTGGGCGCGGGTGCTGGTCGGCCTGCTGGCCTGGCTGGCGGGATGGGAGTTGTTCGCCGAGTTCTACACGATAGCCCGCACCGGCCCCAAGTACGCCCGCCTCTACCGGAAAGCCCGCACGCCGATGCCCACGGCGCTGTTCTTCTGGGTGGGGATGTGGCTGTTGGCCGTCGGCGGGTCGATGTGGATGTGGGGAGGATACCACAGAGGCGCAGAGGACGCAGAGAAATCTTAAGAAACCTCAAAAAACTCTGTGTTCTCTGTGTCTCCGTGGTGAGAAAGAGGAAAGGAGGGATCTGATGAAACGGAACGAAGGGACCATCGATCGCATCATCCGGCTCGTGGTGGGTGTGGCGTTGATCTGGGCCGGGCTGTGGCCGCTGAACGGGCTGCAGGTCGCGGTGGTAGGGATCGTCGTGGCCGTGATCGGCCTGATCCTGGTGATCACCGGCATCACCGGCTACTGCGCGCTCTACAGCCTGTTCGGTATCTCGACCCGGCAGGAGTAGGGGGAGTAGGTGCGACGCACCTCCAAGGTGCGTCGCACCTATCTGGAGGAAAGATGGCGACCGAAAGGCTGGAGATCGCGATCGGGGGGATGACCTGCGACGGCTGCGCCGCCCACGTCCGACAGGCGCTGGAGGGGGTGACCGGGGTGCGGTCGGTGGTGGTCCCCGACTGGCGGGAGGGGCGGGCTACGGTGGTGGTCGACTCTGGCCTGCCCGACGAGGCCCTTGTCGAAGCCGTGACCGGGGCGGGGTACAAGGCCCGCATCGTCTCCCGGGAGCCCGTGGTGGAGGAAGCCGGGCCGGTCCGGCCGGGCGAGGCGGAGGTGGACCTGCTCATCATCGGCGCGGGGTCGGCCGGGTTCGCCGCCGGCATCCGCGCCGCCGAACTGGGCTACTCCGCCCTGATGGTGGAGCGGGGGACCGTCGGCGGCACCTGCGTCAACGTGGGATGCGTTCCCTCCAAGACGCTCCTCCGCACCGCCGAGGCGTACCATCGGGCTTTCCATTCCCCCTTCGCAGGGGTCCGGCCCCAGGGGGCGGACCTGGACTGGCGGGCGGTGGTCGGCGAGAAGGACGAACTGGTGGCCCGGTTGCGGTGGGAGAAGTACGAGAAGGTGCTGGAGGCGTACCCTTCGCTGAGCCTGATGCGCGGCGAGGCCCGCCTGACGGGCGATGGAGAGGTGGAGGTAGACGGGCGGACCTACCGCCCGGCGCGGACCCTGATCGCTACGGGGGCTCGTCCATACGTTCCTCCCTTCCCCGGCGCAGATGAGGTGGAGGTCCTCACCAGCACCGAGGCCCTCTCCCTCCCCGAGCGGCCCGCGAGCCTGATCGTCCTTGGAGGACGCTACGTGGCCCTGGAACTGGCCCAGATGTTCGCCCGCTTCGGCACCCGCGTCACCCTTCTCCAGCGCAGCGAGCGGATCCTGCCCGACCATGAGCCGGAGATCGCCGATGGCCTCGCCGACTATCTGCGCGAGGAGGGAGTCGAGATCCACACCGGCGTGACGGTCCTCCGCCTGAGGCAGGAGGGGGCGGAGAAGGTCGTGGAGGCGCAGGTGGGCGGGGAGCGGCGGGTCTTCCGCGCTACCCATCTCCTGGCCGCCACCGGCCGGAGGGCCAACACCGAGGGGCTGGGGCTGGAACCGGCGGGGGTGGAGACAGATGAGCGGGGCTTCGTGCGGGTGGACCCCGCGATGCGCACGACTCATCCCCGGATCTACGCCGCGGGCGACGTGACCGGGCCGCCGATGCTGGTGTATCTGGCCGCGGCGGAGGGGAAGCGGGCGGCGGAGAACGCGCTGCTGGGTCGGGCGGAGCCGCTGGACCGGAGGGTGGTGCCCGCCGTGCTCTTCACCGACCCCCAGGTGGCGACGGTGGGGCTCACAGAGGCCGAGGCCCGTGCGCGGGGGATCGATGTGCGGACTTCTATCTTGCCGTTGGACTACGTGCCGCGGGCGCTGGCGGCGCGGGACACCCGCGGGCTGATCAAACTGGTGGCCGAGGCCGGGACCGATCGGCTGCTGGGGGCGCACGTCCTAGCAGCGGAGGGGGGCGAGGTGGTCCAGACGGCGACGATGGCGCTGCGGGCGGGGATGACGGTGCAGGACCTGGTGGAGACGCTCTTCCCGTACCTGACCCAGGTGGAGGGGCTGAAATTGGCGGCCCTGGGGTTCGACAGGGACGTTGAGCAATTCTCCTGCTGCGCCGGATAGATCGGGCACCACGGGGACATAGAGAACATCCTAAAAAACTCTGTGTCCTCCGTGCCTCTGTGGTGTTAGGAAGGAGGTGGGACGTGGCCGAGAAGATCCGGGTTCTCCTGGCCGACGACCACGCGGTGGTCCGGCAGGGCATCCGCCGCTTCCTTGAGGAAGCGGGCGACATCGAGGTGGTGGCCGAGGCCGGGGATGGGCGGGAGGCGCTGAGGCTGGTGGAGGAGCACCACCCCGATGTGGCGGTGCTGGACATCCGGATGCCGGAGATCACCGGCGTGGAGGCCACCCGGCGGATCAAGGAGCGGTTCCCCGAGGTGCGGGTGCTCATCCTCACTGCCTACGATGACGATCCCTACATCTTCGCCCTGCTCCAGGCTGGGGCGGATGGGTACGTCCTCAAGACCGCCAGCGGCGACGAATTGGTGCAGGCGGTGCGGACGGTCCACCAGGGCAAGTCCGCCCTCAGCCCGGAGGTCGCCACCAAAGTGGTTCAGCAGGCGATGACCGGCAAGCCGTCCACCGCGTCGGATCAGGTGGAGCCGCTCACCCCCCGCGAGCTGGACGTCCTTCGGCTGGCGGCGCGGGGGCTGACCAACCGGGCCATCGGCCACGAGTTGGGCATTAGCCACCGCACCGTCCAGGGACACCTGGCCAGCATCTACGGCAAACTGGGCGTCAACAGCCGCACCGAGGCGGTCACCGAGGCCCTTCGCCGCGGCTGGATCGTGATCGAGTGAACAGGTCACAGGGAGCAGGGTCGCACCCTGCGCCTCTGCACCCTGCGACCTTGCTCCTTGCGACCCTGCTCCTTGTACCGGAGGTGTCCATATGCGTCGATGGTTTCGCAGCCTGCAGGCCCAGCTCTTCCTCTGGGCCGTCCTGCCCGTCACTTTTGCCCTTCTCGCCCTGGCCTTCACCGGGGTCTACGCCCACCAGCGGGCGATGAGGGATTTTGTCGCCGAGCGGGACCTGGCTCTAGCGCGGCTTACAGCCCGGATCATCGAGGACGGCTTGGCCCACGGCATCGTCGCCCCCGACGGGAGTGGGCTGGCGGCATGGCTGCCGCCTCTGGTCGGCGAATCGGTGGGGCGGGCGGCGCTGGTCGTGGTGGACGGGACCGGACAGGCCCTCTTCCATACCGATCCTGCTAGCGTGGGGGTGGACCTCTCCGACGCCCCCGGCGTGGGCGAAGCGCGGATGGGGCAGGAGGGATTCGTCGTCGCTGAGAGGGAGGAGGGACCGGTGCTGGTCGCCTTCACGCCGGTGCGGGGCATAGATTGGGCGGTGCTGGTGGAGGAGCCGGTAGAGGGGCTGATCGGTCCCATCCTTCGCTTCTCCGGCCTGGCCCCGATCGTCGCCGTCGCGGCGGGGTTGCTCTCCCTGCTGGTTCTCACCTTCGGTTGGGCAACCATCGTCCGTCCCTTGCAGGCGCTGGCGCGGGCCGCCGAGCAGGTCTCGTGGGGGGACGATTCGGCCATCGCCCGGCCCGTCGGCGGCGTGCAGGAGGTGCGGGACCTCCATCGGGCGTTGGCGGAGATGGTCGCCCGCATCCGGGGGTACGAGGCTGGGATGCGGGATTACCTGGGGGCGATCTCCCGCGGACAGGAGGAGGAACGGGCCCGGCTGGCGCGCGAACTGCACGACGGGCCGGTGCAGGCGCTCATCGCGCTGGGACAGCAGGCGGAGATGGCCCGGCGGCTCCTCGAACGGGGCGAGTCGACCGAGGCCGCCGCCCTTTTGGAGGCTCTGCGTCAGCAAGGGATGGAGACCGTCGACGAACTCCGCCGCCTGATCTCCGCCCTGCGGCCTGCCTATCTGGAGGACCTGGGGTTCCTCCCTGCGCTGGAATCGCTGGTCCGCGAGGCGGACCAGCGGTCCGACGCCCGGGTCCGCCTGATCCGCGAGGGGACCATCTACCGGTGCGATCCGGAGGTAGAACTGGCCGCTTACCGGATCGCCCAGGAGGCATTGACCAACGCCCTTCAACACGCCCGCGCGCAGAACATCACCATCCGCGTCCGCTGCGACGAGGAGGGAGTTGTCCTCACGGTGGAGGACGACGGGGTGGGGTTCACCCTGCCGCCGCGGCCGGATCTCCTCACCCGGCAGGGCCACTTCGGATTGGTCGGGATGCAGGAGCGGGCGACGCGTCTGGGTGGTCGTCTGGTCATCGACACCGCGCCGGGTCGTGGCACACGGATCACCCTCCGCTTCCCGGCTCGTCCGCCCGCGTCCGAGTAGGGTCCCACCCCAAGGTAAAGGTGCATCACGCTTCCAGTCCGTGGCGTCTCCTTGCCAACCACATCTTCAGGTGCGTCGCACCGACTCTGCGCCCTTTGCGTCTCTGCCTTTTCCCCCCACGCTGTTTCCCCCGTGCCGATCCCCGCCAAATGGCGCTCCCTCGGGTCGCGCTTCCGTGGTAGACTCGGGACAAATAGGTGGAGGAGAAATGGGGATGAAAGCGAGTTTGTGGATCGGGGTCGGTGTCGGTTTGGTGGTCGTCCTGGTCGTCGGTGGATTGGCTCTGGGCGGCCTGCTCATCGCCCGTCAATTATGGGCTCCGGCGATGACCGCTGCGGAGGAGACGGGCTACACGCCGTATGCTTGCGAGGGATGGCGGTACGGCGGTGGGCCGGGGATGATGGGGCGGGGTACGGTGCCAGTCCCCGGTGTCCCCTGCGACGGGTGGGACGATCGGGAGGAGGACGAAGGTGCAGTGGGGCCGCTCTCCATTGAGGACGCCCGCGAGGCGGCCGAGCGGTACATCGCCAGACTCGGCTACCCGGATCTGGAGGTTGCTGAGGTGATGGAGTTCGAGCGCAACTTCTACGTCATCGTCCGCGAGCCGGATACCGGCATCGGGGCGATGGAACTCCTGATCGACAAATGGACCGGGGCGGTGGGGCCGGAGATGGGGCCGAACATGATGTGGAACGGCAGGTATGGGATGCACGGCCGCGGCGGCGGGTGGATGATGGGCGGCGGCGCACCGGTCACGAACACGATCTCTGCCGAAGAGGCCATCCAGATCGCCCAGCGATGGGTGGACACCTACCGGCCGGAGTTGACGCTCGAGGAACACGCCACTCCCTTCTACGGCTACTACACTATCCACACGATGGAGAACGGCGAGATCGAGGGGATGCTCAGCGTCCACGGCACCACCGGTCAGGTCTGGTACCACACCTGGCACGGGGAGTTCGTCCGGATGGTCGAGGAGGGACACGAGGACTAATCCGTCGGGTCGGGATGGACCACAGAGGCACAGAGGGCACTGAGAGCACTGAATGCCTTTGGGGCAAGTGAGCCGTTCTTGTCCTGGAAAGTCTTCAGTGTCCTCAGTGTCCTCACCCTTTCAGTGATTTCAGTGATCCCGGGTCCCCTCGACCGTCTCCTCGGCCAGGCGGGCGACCACCTGGTGTAGGTCCCTCGTCTCCTCCCACACCCGCCGCTGCCGATCGGCGCCGGTCCCCTGATGGAGGATGACGCGGGCGTAGGCGAGGGCCTCCCGGCTCCCCAGGTCCCCGGCCACGTCGTCCAGCCACTCCAGCAGCGGGTCCACCCACTCCGCCGCGGTACGGGCGGGTCGATCGGCCCAGAGGAGCAGGCGGGCCTTCAACCCGTACCGGGCCGCCTGCCACCGGCCGATCTCCACGGCGAAGCGGGGCAGCGGCGGGGGCTCCGGCTCCCGGGCCAGTTTCACCGCCAGCGCCTGCACCCACGCCGCCAGGCAGAGGGTCTCTTCGACCCGGGTGGGCATGTCCGGGATGCGGACCTCCAGCGTGGGCACGTGGGGATTGGGGCGGGCGTCCCACCAGATGAAACTGGGGTCAGCCAGCATCCCCTCGGCCACAAGCCGGTCGATGGTCCGCCGGTACGCTGCCCACGAACCGAACCGGGGCGGGAGGCCGGTGCGCGGCAGGGCGGCGAAGAGGGCGATGCGGTAGGAGCACAGGCCGGTGTCCCGCCCCTCGAAGAAGGGGGAGTTGGTGGAGAGGGCCAGGAGAAAGGGGAGGTAGGGCCGCATCCGGTCCATCACCCGGACCCGCAGGTCGGGGTCGGCGATGCCGACGTGGATGTGGAGGCCGAAGGTGACCAGCCGCCGCCCCACCTCCTGGAGTTCGCCTGCCAGCGTGGCGTACCGTCCCCCGCGCGTCACCTGCTGCTCGGTCCAGCGGGAGAAGGGGTGGGTGCCCGCGGCGACTAGCCTCAGCCCCAGGCTCTGCGCCAGTTCCGCCGCGTCCCGCCGCATCCGGTGGACCTCGGCCCGCAGTTCCTCGACGGTCCGGCAGACGCGGCTGTTGGCCTCCACCTGGGATTGCAAAAACTCCGCCCGCACCTCCTCCACACCGTCCTCCAGGTCCTTCTCCAGGATGGCGTGGATCGTCGAGCGGAGTTCCCGGGTCTGGGGATCGACGACCTGGTACTCTTCCTCTACCCCTAGGTCGAACGGGCCGTCGGTCGTCAGGGCAGATCCCACTCCGTGATCACCATCCGATGGTCGGACGCCAGCGAATCCAGGACCGCCGCGTCGGCGGGCTTCAGCCCCCGGCCCCAGACGAAGTCGATCCGGTTCCGAGGCTCGATCGCCGGGGAGGTGGGGGCGGGGTCGATCCCCAAAGCGACGAACGGGTCGATGAACCCGGCCTCCACCAGACGGGCGTAGACCGGTGAATCCGGCGTGGAGTTGAAGTCGCCGCCCAGGAGGGCCGGAGACGCATCCCCGATGAAGGCCAGAGCGTCGGTCAACTGGCGGGCCCGCTCCTCCGGCTCCAGCCCCAGCCAGATCCCGTAGGCGTCCACCTCCTCGTTCCCCACCCGCAACCGGGCGTGGACGATTCCGGTCTGTTCCAGTTCGCTGGTCAGCAACGCGCCGTCGGCGGCGGCGATGGGGAAGCGGGTGAGGAGGGCGATGCCGGAGAGATTCTCCAGCGTGGGCTGGAAAACGACGCGCATCCCCAACCGGCGGGCCAGCCACAGCCCGTTGTCGACCCCGTAACTGGTGATGCGGCAGGCGTCGACCTCTTGGAGCATCATCACGTCCGCGCCGCTCTCCTCGATGGTCCGGGCGATCTCCTCCAGGGTGAGTTGCCACGTCGTGTTGTAGCCGTAGTGGATGTTGTAGGTGCCCACCCGCAGGGGGCCGGATTCGCGGTAGGTCACCGGGCGGGGCCAGGCGAAGGCGACGGTGAGGAGGAGGGTCAGGGCGACGGGGAGGAGAAGAAGGGGGTTCCAGGTTGTAGGTTTCAGGGTTTCAGGAGGAGTGGGGCGAAGGGCGGGGAGGAAGGCGAGGACAGCGGCGATGAGGACGATTGGCTGGCCCATCCCGCGGAAGGCGGGGATGGTGTAGGGGTAGGTGAAGGTGAAGGCGAAGGCGAAGTTCAGCACCAGGAACAGCAGGGAGCCCAGCGCCAGCCCGCCGGGGCTGGGATGCCGGTCGCTGCGGAGGAGGGCCACGAGGAGGAGGTACTGGGCCAGCAGCAGCCCCGCCAGCCCGGTCCATCCTCCGACCCACCGACCGGCCGCCAGCCCGGTGAGGCCGAGCACGAGGAGGAGCAGCCCTCCCAGCGCACCCCGCAGGAGTCGGAGGGTCCACCGCCGCACCGGCTCGACCAGCGGGAGGAGGGTCGCCGCCATCAGGAGCGGCGCGGCGACCTCGTAGGGTGTCCCGCTCCAGCGGGCGACCCCGTTGGGGAAGTCCAGCAGCGAGGTCTCCAGGAACAGCAGCGCGCCGAAGGCCACCCCCTCGATCCGGCCGGAGGGGTGGTCCTGGGGGCTCCCGCCGCCGGTCCCGCTGCCGCCTCCTTTGAAGGCCCGCCACCCGGCGATGCCCACGCCCGCGGCCAGCGCCACCTGCACCGGGATCCACCAGGGCCGCAGGGCCAGGTCGAAGGTGTCGCCCGCGGTGCGGAGGAACTGGTCGGCGACCAGGGCGAGGACCAGCGCGGGAGCCGATCGGCGGGGGTGGTGGCGGGCGAGGGTGGAGAGGTACAGCCCCGCAGCACCGATGACGACGATGCTCGACCACAGCCGGACCGTCGGCTGGTTGATCGTCACCGGGATGCGGGCCAGCGCGGCGACGAGGGCCGTCGTCAGGAGCAGAGAGGCCCCGCGCTCCCGACGGCGGGGCGCGGCCAGCGGGGTGAGGAAGGCAAGGACCACCGCCAGGAGGATCCCCCCGGCCGCGGTCAGCGGGATGACCTCCTCGAAGATCGTGTCGTAGATGACGCCGAACAGGACGGAGAAGAGGACGCGGACGGACTGGAGCAGGAACAGCAAGACGGCAGCCGCCTCAAAGGTCCGGGGCAGACGGGCCTCGTGCATCGCTTACCTCCGTCCTTGGTTTCTAACCACAGAGGCACAGAGGACGCAGAGGATCTCGAAAAGTATTTCTAAAACTCTGTGCTCTCCGTGCCTCCGTGGTTCACAACAGGCCGACCTGGCCGTGCCCGCCAGATTTTTTTGACCACAGAGATGCAGAGGATGCAGGGTTTCTCGAAATATTGGAGACCTCTGTGCCCTCTGTGCCTCTGTGGTTCACAGCAAACCGACCTGGCTGTAGTCCCCCAGGTTCATCTTGAACGCCTTCGGCTTCATCGGGGAGCGGTTCAGGGTCACGTTCCGGCCGATGAGGCTGTCTTGGATGCGGGCGGGGATGTCGCGGATGATGCTGTGTTCGAGGACGATGGACCGCTCGATCTCGCTGTTCTCGATGACCACGTCGTGGTAAATGGAGGTGAACGGGCCGATGTAGGAGTTGACGATGCGCGACCGTCGGCCGATGATCGTCGGGCCGCGGATGACGCTGTTGATGATCTCCGCGCCCTTCTCCACCGTCACCCGGCTATCCACCTCCGAATCCCGGTCCACGTACCCCTCGACGACCGGTTCCAGTTCCTCCAGGACCAGGCTGTTGGCCTCCAGGATGTCGCCGGGGCGGCCGGTGTCGATCCACCAGCCGCGGTGGACGTAGGGATACACCTTGTAGCCGTGGTCCACCAGCCATTGGATGGCGTCGGTGATCTCCAGTTCGCCCCGCCAGGAGGGCTTGATCTCCGCCACCGCCTGGTGGATGTGATGGTCGAACATGTAGATGCCCACCAGCGCCAGGTCGGAGGGCGGATCCTTGGGCTTCTCGATCAGGCGGACGATCTGCCCCTCCTCGTTCAGTTCCGCCACGCCGTACTGCTCCGGGTGGTCGACCCGGGTGAGCACGATCTGGGCGTTCCAGTCCGACTCCTGGAACTGACGGACCAGGTCGGTGATCCCCCCCTGGATGACGTTGTCGCCCAGGAACATCACGAAGGGATCGTCCTCCAGGAAGTCCTGGCTCACCTTGACCGCGTGGGCCAGGCCCAGGGGTTGATCTTGGTAGATGTAGGTGACCTGGATGCCCCAGCGGCCGCCCCGCCCGACGGCCGTCTTGACCTCCTCCGCCGTGTCGCCGACGACGATCCCGATCTCGGTGATGCCCGCGTCCCGGATCGCCTCGATGACGCGGAAGAGGACGGGCTTGTTAGCGACCGGGATCAGCTGTTTGGCTCGGGTGTAGGTCAGGGGATAGAGACGGGTGCCTTTGCCTCCGCTGAGGATGAGACCTTTCACGGTGAACCTCCCTCCGAATCCACAATTCGCACTTCGCAGCTCGCAACGCAAGAAGCGGGACGCAAGAAGCAGGATGCAAGAAGCAGGATGTAGGATGCAAGGTACAGGCTACAGGGCTAGCGGTAGTAGCCGCCCAAGGTGATGTCCACCGGGGCGTTGGTGAGGACGGCGCCGATGACGCGGACGCGGACCCGCTCCAGGAGTTCCTTGGCCCGCTGGGCGTGTTCCCTCCGCGTATGACCGGCCCTGACCACCAGCAGCACCCCGTCGACCTTCGTGCCCAGCACCGCCGCGTCGGTGACGGCGATCACCGGGGGCGCGTCGAAGAGGACCAGGTCGGCCCGCTCCCGCAGGACGCCGATCACCTCCTCCATCCGATGCGACCCCAGGAGGTCGGCCGGGTTGGGGGGGAGGGGGCCACTGGGAAGGAGGAGCAAGTTCTCCACCCCGCTCTCCACCAGCGGCGGGTCCTCCAGCGCTTCCTGTTCGACGAACATCGTGGTCAGCCCTCGGCTGTTGGAGGCCTCGAAGATCTCGTGCAGGCTGGGTCGCCGGAGGTCGGCGTCCACCAGAATCGTGCGCCGCTCCCCCTGGGCCATCGTCACGGCCAGGTTGGCCAGGGTGGTGGACTTCCCCTCGCCCGGTGCGGCAGAGGTGACCACCAGGGTCTCGATGGGCTTATCCAGCCCGGCGAAGGTCAGGTTGGTCCGCAACGTCCGGTACGCCTCCGCCGCCGGCGAGCGGGGGTCGGTCAGGGTGATCAGATCCGGTTTTGGGCTCATACTCCGTACTCCGTGTTTCGTGCTTCGTGTTCTGTGTTCCGTTAGTCAGCCGGGGGCACCGTTCCCAGGACGGTGATGCCGATCCACTGCTCCACGTCGCGGGGGGTGCGGATGATGCCAGATTCGACCCACTCCAGGAAGAAGATGACCACCGCAGCGATCAGCAGGCCGAAGACCACTCCGGCGGCCAGGACGATGGCCGTGCGGGGGGGCCAGGATTGGCTGTAGGTCGGCTCGTCCCGCAGGACCGCTCCCACGCGGTCCTCCTTCCGCAGCCGTTGGTTCTCGCTATCCCGCCACTCCACCAACAGCGTCGCCCACGTCCGTGCGATCCGGTTGGCCTGCTCGCCGTCGGTGTCTTCGATCTCGATCTTGATGACCATCCGGTCGTCCTCGGCGGCGAACCGGGCGTTGGCGCGCAACTGCTGGGGGGTCATATCCAACCGCAGCCGGTCGATGACCTGCTGGGCCCACTTGTTGGAGTCGGCGACGGTCATGTACGACCGGAGCAGGGTCTTGGCCGACTGGGTCAGCCCAAAGTCGGGCCGGGCGGGTTGGATGACCACCTCTACAGTGGATTGGTAGGTGGGCGTCTGTAGTTTCGTGAAGCCGACCGCGCTCACGGCCGTCGCCACGACGGCGACCAGGATGATCCACCAGCGCTTTCGCAGGATGCCGACGATCTGCCCAAGTTCCACAGGTACACCTCCTCAAGGTCGGCGGTTATTGTACCATAATCGGGGGCGAAGACCAACTGGGTGGCTGGGTGGCTGGGTGATTGGGTTACTTGGGGATGCGGGCGAGGACGGGGATGCCGAGGGTTTCCAGTTCCTCGGGGTCGCGGACAGTGGGGTCGAAGTAGTGCCAGGCCAGCGCCAGGCCGATCCCCACGGCCAGGGCCAACCCCAGGCGGACGGCGGGGCCGAGCATCTGGGCCCGGAGGCTGGGGGGGAGGGGGAACGGCTCCGGGCTGTCCAGCAGCCGCACCGCGGGGTCCAGCCCCTCCAGTTGCGGGAAGTAAGCCGCCCCGTTCTGGGTCAGCTCGTCGGCGACGGCCTCGGCCAGAACGCGGCATTGGGCGGGATCGGGCCAGGTCAGGTAGACCACGAGGATGGATTGAGCGTTGTCGGTGACGATGGCTGCCTGGACCGCGGCGGGGTCCGCAGTGACTCCCCTCTCCGCCAGCCGATCGGCCACGGCCTGGGCGAACGCCCGCGTCTCGGCCACGTCGGCCAGGCCGTTGGCGATGTACTCCGAGGTCAGCCACGGGTAGTACCGGTCGTAATCGAGGCTCAACCCCGCTGGTTGTGTGCCCGCGGCGAACCGCATCACCACCTGGTAGACCGTCGGCGGCGGGTGGTAGGTGACGGCGAGATGGGCCACCACCACCACTACCGGCGCGGCGACCAGCCACCACCGGCGGAGTATCACGCGCAGGAAGTGACGAAGTTCCAT
>CAZOLN010000048.1:15047-18251 GCA_964580565.1 uncultured Anaerolineales bacterium
CGGCGACCAGCCACCACCGGCGGAGTATCACGCGCAGGAAGTGACGAAGTTCCATCAAACACACCCTCCTTTTAATCCGCTCAGTCCGCTGACAAACCTCCCTTCCCGTACAGCACATTCTCCACGAACTGCCCAACCCGCCGACGGAACACCTCCGCGTCGAACCGGGCGGCGTTGCGGACGCAGTCCTGAGGGTCCACGCCCTCGGGGTCGAAGGCGCGGACGGCATCGGCCAGCGCCTCGGGCGTGGGTTCGCGGAAGAAGGTCCCCGTCTTCCCCTCGATCACGGTGTCCAGCGCGCCGCCGGCCCCAAAGGCGATCACCGGCCGTCCGGCTGCCTGCGCCTGCACCGGCGCGATGCCGAAGTCCTCCACCCCCGGCAACACGTAGGCCCGGCAGCGGGCGAACAGGTCGGGCAGGTCCTCGTCCGGCACGCGGCCCAGGAAGGTGACCGTGGGCCCGGCGATGGCCTCCAAGGCCTCCCGGTCCCGCCCGTCCCCGGCGATCACCAGCGGCAGGCCCAGTTGGTTGAAGGCCCGCACCGCCAGGTCGATCCGGCGGTAGGGGACCAGGCGGGAGACGATGAGGTAGTAGTCGTCGTGCCGGGGGGCGGGGCGGAAGCGGGTCGTGTCCACCGGCGGGTAGATGACCACCGAGTCGCGCCCGTAGTAGCGGCGGATGCGGGCCTGCACCTCCCGGGAGATGGCGATGAAGTGGTCCACCCGCTGCGCAGCCCGGTAGTCCCACCGCCGCAGGAGGGCGACCAGCGGGCGGAGGGCGACCTTCAGCGGGGTGGGGATCGCCTCCCGCGCGGCGTAGGCGTCGAAGTTCCATACGTACCGGGTCGGCGTGAGGCAGTAGCAGATGTGGACCGCGCCGTCGGTCCGCACCCCGTGGCAGAAGCCGGACTTGTTGCTCAGGACGACCTGGTAGCCGGAGAGGTCGATCTGGCTGAAGGCCAGGGGGTAGAGAGGGAGATAGGGTTGGTGGTGGCGGTAGATACCCGGCAGGCGGTCCATCCAGGTGGTGCGGATGTCCCACGCGCGGTACTCAGGGGGCATCCCTTCGCGCCAGTAGATCGAGGTGTAGATCGGAGCGCTGGGGAACATCTCCACCAGCGCCTCCAGCACGTCCTCCGCCCCCCCCATCTGGTTGAGCCAGTCGTGGACGATCGCCAGGTTGACGGACGCCGGACCCTCCATTTGGACGTTCACCGCAGCGGCAATTATAGCCCACCCCCCACTGCTTGACAATCCTCCACCCGATGGTACACTTCCCCTGCATCTGCAACCTGCGCCTTGCGACCTGTATCTCGCGACCTGCGACCTAGAGGTTGTGAAATCGCGAATCGGAGAGGAGTATGACGCGCTACGAACCGGTCATCGGCCTGGAGGTCCACGCCCAGATCCACACCGCCTCGAAGATGTTCTGCCGTTGCCCCGTGGTCGAGGACACCGGGGATCTGGAGCCGAACACCTACGTCTGTCCGGTCTGCACGGCGATGCCCGGGACGCTGCCGGTCATCAACCGTCGGGCGGTGGAACTCACGATCATGACCGGCCTGGCCCTCAACTGTGAGATCCTCCCCGTCAGCCGCTTCGCCCGGAAGTCGTACTTCTACCCCGACCTTCCCAAGGGATACCAGATCTCCCAGCACGCCTTGCCGCTGGCGAAGGACGGCTATCTGGAGATCGAGACGGAGAACGGGACCCGGCGGGTGCGGATCGACAACGTCCACCTGGAGGAGGACACGGGCAAACTGTTCCATGTGGGGAACGTGAGCCTGGTGGACTTTAACCGGGCGGGCGTCCCGCTGATCGAGATCGTCACCAAGCCGGACATGCGCTCCGCCGAGGAGGTCCGTGCCTTCGCCGTCAAACTGCGGGAGATCCTGATCTACCTTGGGGTCAACTCGGGGGATATGGAGAAGGGCGTGATGCGGTTCGAGGCCAGCGTCAGCGTCCGCCCCGTCGGCTCCGACGAACTGATGCCCCGCCACGAGATCAAGAACCTCAACTCCTTCCGCGCCCTCGCCCGGGCCGTGGCCTACGAGATCGAGCAGCAGATCAAGGTCCTGGAGAGCGGGGGACGGGTGACGCAGGAGACGATGGGGTGGGACGACGCGCGGGGGGTGACCTACACGCAGCGGACGAAGGAGTATGCCCACGACTACCGGTACTTCCCCGAGCCGGACCTGCCGCCGCTGGAGGTGGGCCGGGAGTGGGTGGAGTCGCTGCGCGGCCAGTTGCCCGAACTGCCGGACGTCCGCCGCGCGCGCTTCCGGGCCGAGTACGGGCTGGGGGACTTCGAGACCGAACTGTTGGTGGCCGACCGGGCGGTGGCCGACTACTTCGAGGCGGCGGTGGCCCTGGGGAAGGTCTCCCCCAAGACCCTGGCCAACTGGATCACCGGCGACCTCTTCCGCCTGATGAAGGAAACGAAGCGAGGGATCGACGAGATCCCGGTCTCCCCCGAGGGGTTGGTCGACCTGATCCAGCGGGTCGAGGAGGGGACCGTCAACCTGAACACGGGGCGGGAGATCCTGGAGGAGATGGTCGCCACCGGCAAGGAGGCGCGGCAGATCATCGAGGAGAAGGGGCTGGCGCAGATCTCGGACGAGGCCGCGCTGCGGGGGATCATCGAGCAGGTGCTGGACCAGCATCCGGCGCAGGTGGAGCAGTACCTGGGGGGAAAGACCCAGGTGGCTGGCTGGCTGATGGGGCAGGTGATGAAGGCGACCAAGGGGCGGGCCAACCCGCAGTTGGTGCGCAGCCTGCTGACCGAAGCGCTGGAGGCGCGGCGCGAAGCGCGTTGACGCCTGTCATATGGAGGGTGTGCCGTTCGTCACTGCCCTCGTCGGGCCAGGTGTGTTACAATGGGGTGTCAACGTGAAATGAACGATCGAGTGTCGAGGCGGAATTCTGTGTAGTACCATACCAATCTTCTTGAGGAGGAAACCCGTATGACCGAAGAACTGAACCCCTTTGCCATCGCACAGAAGCAGTTGGACCAGGCCGCGGAGATCATGGGCCTGGATCCGGCGACCCACGAACTGCTGCGCTGGCCGTTGCGCGAACTCCACGTCACCCTGCCGGTGCGGATGGACGACGGCACGGTGAAGATCTTCCACGGCTTCCGCGTCCAGTACAACGACGCCCGCGGGCCGACGAAGGGCGGCATCCGCTACCATCCTGAGGAGACCAT
>CAZOLN010000049.1:0-8399 GCA_964580565.1 uncultured Anaerolineales bacterium
GCGGCGCGCCGGTGACGGCGGCCTTCGCCGAGGAGATCGGTGCGGACGCCTACGCGCCGGACGCCCCGACCGCCGTCGAGATCGCCAGGAAGTTGGCCGGCTAGGCCGCCCCGCCGATCGGCGGGGAAAGGAGGAGGAATGACCGAGCAGATCCCGGTCGAGACGACGCACCCTCTCGTGCGGATGCTGTCGGACGAGCAGATCGAGGCGATCCACCGCACCAGCCTCGACATCCTGAGCCGGACCGGCGTCGTCGTCAAACACGAGGGAGCCCGTCGGCTCCTGCTCGATGCCGGTGCGTGGGAGTCAGACGGGCGGGTCAAGATCCCAGAGCGGCTGGTAACCGAGGCCATCGCCTCCGCTCCGTCCCGGATCCCGATGTACAACCGTCTCGGCGAGTTGACGATGCCGCTGGAGTTGGGTAAAGTCTTCTTCGGGACCGGATCGGATTGCATCTTCACCATCGACGTGGAGACGGGGGAGCGGCGGCGGGCCACGACGGAGGATGTGGAGCGGATCGCCCGGCTAAGCGACGGTCTGGACCAGATCGACTTCGTCATGTCGATGGCCCATCCCTCGGAGGTCCCTCCGGAGGATGCCTACCTCTACGGCTTCGTCGGCATGCTTCGCGGATCGATCAAGCCGATCGTCTACACGGCGAGCGACCGGCGGGACATGGAGGACATCTACGAGATCGCCTGCGCGGTGGTGGGTGGGGAGGAGGCCCTGCGGGAGCGTCCGTTCCTCCTCCATTATGCCGAGCCCATCTCGCCGCTCCTTCTCCCGCCGGAGTCGGTGGATAAACTGCTCTTCTGCGCGGAGAAGGGGATCCCGGTGACCTACCCCCCGTCCCCCAACACCGGTGGCGGCGGGCCGGTCACGATGGCCGGGGCGCTGGCGCTGGGGAACGCCGAGAGCCTGGTCGGCCTGGTGCTGACCCAGTTGGCCCGGCCGGGGACGCCGTTCCTGTATGGAATGAACATCGCTGCGCTGGACATGAAGAGCGCGATCGTCAGTTACGGCGCGCCGGAGTGGGCGACGACGATGCCTGCCTGGACCGATCTGGCCCGCTTCTACGGCCTGCCGGTGTGGGGCGCGGCGGGGGCGACCGATAGCAAGGTGGTGGACGCCCAGGCGGGGATCGAGGCGACGGCGTCGATCATGATGGCCTTCCTCTCCCGCTGCACCCTGGTCCACGACGTGGGTTACATCGAATACGGCTCCACCTCGTCGATGGAGATGGTGGTGATCGCCGACGAGATCATCCGGGACGTCCGGTACATTGTGGGTGGCATAGAGGTGAGCGAGCGCACGCTGGCGCGGGAGGCGATCCACCGTGCCCGTCCCGGTGGCGGCTTTCTGGCCGACGACCACACGCTGAAGAACTGGCGTTGGGCCCAGTGGCGGCCGCTGCTTCTGGACCGGATGCGGCACGACGAGTGGGTGGAAAAGGGCAGCAAGGACATGGCCCAGCGAGCGAACGAGCGGGCGCGGCAGATCCTGGCTGAGCACGAGGTGGAACCGCTGCCCGAGGAGGTGGAGAAGGTCATACGAGAGGTACTGGAACGTCGCAAGCAGGGCAAGTAGACGGAAAGGAGGTGATAATAACTGCTGTTGGGATCGCACATCAGCCCGGTCCATCGCATAACCAAACGTGAAGGAGGAGTGTGAAATGGAAATTATCAAGCGTAAAGAGCAGAAAGAGGTCCACCCGTACATCCCGGAACTGAAAGAACTGTACCGGGCCGGGCGGATCACCCGTCGTGAGTTCCTGCGGACGGCTACCCTCCTGGGGATGTCCTTCGCCAGCGCCAGCCTCTTCCTAGCCTCCTGCAAGCCGACACCGACCGCGGCACCTACCGAGGCGCCCACGGAGGCACCGACCCAGGCCCCTGCTCAGCCCACGGTTGCGCCGACGGCCGCGCCGGGCATGCCCAAGCGCGGCGGCACCATGACCATCGCCACCCGCGTCCAGCGGATCGATCACCCGGCCCGGCTCTCGTGGATCGAGGCGGCCAACCAGTTCCGCCAGGTCTGCGAGTACCTGACCTACACCGACTACGACAACATCACCCACCCCTGGCTTCTGGAGAAGTGGGAGGCCAACGAGGACGTCACGGAGTGGACCCTCTACGTCCGCAAGGGGATCAAGTTCAACGACGGGCAGGAACTGACCGCCGACGACGTCATCTTCAACTTCCAGCAGTGGCTGGACCCGGACATCGGCTCCTCGATGCTGGGGCTCCTGAGTTACCTGAGGCCGGAGAACATCGAGAAGGTGGACGACTACACGGTCAAACTCTACCTGGACTCGCCCCAGATCGGCGTGCCGGAACACCTCTTCCACTACCCGGCGTTGATCGTTCCCAAGACCTTCGAGGGCGACATCGTCCGGCAGCCGGTGGGGACGGGGCCGTTCCTCCTGGAGGAGTACGTGGAGACGGAGCGGGCCGTCTTCCGCCGCCGCGAGGACTACTGGAAGATGGGGGCCGACGGCAAGCCGCTGCCCTACATCGACAAGCTGGTCTACCTCGACCTGGGTGAGGAGGAGGCGGCGCGGATCGCCGCGCTCCAGAGCGGTCAGGTCGACAACATCTTCAACCCCTCCGCCGAGATCTGGCAGGCGGTCAAGGACCTGCCCGACATCCGGGTCTACTCCACGCCCACCGCGCAGACCTTCGTCATCCGCATGCGGGTCGATATGGAGCCGTGGAACGACAACCGGGTCCGCCTGGCCCTCAAGAAGTGCATCGACCGGCAGAAGATGCTCGACCTGGCCTGGTTCGGCGAGGGCCTGCTGGCCCACGACGCCCACGTCGCGCCGGTCCACCCCGCCTACTGCCCCAAGGACATCCCGCCGTACGATCCGGAGGGGGCGCGGCAACTGCTGGCCGAGGCGGGCTACCCGGACGGCGTGACCGTCGAACTGGCGACGCAGGAGGCGCGGGCGGAGCCGGCGATGGCCCAGGCGCTCAAGGAGTCGGCCGCGGCCGGCGGCTTCAACATCGAACTGAACATCATGCCGTCCGCCCAGTACTGGGACATCTGGACCGAGGTGCCGCTGGGCATCACCATCTGGGCCCACCGCCCGCTGGGGACGATGGTCCTGGCCCTGGCCTACACCGCCGACGAAGAGGGGAACCCGGTGCCGTGGAACGAAACCCGGTGGGTGGACGAGGAGTTCTCCCGGTTGCTCAAGGAGGCCGAGCGCACGCTCGACGTCGAGAAGCGGCGTGAGATCATGTGCCAACTGGAGGACATCCAGATGGAGCGCGGCTCCGTCGGGATCGCCTTCTGGACCAACGTCTGGTACATCGCCCACAAGCGGATCAAGAACGTGGACGCACATCCCACCAACTACGACATCCTCTTCGACGCCTGGATCGACGACGAGGCATAACCCCAAGAGCCTCCCGCAGGCTCTGAGCCTGCGGGAGGCTCTCCCCCAAGATCGAGGGAGGCTGCATGGCGAGATATATCCTGCGACGTCTAGGGTTCATGCTGCTCACCATGTTCCTGGTGTCGATCGCCGTCTTCCTCATCTCGGAGGTCGCCCCAGGGGACGTCGCCCGCCACATCCTCGGTCAGTTCGCCACGCCGGAGCAGGTGGAATTGCTGCGGGACCAGATGGGGCTGGACGAGCCGATCTACGTCCGTTACTTCGATTGGCTCGTCGGCAACGACTGGCGGCTCCGGCGGCTGGTCGGCATGCCCCTCAAGCAGGTCCTCATCCCCGGCCGCGCCGACGCCCAGTGGTTTGCCGTCGCGCCCGATGGGATGATGCTCCAGTGGAAGATGAAACCCGAGGGGCTCATCGAGATCCGCGTCACGCCCGACGGGGAGCGGACCGAGGTCCCGTTCGACGGCTGGCTGGTGGACGAGAACGGCGAGGAGTACTTCTGGGGCGTGGACACCGCTGGCCACGTGGTGCTCTGGAAGAAGGGGGAGGCGACGCGGGAGGTTGGCCCAGCCTCCGCCGGCCGGGCGATGGTGGAGGCCAGCGGCGTCGAGTACTACCCCATCCGCCGGGGGATCCTGCGGGGCGACCCGGGCATCTCCCTGCGCACCAACCGACCGGTGGGGCCCACCCTCGCCCGCCGGTTGCGGAACTCCCTCAGCCTGGCGGGCGTGGCCTTCGTGATCATCATGCCGATCGCCCTGGTTCTCGGCCTGTTGGCCGGGCTGCGGGAAGGGAGCCCCCTCGACCGGGCGATCTCCCTCTTCAGCCTGGTCACCACCTCCGTGCCGGAGTTCGCCAGCGGCGTCTTTCTCATCCTCATCTTCGCCTTCTGGCTCAAGATCCTGCCCGGCGCGGCGATCTTCCCCGACGACACCGCCCCGTTACAGAATCCCAAACTGCTCATCCTGCCGGTGCTCACCCTCACCCTGGTCGAGGTTGGGTACGTCGCTCGGATGACGCGGGCGAGTATGGCGGAGGTGATGACCGCTCCCTACATCCGCGCCGCCTTCCTCAAGGGGCTCCCGTACTGGCGGATCGTCTTCAAACATGCCCTGCGCAACGCCCTCATCGCGCCCATCACCGTGATCATGCTCCACGTCAACTGGCTGGTGGGCGGCATCGTGGTCGTCGAGTCGGTCTTCGGATACCCCGGCCTGGGGATGTATCTCCTCGACTCGGCATTGTTCAAGGACATCAACGCCATCGAGGCGGGGGCGATGGTGATGGTCGCCCTGGCCGTCGGTTCGCAGTTGGTCGCCGACATTATCTACACGTTCCTGAACCCGCGCATCCGGTACACGTGACGGTGGGGTGACGATGGAGAGCGAGAAGAAGAGCCGACTGCGTAAGTTCTGGGAAAGCGTCTCGATCGTCCTGCGCTCGCCCACGGCGGTCGTCGGGCTGGTCATCGTCCTCTTTTGGATCTTCGTGGCCCTCTTCGCCCCGTTGCTCGCCCCGCACGACCCACTGGCGCAGGATGCCTCGGCGATCAATCAGGGGCCGTCGCCCACTTACCCCCTTGGGACCGACAACCTGGGGCGGGACATCCTCTCCCGCCTGATCTACGGCAGCCGCACCATCCTCATCCTGGCGCCCGTCTCGGTGCTGGCTGCAGTGGTGGTGGGAACGGTCCTCGGCCTGGTGGCGGGCTATTTCGGCGGCATCGTCGACGAGGTCGTGATGCGCATCCTCGACGCGATCATGGCCTTCCCGACCATCCTGCTCTACCTGATCATCATCGCCGCCATCGGCCCCTCTGCCCTCAACGTCGTCCTGGCGATCACCTTCGTCGGCGCGCCGGGCATCGCCCGGCTGGTCCGGGGGCTGACGCTGGACATCCGCACGCGGGATTACATCCGCGCGGCGGAGACGCGGGGGGAGAGCCCGCTCTACATCATGTTCGTTGAGATCCTCCCCAACGCCCGGGGGCCCCTGATCATCGACGCGCTGTTGCGCGTGGGCTACGCCATCTTCGCCATCGGGACGCTGGGCTTCCTGGGGTTGGGCCTGCCGCCGCCGACCCCCGACTGGGGCGGGATGATCAGCGAGGCGCGGAAGTACATCTGGACCAATCCGTTGGGCGTGCTCTGGCCGGCCCTGGCGATCGCCAGCCTGGTGGTCGGGCTGAACCTGTTCGCCGACGGGCTGCGCGAGGAGACGATGCGGTACCAGTGAGCCGGCAGGAGGTGGTGTACGGTGGCAATGGAACGACCAGGAGTCGGTAGCCCGCGGGAGGTGCCGATCCTCCGCGTGGAGAACCTGGCTATCTCTTACGAAACCCGCTACGGTGAGGTAGCCGCCGTCCGCGACGTTTCCTTCGAGATCGGGCGCGGCGAGACCCTGGGGATCGTTGGCGAATCTGGCTGCGGCAAGAGCACCGTCGCTTTCGGCATCGTCAACTTCCTCGGGCGGAACGGCCGGATTGTGAACGGCCGGATCCTCTTCCAGGGGCAGGACCTGGTGAACCGGTCGGAGCGGGAACTGCGCAGACTCCGGGGCGACCGGATCGCGATGGTCTATCAGGACCCGATGCAGGCGCTGAACCCCTCCCTGCGCATCGGCGACCAGATGGCCGAGGTCCTCATCGTCCACCGGGGGATGAAGAAGGACGAAGCAGAGGAGCGGTGCATCCGGATGCTGGAGCGGGTCTACATGCCCGATCCGGCCAACGTGATGCGTCGCTATCCTCACCAACTCTCCGGCGGTCAGCAGCAGCGCGTGGTCATCGCGATGGCCCTGCTGAACGATCCGGCGCTGCTGGTCATGGACGAGCCGACGACGGCGCTGGACGTGACGGTCGAGGCGGCGGTGCTCGACCTGATCAACGATCTCCAGGGGGAGTTCGAGACCGCCATTATCTATATCAGCCACAACCTGGGGGTCATCGCCCGCGTGTCGGACAAGGTGGCGGTGATGTATGCTGGGGAGGTGGTGGAGAGGGCGGATGTGGAGGAGATCTTCCTCCATCCTTCCCATCCGTACACGCTGGGGCTGATGCGATGCATCCCCAGGCTGGGGATGGACAAGGCGACCAGCATCCTCCATCCGATCCGGGGCCGGGTCCCGTCGCCCGACCGGCTCCCGCCGGGCTGTGCGTTCGAGCCCCGCTGCGATTTCGCCCGGCCGGAGTGTGCAGAGCGACGGCCTTCCCTGGAGCCGCTGGGCGACGGTCATTGGGTGCGCTGCTTTTTCGCGGAGGAGGTCGCCAGCAAAGGGCGGGAGGCCTTGTCGGCCCGATGGCGAAAGGGAGTGGCCCGCCCGGAGGGGCCCGAGGCCCCCGGGACGGTCCTTGCCGTCGAGAACGCGCGGGTTTACTACACGGTCCCGGCCCGTCGGCTCCTCAGTCGGGAAAAACCGGTGGTCAAGGCGGTGGACGGGGTCAGTTTCCGCGTGTCCAGGCAACGGACCCTGGGGATCGTCGGTGAGTCGGGGTGCGGCAAGAGCACGCTGGTGCGGGCCATCATCGGCCTGGAGAAATTGAGCGGCGGCGGGATGGAGTTCATGGGGTTCGACATCTCCACCCCCGTCTCCAAGCGCGATCTGGACCTGATCCGCAACATCCAGATGGTCTTCCAGAACCCGGACGCCACGCTCAATCCCTCTTTCACCGTCGGCTTCCAGATCGCGCGGCCGCTGCGCCGGTTCAAGGCGGTCCCGAAAGATCGCGTGCGGGAAGAGGTGATCCGGCTCCTCAATCTGATGAAACTGGACGCCAGTTACTACGACCGGCTCCCCCGGCAGTTGAGCGGAGGGGAGAAGCAGCGGGTCGCCATCGCCCGGGCCATCGCCGCCCGCCCCGAACTGGTCCTCTGCGACGAGCCCGTCTCCGCCCTCGACGTCTCCGTACAGGCCGCCGTCCTCAACCTCCTGCTGGAGGTCCAGCAGGAACTGGGCACGACGATGCTCTTCATCGCCCACGACCTGAGCGTGGTCCGGTTCTTCTGTGACGACATCGCCGTGATGTACCTGGGCCAGATCGTCGAGATCGGCCCGGCGGAGGCGATCTACGCGCCGCCGTATCACCCTTACACCGAGGCGCTCCTCTCCGCGGTGCCCATCCCCGATCCCACCGCCGAGCAGCGACAGATCCGCCTCAGCGGCAGCGTGCCCAGCGCGCTCAACCCGCCCAGCGGGTGTCGCTTCCACACCCGCTGCCCCCGGCGGGACTGGCTGCCGGATGGGGGGCGGATCTGCGAGGTGGAGCCACCGCCGTGGCGGGTGGACACCGAGGAGCATCGCATCCTCTGCCATATCCCTCTGGAGCGGCTGCGTCGGATGGAGGCCGTAGTGACCGAGGAGGTACGCCATGCTGGTTAGGGACTACATGACCCGCCACCCGCTGATGGCCGATCCGGACATGCCGGTGGTGGAGGCGCGCCGCTTTATGGGCGAGAACAACCTCCGGCACCTTCCCGTGGTCGGCGAAGGCAAGCGGTTGCTGGGCTTGGTCACCCGGCAGACCCTTCTCGTCGACCCCGGGCGTCTGGGCAGCCTCAACGTCTGGGAGATCGCCGACTATCTCTCTCGGCTCACCCTGAAGGACGTGATGGTCAGGGCGGAGGACGTGGTCACCGTTGAGCCGGACGTGCCTATTGAGGAAGCCGCTCGCGTGATGGTCGCCCATCGGGTCGGCTGCCTGCCGGTGGTGGAGGACGGGGCGGTGGTGGGCATCATCACGGAGGTGGACCTGCTGGCCCAGTTGATGAAGATGATGGCGGCAGGCACTCCGGCCGTGCGGGCGACGGTGCGGATGCCGGATGTGGTGGGGGAGTTGGCCAAGATGGTGGCGGCGATCAGCCAGCAGGGATGGGGCATCCTCGCCCTGGGTGGCGCGCCGGCGCCGAAGAAGCCCGGCTACTGGGACGCGGTGGTGAAGGTCCGCGGGGTGCCCCGCGAGCAGGTCGTGGCCGTCCTCTCGCAGGTGGAGGGCCACGAGGTC
>CAZOLN010000049.1:8499-18126 GCA_964580565.1 uncultured Anaerolineales bacterium
GTGCCCGCCGTCGGTGGCTACTACTGCGAGGACCTGGAGGCCCTCCAGGCGGACCCCATCCCCCTTTCGGAGCGGTACACGGCTCCGGCGGTGACCCCCGGCTTCCGCGCCGTGCGGGAGGTGGCGGAGGCCCTCTCGGTGGGTCTGGTGCTGGACGACGGACGGGTGGCGTGGGGGGATTGCGTCGGCGTGGCCTACGCGGGCAAGGCCGGGCGGGATCCCGTCTTTCGGGCGAGGGAGGGGGAGGCGACGATCCGCCGGGTCGTCGCGCCGCTGCTGGAGGGCAGGGAGGTCCCGGCGTTCCGCCCGCTGGCCGAGGAGATCGACCGGCTGACGGAGCCGGTCGAGGTGGAGCGACCGAAGGGAGGCTTTTCCCGTCGGGACTTCCTCACCGCCCCGGCTCGGCTCCTGGAAGCGGCGGCTGAGGGAACCGAGGGGGGCCTGGCACCGGTGGAGCGGGTGACGGTCGAGCGGCCGCTCCACACCGCCGTCCGCTACGGCGTCAGCCAGGCGCTGCTGGCGGCGGTGGCGATGGCCCGCGGCGTGACGATGGCGGAGGTGATCGCCGAGGAGTGGGAACTGCCCCCGCCCACCGAGCCCGTCCCCATCCACGCCCAGTCGGGCAGCGACCGGTACGCCAACGCCGAGAAGATGATCGTCCGCCGCCTGGCCTCCCTCCCCCACGCCCTGGTGGACGACATCCCGGCGCAGGTCGGTCAGGACGGGGCGAAACTGGTCCAGTACGTCCGCTGGCTGAGGGCCCGCATCCGGGAGTTGGGAGGGGCCGACTACCGGCCCACCATCCACCTGGACGTACACGGCGCGCTGGGGCGGATCTGTGACAACGACCTGGGTCGGCTCCTGGGCCACCTCTATGCGCTGGAGAAGGCGGCGCAGCCGTACCCGCTGCGGGTCGAGAGCCCGCTGATCCTGGAGAGCCGGGAGGCGCAGATCGAGGCGATGGCCCGGCTGCGGGAGTACGTCCGGATGCGTGGGATGGCTGTTCAGTTAGTGGCGGACGAGTGGGCGAACACCCTGGAGGACATCCGGGCCTTCGTCGAAGCGAAGGCCGCCGACATGGTCCAGGTCAAGATGCCGGACCTGGGCAGCGTCCACAACGCGGTCGAGGCCGTGCTGGCCTGCAAGGCAGGTGGGGTAGGGGCCTTCCTCGGCGGCAGTTGCGTCGAGACCGACGTCTCGGCCCGCGTCTCCGTCCACGTCGCCCTGGCGACGCGGCCGGCGATGATGCTGGCGAAGCCCGGGATGGGGGTGGACGAGGCGGTCATGGTTGTGAGCAACGAGATGGCTCGAACCCTGGCCCTCGTCCGAGCGCGGGAAGGGGAAAGAACCACAGAGACACAGAGGACACAGAGGGCCTCTAATCTATGAGATCCTCTGTGTCCTCTGCGCCTCTGTGGTAAATCTTCTAGGAGAGAATTCGTATGGAAGCGAACTACGCCGCACATCAGACGCCGCAGTTCCGCGTGCTGTCCGACCGGCAGATCGAGAGGGTCTACCGGGCGACCCTGGAGTGCCTCCAGCGCACGGGGGTCAACGTGCTCAACGAGGAGGCGCGCGACCTCCTGGCGGCGGCCGGTGCCGACGTCGAAGGGGTGCGGGTGCGCATCCCGCCGCACATCATCCAGGATGCCGTCGCCGCCACGCCCCGCTCCTTCACCCTTTGGGGGCGGGACGGCCGACCTCGTATCCAGGTGGTGCCGGATCGGGTCTACTTCGGCCCGGGTCCCACCTGCACGTATTTCATCGACCCCGAGACGGGCGAACGGCGGAAGGTCCGCCGGGGCGACCCCGGCACCGTCGCCCGGGTGTGCGACGCGCTGGAGAACATCGACTACGTGATGGGCCTGGGATTGATCGACGACGTGCCGCACCACCTGGCCCCGGTGTTCGAGTTCGCGGAGATGGTCGCCAACACCGTCAAGCCGGTCCTGCCCTGGGCCTACTCGGTGGACAACGTCCGCCTGATCTACGAGATCGCGCTGGCGGTGGCGGGCGACGAACCGACCCTGCGCCGTCGGCCCTTCCTGGCCTTCTTCTCCACCTTCCAGGCCCCCCTCGTGCACACCGACGAGGACCTGGCGAACGTCCTCTGGGCGGCAGAGCACGACCTGCCGATCATCTACCTGGGCGGCGGTACGGCGGGCTCCACCGCGCCCATCACCGGGGCAGGCCTGATGGTCATCTACCTGGCGGGTGCGCTGAGCGGGTTGGCGATCATCCAGCTGAAGCGTCGGGGGGCGCGGGTCTGCATCGGCGGCGTCCCTCAGCCGACCGACCTGCGCACCGGTCGCCCGGCCTACGGCGGCCCGGAGATGAGCCTCTACAGCGCGGCGATGTCCGACATCTCCCGCTACCTGGGCATCCCCTTCATGGGCACCGCCGGGGCGTCCGAGGCGAAGGTGCTCGACCTCCAGGCGGCGATCGAGAGCACGGTGCAGGTGGTCCTCTCCGGCCTGAGCGGCGCGACGCTGGTCCACGACGTCGGCTTCCTCGACTGCGCCGACATCGGCTCGCTGGAGATGGTGGTGATGACCGACGAGATCATCGGGATGGTCCGGCGGATCATGCGCGGCGTCGAGGTCGGCGACGACATGTTGATGCTGGACCTGATCGACCGGGTCGGTCCGGGCGGGGAGTTTCTCTCCGCCAAGGAGACAGCGCGGCGGTGTCGGGCGGAGATCTGGGTGCCGACGCTGATGGACCGCGACCCATGGGTGACCTGGCAGGCGGCCGGCGCGCCCACGATGCTCGATCGGATCCGCGAGCGGCTCCGCCAGATCCTGGCGACCCACGAGCCGGCCCCGCTGCCGGAGGGGGCCGCCAAGAAAATCGCGTCCATCCTGGAACGGGCTTGAAGTTTCACCACAGAGGCACGGAGAGCACAGAGACCTCTCTATTTTATGAGTTCCTCTGTGTCCTCTGCGTCTCTGTGGTGCTAAAGTTTCCATCCGGAGGGGAGTGTGGAATTCGTAGGGAGATTGTTGAAGGTCGATCTGAGCGAAGAACGGATCGAGCAGGGCGACCTGCCGGACCCGCTCGTGCGGCGGTTTCTGGGCGGGCGGGGGATCAACGCCTGGTTGCTGGCCAAGAACCTCGGACCGGAGGTGGACCCGCTGGGGCCGGAGAACGTCCTCGTGCTGAGTTGCGGCCTGCTGACCGGGACGGAGGCCCCCGCCTCCTCACGGCTGCACGTCGGTGCCCGGTCACCGTTGACCGGCCTGCTGGGCAGTTCCAACGTCGGCGGTCACTTCGGCGCGGCGCTGCGGGCGGCCGGGTACCAGGCGGTCGTCATCCGCGGGCGCGCCCCGCGCCCCGTGCTTCTCTGGATCGGTGAGGAGGGCGTGGAACTCCGGGATGCCGGCGGCCTGTGGGGGCTCGACTCCCGCGAGGCGGCCGAGCGGATCCGGTCCGCACTGGGCAAGGGGGTCCGCCTCTTCGTCATCGGGCCGGGGGGCGAGAACCGGGTCCGGTACGCCTGCATCATGACCGGCACCCGCCACGCCGCCGGGCGGACCGGGATGGGGGCGGTGATGGGCTCGAAGAACCTCAAGGCCATCGTCGTATCCGCCCCCAAGGGCCGGCCCAAGGCCGATCCCCGCGCCCGGCAGGTGGTCCGCGCCTACCTGGAGCGGATCCGCAACGCTCCTCGCTACGAGATCTACGCCCGCTACAGCAACAGCGCCTTCGTCGAATGGGCCGACGAGATGGGGATGCTCGCCACGCAGAACTACCAGCACGTCCGCTTCGAGGGGGCCTCCCGCATCGACGGCAAGCGGCTGATCGACTACGTCACCCGCCCCCGCTCCTGCTACCGCTGTCCGGTCCACTGCAAGGCGGAGATCGAGATCAAGCGGGGCCGGTACGCCGGGACCCGGGGGGAGCGGCCCGACATCGAGCCGATCGTCAACCTGGGGGCCAAGTGCGGCCTGGACGACCCCGAGGCGCTGCTCTACCTCTACAACCTCGCGGGCGATCTGGGGATCGACGCGATCTCCGTGGCGGGGGTCCTGGCGTTCGCGATGGAACTCTACGAGCGGGGCATCATCACCGAGCAGGACACGGACGGCATCCGCCTGACCTGGGGGAACGCCGAGGCGATGGAGACGATGATGCGTCGGATCGCCCGCCGGGAGGGCTTCGGCGCGGTCCTGGCGGAGGGGGTGCGCGGGGCGGCCCGCCTCATCGGGCGGGGCGCGGAGGCCTACGCGCTGCACGTCAAGGGGATGGAACTCACCGCCTACGACCCCCGGGGCGCGCTGGGGTCGGCTCTGGGGTACGCCGTCTCCACCCGGGGCGGGGATTGGACCAGCGTCTACGCCCTGCCGGAGTTGCGCTGGACCCCGGAGGAGGGCCGGGAGTGGTTCGGCACCGAGAAGGCGGTGGACCGGCTGACGACGGAGGGAAAGGGAGCGCTGGTCAAGCGGACGATGGCCGTCTCCGCCGTCCTCGACTCGCTGGGGATGTGTAAGGTGCCCGTCCTCTCCGTCCTGTGCGACTTCCGGCTGGAGAACGAGGCGGAACTGGTGGCCGCGTTGACCGGCTGGGAGGTGAGCGGGGAGGAGTTGGCCCTCGTGGGCGAGCGGATCCTGAACCTGGAGCGGCTGTTCGACCTACGCCTCGGTGCCAAGCCGGAGGATGACGACCTGCCGGACCGGTTCACCGAGGAGCGGGTCGCCGATCCGGGCCCCACCCAGGGGATGGCGGTGGACATCCAGAGACTGGTGGCCGATTTCTACGCCGCGATGGGGTGGGACGCCGAGGGACGTCCCACGTTGGAGAAACTGCGAGAACTGGGTCTTGAGGACTTCGCAGACGAAACCGGAGGAGGACACGGAGGATGAATTACGACACCCTGGCTTTTCCACGGATGAGGATGCTGAGCGAAGAGCAGTGTGAGGCGATCCATCACGCCTCGCTGGAGATCCTGCGCCGCACCGGGGTCCGCGTGTACAACCAGGACGCGTTGGACCTGCTGCGGGAGGCGGGGGCCTGGATCACCGACGAGAACCGGGTCCGCTTCCCGCCGGGCCTGGTGGAGTGGGCCCTCCAGCAGGCCCCCTCCCGCGTCGCCCTCTGCGGTCGTGGCAGCGACCAGGTGGTCGCCCCGCTGGAGGGGCGCGTGGTCAACTTCGGCACCGGTTCGGACTGCCCGAACTACCTCGACCCGCGGACCGGCGAGCGGCGTCCCTTCACCCTGGCCGACGTGGTGGATTGCATCCACGTGGTGGACGCCCTTCCCCAGTTGACCTTCTGCATGTCGATGGGCATCCCCTCCGACCTGGGCCGGGCCAACCCGTACCGGCACCAGTTCGCGTTGATGCTGGAGCACACGACCAAGCCCATCGTCTTCGTGTGCGACGACAAGGCCGACGCGGAGGCAATCGTGGCGATGGCGGCGGCCGCCGCCGGGGGGATCGACGCGCTGCGGATGAACCCGACGCTGCTTCTCTACTCCGAGCCGTCCACCCCCCTCAAACACTCCGACACCGCCACGGCCAAACTGCTCTATATGGCCGAGCAGAACCTCCCCATCGTGCACTCCCCCGCTCCGATGATGGGCGGGACCGCGCCGGTGACCCTGGCGGGAGGGCTGGCCCTGGGCAACGCCGAGGTGCTCTCCAGCCTGGTGATGCACCAGTTGAAGCGACCGGGCGCGCCCTTCGTGTACGGTCAGGGCCTCCATCATATGGATATGAAGACCACCATCAGCGTCTACGGCGCGCCGGAGTTCCAACTGGCGCGGGTGCTGGTGGCGGAGATGGGGCGGTACTACGGGCTGCCTACGTGGGGCTACGCCGGTCACTCCGACAGTTGCGTGATGGACGAGCAGGCCGCCGCCGACGCCGCGTTCTCCGTCCTGGTGGCGCTGCTGACCGGGACCAACCTGGTCCACGACGTCGGCTACCTGGAGGCCGGGTTGACCACCTCGCCGGAGATGATCGTCTTCACGGCGGAGGTGATCGACATGATGCGCCGGTTCACCGACGGCGTCCCGCTCGACCCGGAGGCGATCGCCGTCGACGTGATCCACGAGGTGGGGCCGGGTGGCCACTTCCTCAGCCACAAACACACGCTGAAGAACTTCCGCCGCTTCTGGCAGCCCACCCTCTTCAGCCGGGACCGGGTGGGCGAGTGGACGGCGAAGGGGGCCAAGCGTCTGGGCGACCGGCTGCGAGAGCGCACACTGGCGATCATCGAGGAGCACCGGCCGGAGCCGCTGCCGGATAGCGTTAAGGAGGAAATCCGATACATTCTGGAGCGGGCCGAATGAGTGGCGAACAGGCCGTAGCGGAGTTTGTGGCAGGTGTCACCTGGGATGACCTCCCGGCGGAGGTCCGGCGGACGGCGCGGCTGGCCCTGATGGACACCCTGGGAGCGACCCTGGCGGGCATCCCGGCCCGGGTCAGCCGGATCACCGCCGAGTTCGCCCACCGGGTGTGGCCGGGGGAGGAGGCGACCGTCCTCACCACGGGCCGGAGGGCCTCGGCGGTGGGGGCGGCCTTCGCCAACGGGTACGCCGCCAACGCGGTGGACATCGATGACTGCGCGATCTACACCAAGGGCCACCCCGGGGTCCAGGTCTTCCCCACCGCGCTGGCGCTGGCCGAGGCGAGGGGGGCCACCGGGGCGGAGATGCTCACGGCGATGGTCGTCGGCTACGAGGTGGCCCACCGGGCCGCCCGCATCTGGCACGCCACCCACGAGGTCTACCAGGCCTGCGGGTCGTGGGGGTCGGTGGCCTGCGCGGCGGTGGCGGCTCACCTGATGGGGCTGCCACCGGAGCGGGTGCGGCAGGCCCTGGGCATCGCCGAGTACCACGCCCCCAACCTGCCGATGATGCGCGATATCGACCACCCGGCGATGGTCAAGCACGGCATCGGGTGGGGGGCGATGACCGGCATCCTCTCCGCCCAACTGGCGGCCGAGGGGTTCACCGGCATCCCCAGCCTGTTCGGCTTCCCTGAGGTGCAGGAGTGGGTGACCGACATCGGGGAGCGCTATATCATGGCGGACGGCCTGGCCTGGAAGCGGTACGCCTGCTGCGCGTGGACCCATCCGGCGTTGGAGGGGCTGCGGCGGCTGGTGGAGGCGCACGGTTTCGGGCCGGAGGACGTGGAGCGGATCCGGGTTGAAGCGTTCCACGAGGCGGTCCGCCTGGGCACCCGGTTGCCGACCACCACGGAGGAGGCCCAGTTCAACCTGGCCTGGCCCTTGGCGGTCTTCCTGTTCGACGGCGAGGTGGGGCCGAAACAGGTGCTGGAGCCGCGTCTGCGGGACGAGCGGGTGCGGTCGCTGGCCCGGCGCGTCGAGGCCGTCGAGACGGAGGAGATGAACGAACTGGAGCGGCTGGCGCTGGAGGGGGACCCGCGCGGCCGGTTTGCCAGCCGGGTCCTCGTCCGCCTGCGGGACGGCCGGGAGTTGGATTCCGGGATCGTCGAGGGGGACATCAACTACCCGCAGCGCTGCTGGGACGAGGAGAGCCTGGAGCGGAAGTTCCGCTGGCTGGCGGGGCAGGTGTTGGACACGGAGCAGGTGGAGGCGTTGGTCGAGACGATCCACCATTTGGAGGAGGTGCCGGAGGTGACGGCGCTCGTCGAGGCCGCGGTCCGGCAGCCCCGTTGAGCGGTCAACCGGGAAGGAAGCGCTGGAAGACCTGGTTGCCCAGAAGCCGCCCGCGCCGCGTGAGCCGGGCGGCTTCGCCGTCCCAGGTGAGCAGACCCAGGCGTTGCATCTCCGCCAGTTCGTCCCCGTACACGTCCTCCAGGCCAAGCCCGAAGCGGCCGCGGAAGCGGGCATCGCTGACCCCCTCCATCAGCCGAAGCCCCATCATCATCGTCTCTCCCATCTCCAGTTGGGGAGGGATGGGTTCGGCCTCGTCTACGGGCGACTCCCCCTGGCTGACCCGGGCGATGTACTCGGCGGGATGGTGGACGTTGGTCCACCGCCTGCCGGCCCACCAGGAGGCTGCCCCCGCGCCGAAGCCCAGGTAGGGCTCGTTGCGCCAGTAGGTGAGGTTATGGCGGCACTCGTGGGAGGGCTGGGCCCAGTTGGAGATCTCGTAGTGGACGTATCCCGCCTCCATCAGCATCTCTTCGGCCAGTTCGTACATCTCCGCCGCTAGGTCGTCGTCCGGCGGCGGAAGATCCCCGCGGGCGATGCGGTCTGCCAAAGGGGTTCCCTCCTCGACGGTGAGGGCGTAGAGGGAGAGGTGGTTCGGCTCCAGCCGCAGCGCGGCCTCCAAGGTGGCCCGCCATCGATCCAGGGTCTGGCCGGGCAGGCCGTAGATGAAATCCAGGTTGAGGTTGTCGAAGCCCGCCTCCCGCGCAGCGCGCACCGCCTCCACCGCTTCCGTCCATGTGTGGAGGCGGCCCAACAGGCGGAGTTCGTCGTCGTGGGCGGATTGGACCCCCAGGCTGAGCCGGTTGATCCCCAGATCCCGAAACCGCCGCAGCCTGTCGGGGTCCACCGTGCCGGGGTTGGCCTCCAGGGTGACCTCGGCCTCGGGCGGGAGGCCAAAGCGGCGGCGGACGGTCGTCAGCAGCGTCTCGACCTGTGGGGGGGAGAGCAGGGAGGGCGTCCCGCCGCCGAAGTAGAGGGTGAGGGCGCGGGTCTCTGGCGCCCGTTCGATCTCCTTCTGAACAGCCTCTATGTAGTCCGGGATCAATCTTCCCAGACCGGCGTAGGTGTTGAAGTTGCAGTAGGTGCAGCGGCGGAGGCAGAAGGGGATATGGACGTAGATTGCGGATTGTGCCTTTCCACCTGCGGTGTGCGAACTACGAATTTCCAATCCGCGTTCTCCACAGATAGAGGATCGCCTCCACCACCCCTCCTCCGATCGCCAGGGCCTTCTCGGAGATGGTGAAGCAGTGGGAGACGACGCCGCGCGGGTCTACGTCGCCCACCTTCATTCCCTTGTGGACGGGGAGGCCATCGTGGAGGAGGCCGCGGACCACGCCGTTCAGTTGGGAGTGGATGGGGGCGTCGTCCACGTAGGCGACCACCTCTCCCTCGCGCACCAGATCGCCGATGAGGCGGACGCCGCGGAAGGTGCCCTCTTTGGGGGCGCGGAGCACCCGGCGGGCGCTCTCGCCGCCTACGACGCCGGGGACGCCGGTGTTGGGCTCCGCGCTTCCTTTTAGGATGACCTTGCCCAGGTTATGCCCTCGGTTGGTCTCGATCACCGCGTGGCAGTCCACCCCGGCGGTGAAGCCTGGCCCCAGGGCGATGACGATAGGGGCGTCGGTGACGCGGGTGCCGAGGTTCCGTTTGGCGAGGATGGCGTCCACCACCACGTCGGGCCGGAGTCTCCGGATCGATGCGCCCTCCGGGTCCACGATCACGGGGACCTCCCCAGCCTCCCAGGCGGCTCGCATCTCCTTGTCGTTCTCCACCCGGCGGGCGGTGACGGAGTCCACGGTGATCGCGTCTTCGAAGATCGCCGAGGCGAAGGCGACGGCGCGGCGGATGACGGTGGGCCGGGCGGTCTCCGTCACCAGTACGCGGAACCCGCACCGGTGCAGTCGCCAGGCGACCCCGGTGCCCAGGTCGCCGCCGCCCTTCACGACGACAAACAGGTCGATGTTCACATTACCCATTTTCCCTCCT
>CAZOLN010000050.1:0-11776 GCA_964580565.1 uncultured Anaerolineales bacterium
AGCCCCAGCCCCGCCAGCGTCAGGCTCCATCCGGCGGCGAAGGCCAGCCACGCGCTCCGCCGTTCCTCGTGGATCAGCGCGTATGCCCCGCCAGACCGCCGCCCCGCCACGGCCAGTTCTGCGTATCCCAGGCCGTTGGCGGTGATCAGCAACCCCGCCAGGAGGAGGGCCAGCGGGGTCAGGGAGCCGACCGCCGTGGTGGCGTGCCCCAGCAGGGAGAAGAACGTCGCGGAGAGGATCACCCCAAGACCACGGGCCACTGCCTGCCAAGGGCTCAGCCCCCGGCTGAAATGGAGTTGAAGGGGGAAACGACCTCCGCTCTGCCCGGCATCCGATTTCGTCTCCGCCATCGGGCTGATTATAGCGCGGTTCACTGGGGTTGACCAGTGGAGAACACACACGGTTGCCCGATGACCTCAACGGTGCTAGAATATACCCGCGAACTCTCAGTCAACCCGCATCAACAACAAGTGGATAAAGGAGAGAGCACCAATGAATGTCCTGTCCTTTGATCCGGAACGGTGTGTTGGCTGCTACATCTGCGAGGAGGTCTGCGCAGAGACCTGGTTCAAGACGACCGACAGGGAGAAGTCCAGCATCCGCATCCTCGACGAAGGGACAGGTCCCCTCAAGGCGGTCTTCTGCGTCCAGTGCGGCGAGTGCATCGATGTCTGCCCCACCAAGGCGCTCTACCGCGACCGGAAAGGGATCGTCCGCCTGCGCAAGAAACTCTGCGTCGGTTGCCTCTCGTGTGTAGGGTTCTGCCCCTACGAGGCGATGTTCTACCATCCCGACCACCTGGAGCCCTTCAAGTGCATCGTCTGCGGGCAGTGCGTGAAGGAGTGCCCGGCCGACGCGCTTTCCATCGTCGAGGAGGCAACCCCCGCGCCGACCATCACCGAGCAGTGGGAGACGGTGGCGGGGTAGTGCGTCCTGCGAGCTGCGACGTGGTACGTGAAGCGTGATACGTGACAAGGAGTGAGGAGAATGGCTGCGCAAGGTTCCCGTCGTGTGTTGGCAGAGTTTACCTACGAGGTCCCTTCGGTGGAGCGGGGGTACACGAACCAGACCCTCTACGTCAACCTCTCCGACAACACCATCACCGCCAAGCCGGTCACCGAGGAGATGAAGGAGAAGTTCATCGGCGGCCGGGGGTTCGGGCTGTGGTTGCTGTGGCACGGGGTAAAGGACGACACGAAGTGGAACGATCCCGAGAACGAGATCGTCATCTCCTCCGGCCCCTGCGGCGGCATCACCCAGTACCCCGGCTCGGGTAAATCGCTGGTGGTCACCATCTCCCCGCTGACCGACATCCCCATCGACTCCAACGTCGGCGGCCACTTCGGCCCTCTCCTGAAGTTCTCCGGGTGGGACGCGCTGGAGATCCAGGGGAAGGCGGAGAAGGACGTCATCGTGGTGATCGACGGGCAGAACGGCCGGGTCACCATCGAGGAGGCGGACGACGTGCCGGTCGATTCCCACTTGGTCGGCCACTGGCTCATCGAGGAGATGGCCGAGAAGGAGGAGGACCGGTACTTCATGTCGGTGGTGGCCGCGGGGAGCGGTGCCGAGCACACCCGGATCGGCTGCCTCAACTTCAGTTTCTACGACCGGCGGCGGAAGGCCCCGCGGTTCAAGCAGGCCGGGCGGGGGGGCATCGGCACGGTCTTCCGGGATAAGCGGATCAAGGCGCTGGTGGTGAAGAGCCCGCCGGTGCGGGGCGACTCCAACCGTCCGGCCGACCCCGACCGGATCGCCCGCGCTGGCCTGCGGCTCCATAAGGAGATCCACGATTACGACGACCAGCAGAACCGGATGCGGAAGCGGGGCACCCCCTACCTGGTCCAGATTATGGACGACTACGATCTGCTGCCGGTGCACAACTTCAAGTTCGGCTCCCACCCCGAGACGCCCAAGATCAACGGGGACGTGTGGGAGGCCCGCCTCACCCAGGGGCTGCCCGACGGCTGTTGGTACGGCTGTACCCTCTCCTGTTCCCACGCGGTGGACGGGTACACCGTTCGCACCGGCCCCTACAAGGGCCAGAAGGTCATCGTGGACGGGCCGGAGTACGAGACCATCGCCGGGGTGGGCTCCAACTGCGGCATCTTCGATCCCGACGCCATCCTGGAGATCAACTTCTACTGCGACACCTACGGCATCGACACCATCTCCTTCGGCACCCTCACCGCCTTCGTGATGGAGTGCTACGAGGCCGGGATCCTCGACAAGGAGAAGACCGGCGGGCTGGAACTCCGGTTCGGCAACGCCGACGCGGCCATCGAACTCCTCCACCAGATGGCCCGCGGCGAGGGGTTCGGCAAGATCGCCGGGCAGGGGGTCCGCCGGATGAAGGAGTACTTCGTCAAGGAGTTCGGGGCCGACCCGCAGTTCGTGCAGGACATCGGGATGGAGGCGAAGGGGCTGGAGTACTCCGAGTACGTCTGCAAGGAGTCGCTGGCCCAGCAGGGCGGCTACGGCCTCACCAACAAGGGTCCCCAGCACGACGAGGCGTGGCTGATCTTTATGGACATGGTCAGCAACCTCCTGCCGACCTTCGAGGACAAGGCGGAGGCGCTGCACTACTTCCCGATGTGGCGGACCTGGTTCGGTCTCTGCGGCTTCTGCAAACTGCCGTGGAACGACATCGTTCCGCCCGACAACGCGATGACGGACGAGCCGGCCAAGATCCCGGCCCACGTCCAGAACTACGTGGAGATCTTCTCCGGCGTCACCGGCAAGGAGGTCACGGCCGACGACCTGATCACGATGTCCGAGCGGGTGTACAACTTCCAGCGGGTGTTCAACATCCGGCTGGGCAAGGGGCTCCGCGAGCACGACGCGGTCCCCTACCGCTCGATGGGGCCGGTGACGGTGGAGGAGTACGAATCGCGGGCGGAGCGGTATGATAAGCAACTGCGGGAACTGCTGGGGCTCGACCCGGAGAAGATGACCACCGAGGAGAAACTGGCCGCGCTGCGGAAGTATCGGGAGGAGCAGTACGAGAAACTGATCGACGCGGTGTACGCCCGGCGCGGCTGGACGAAGAACGGGGTCCCCACGCTGGAGACGCTGAAGCGGCTGGGGATCGACTACCCCGACGTGGTCGAGGTGGTCAAGCGACATCTCTAAAGGCAGGTGATCGCCGAAGAGGCACGGAGGGCACGGAGTCTCTCAAGGACCCGGAGGCCTCTGTGTCCTCCGTGTCTCTGTGGTGAATCGGCGGCAGCGAAGGGACAGGTCGGTGATCCGGGTAAATAACCGCGACGAAATCGAATGGGAGGAGGAGATGACCGTGTCCGACCTGCTGGAGCGGATGCGGTACACCTTCCCCCACATCATCGTCAAGGTCAACGGCGAGGTCGTCCCCCGCGAAGCCTATGAGACCTACGCGCTCCCCGATGGGGCGGACGTGTGGGTGATTCACCTGATCGCGGGGGGGTGATCCCCCGGCAAGTCCGACCCGGACCGGGCCTACCGCCTACAGGTGAAGGGAACACCCTGGTTGACTGAAATCGTTTGCGATCCCCTCGCCCGGCGACTCAAGTCACGGGCTACGGATGGCAAAGCCGCCCTTCGGCGGCTGGAACCCGCGGAGGCGGGCTTTACCATTCGTCCGACCAGGGGAACGCCGCAGAGAGGCACGGAGAACACGACATCTCCCCAATTTTCCAGGAATTTCTCCGTGCTCTCTGTGCCTCTGTGGTGAGACCACGTAAGTTCTGTAAGGGAGTGTTCCATATGGATAAAAGGAATGACAGTATGTCGGCGGAGCGAGAGCCCTCCCTGGAGGAGTGGCGGCCGCTCTACGAGGCGGCGATCCGCTTCAAGGAGGCCCGTCCCTGGGAGTGGATGACCGATGATCAGATCTTCGGCGTCGAGAACCCGGAGACCGGCGAGGTCGGCTACGTGTGCGTCACCGGGATGCTGGGGGAGCACTTCTCCCTCTCGCTGTACCTGGGCACCGACGGGTTGTACGGCCTGCTCACGTTGGCGTTCGACTCCACCGCCTCGCCGGACCTGATCCTGCAACTCCCGTTGCTGCAGGCCTCGTTCGAGGACCGGAACACGCTGCGGAAGCGGGACCGGGAGGTCGTCAAGCAACTGGGGCTCCGGTTCCGGGGGCGGAACGCGTGGCCCATGTTCCGCAGTTACCGGCCCGGCTACGAGCCGTGGTACCTGACCGCCGCCGAGGCCCGCTTCCTGCACTGGGGGCTGGAGCAAGGGTTGGAAGTGGCCCTACGCCTGAAGGAGGACCCCGACCTCCTGCCCGACCTAGACGAGGAGGAACTCCTGGTCCGCCACCCGATCCGGCGTGAGGACGGCACGCTGGAGTGGGAGGACGTGGTCCGGCCGATGCCGGAGCCGGAGCCCAAGTCCATCTCGCTGCGGTTGGACGGGGAACTGACCGATCGGCTCTTCTCCCTCCCCCGATCCGACGCCCACTTCGAGGCCGACCTCTTCTTCTTTCCCGGCGCGGTCCGGGAGAAGAGGGGGGAGCGGCCGTACTTCCCCTACGCGCTCGTGCTGGTGGACGCCGCGTCGGGGTTCGTGCTCGGCGTCGAACTCATCTCCCCCATCCCCTCGCTGGAGGAGGCCTGGGGGAAGGCGTTCACCGCCCTGGCGGCGCTGATCGTGCGGGCGGGTGTCCTCCCCTCCCAGATGACGATCCGCTCCTCCGTGCTCTTCGAGACGTTTCAGCCGCTGGCCAAAGACCTGGGGATCCGCCTCGTGCGCCGGGAGCACCTGCCGGCACTCGACATGGTGCGCGACGCTTTGTTCTTCCGGTTCCGCTAGTACCCACCTCTCATTGCCCCCGCGCCCTTTGTGGGCTATCTTGAATACAGACGGGGAGCACCGCCGGGGCGTAGAGGGCACGGAGTCCCTCCGAGTTTCCCGAAGACACCTCCGTGCCCTCTGTGTCTGTGGTGAAACGACGAGCCCCGGCTGACCGACAACTCTCGGCAGGTGCTCCGTTACGTGCTGTTCGTGACTTCCCTCCCCGGCTGCCGGAGGGCGGCTTTGCCACCTGTAGTGCGCTTGAGTCGCCGGGCGAGGGGAACGCCATCTGTTACTTTTTGTCGGTCAACCGGGGCGCAATGAACCAATGGGCCGATCATCTCAACCGCTGTATCATCTCCCCCGCATACCCTGCCAGGTTCTCCCGGCCCTGCCGACCCCACCATCCCCGCCAGACCTTCAACTCCTCGACCAGTTCGTCCCGGTCGTCGAGGCGGGAGAGGAGGTCCTCCGCCGGGTCCAGCCGCCCGGTCCACAGGTAGGCGTAGCCCAGCCCCTTCCACGTCGCCGGGTTGCCCGGCTGCCGCCGATAGGCTTGCTCCAGGTAGGCCACGGCCGCGTCGAACTCCTCCCGCTCCAGGGCCATCAGCCCCAACCGGCGGTTGGCCGTCGGCTGGAGGGGGTCCCAGGCCAGCGCGCGCTGGAAGCAGGCGACGGTCCGCCCCGTGGCCGCCTCCCGCGCTGACTTTTCCAGACGAGGCGCGAGGTCGGCCCGGGCCTGCCAGAGGGCTCCCGCGTTGGCGTACCCCATCCCGAGGAGGGGCTGCCGGAGGAGCAGGAGGCCGGCGACCAGAAGAACGACCACGGCCACCAGGCCCCACCGCCGGGGGCGGATCTGCTGTCCCCCCTCGACCCGTCCCGTCGCTGCAACGATCCCCATCAGGCCGAACCCCATCGTCGCCATCCACAGCCCGAGGGGGAACGGCGGGGAGTCGCTCAGGCCGTGGACGAGGGCCGCGGTCACCCCCAGCCAAGCGGCGCGGAACGGCGCGGGGGAGGGGCCCGACCGTTCCACCCGGGCGACGAACCGGTAGAAGGTCGCCAGCAGCCAGACCACCGCCGCCAGGCCCATCATGCCCATCCCCAGTCCGGCCGCCAGGAAGAGGTTGTGCGGGGTGGTAAGGAGCGGGACCGGGATCAGTAACTGGTAGCGGGAGTAGGCCAGGGCGAAGGTGTCCCCCAGGCCGACGCCGGTGAGGGGGTAGTCGCTCAGGAGGTAGAGGCTGTTGCGGAAGAGGTGAAGCCGGTCGATGGCGACCTGCTGTACCGGATGGAGGCTCGCCATCAGCGCAAGCCCCGCGGCCCCCGTCCCGATCAGCGCCCAGCGGAGCGGCCGGCGACGGAGCCGCAGCAGTGCCGCGACCATCGCCGCCACGGTCAACCCCACCCACGAGCCGAGGGAGCCGGAGCCCGCCAGCCCGACGACGACGAGGACCGTCGCCGCGCCCCAGGCCCACCGCCGCCACCCCCGCCCCGACCCGGTCAGCCAGAGGCCCAGCGGGACCATCGCCTCGAGAAAGCCGTCGCCCGCGTCAAAAGGGGCCTGGGGGAGGAAGGAGCCCACCGCCAGCAGGGCGGCGAGGAGGAGGAGCGCCGCTGCCATCCGACGCGGGGGGATCGCTCCGTGGGCGACGATGGAGAAGAGGACAACACTTCCCAGCAGGGCCAGCAGCGCGGGCCAGCCGAGGGTCGGGTTATAAGTGACCAGCGCCCCGATCAACCCGGCGATGGAGAGGAGAACCAGCGGACCTCGAATGATTGTTCTCATTAAAATCTTCAAAATCTTCACCACAGAGGCACGGAGGGCACAGAGTGTTCTCCCATTTTTCAGAGTTCCTCTGTGTCCTCCGTGTCTCTGTGGTTTTATCGTTTCCACTACCGTGCCGGGTCCGGATAGAGGTCGGCGATCGGCTCGGGGACGACGAAGGCGATGGCAGCGGCACGGCCGCGCACCGCGTCTGGCACCAGGGTGGCCCCCGCCATCCGTGCCACTTCGTCCCGCAGGGTCGCCAGCGGCACCGCCAGGCCGATCAGCCGCCGGTCCTCGCTCAGGAAGAAACGGACCTCGGCCGGGATGCTCACGAACGCCTCCTGGGTCGGGTCCCACACGGAAAGGAACGGTGCATACGCTCCGGTCTCCAGGGTGTAGTACAGTCCCACCGCCGCTTCGTCTCCCAGGTCGGTGTTGATAGGCCGGGTGCCCGGTGGGCGGCCGGTGGTCGGGTCCCCATCCACGTCCAGCACGAACAGCCAGTCGGCGTTCACCAACGGGGTCTCCGGCAGGGGCTCGTAGAGGCTGATCCAGAGGACCGCCTCTCCCTCCTGCGCCCACTCGGCCAGCCCGGCGGGCAGCCCCTCCCGCGCGGTCAGCGCGATCCGCAGGTCCGGCGCGACGCTCGCGTTCTGGATGTCCAGCCCGGCGATCGGCGGCTCCACCGGCTCGCCGCTGGTGTAGTAGGCCACGTCCCCCTGCGGATCGGCCGGTGGAAGGGGGGTCGGTGTAGGGGCTGGGGTGGGGGACGGCGTGGGGGTCGGCGGGAGGGTGGGGGTGGGGGTCGGCGTGCAGGGGATGACGTGGACCAGGGCCCGCCCGCGCTCCCCGCCGGGCCCGGCCGCCTGCACCTCGTAGTCGCCCGGGACGTCCCCAGCGACGTAGTGGCCCTCCGGCGAGATCTCCCCGCCCCCTGTGGCTGCCCATTCCACGTCGCTGAGCGGCGGGTCGGTCTCGAAGTCCACCGTCTGACCGGGGCACAGGTTCGCCTCCGGCGGGACGATCTGGAGGGCGCGGGCCACGGCGCGGGGGCGGGAGAGAAGTTGTACGACGCTGGCGACCGCGCCGATCACGACGACGGCGGCCACCGCGATGGTGATCCAAGCGAGAATCCGACGGACGGGTCCTTTCAGCACGATCCACCTCGCAGGATGTTCTAACCACAGAGGCACAGAGAACACAGAGTTTATAAAGTTTTCTCTGTGCCCTCTGTGTCTCTGTGGTTTCTCTTGACAAACCGGAAGCGAGCGACGCGGCGGGTGGTCGGACCGACGAGGGCCGTCTCCGCCACCCGCCATCCGCACACCCAGACGATCTCCCCACCGGCCACGAGCAGGGGGAGCCGGTCCCGCCAGGCGCGGGGGATCTTGGCGTTGATCATCCAGTCGGTCAGGCGGGGGCCGTGCCCTCCCATCCCCTGCGGGCGGAACCGATCGCCCGACCGGCGGGTCCGCAGCACCAGCGGTTTCTCCAGCCGATCGGCATCCAGATAGGCGGTCCATCGGTCCGGGTTGGTCTCCACCTCCTCCGGGGTCCAGTCCGGTAGGACCTCCGCCTCCAGCGCCCAGCCGGCCTCGGGGAGAGGGGTGGTTCCGGGCAGGGCCACCTCCACTTCGGCCCCTGGCGGTAGGGTGGGGCCTCCGGGCGGCGGCTCGTACCCCGCCTCGGCGATGGTCAGCGTATCGTACCCCACCGTGAGCATCAGCCTGCCGGGGAGGGTGGCTTGCGCGCCGGTGGTCCCCTCCTCCGCCACGCGGCGGGCGTCCTCCACGTGGACGAAGTCCACATCCCGCAGGGTGGGGCGGAGGTGGTAGGCGGCCTTCCGGATCAGCGCCCGTCGCAGGGAGAGGGGCTGGGCCTGCCATCCGACCCGGTCGAAGACGACGGCCTGCTTCGACACTTCCCGCACCACCCCGTCCCAGGCCCGGTCCCGCAGTTCCTCCAGAAGGGCGTAGTCGGCGGCGACCACGTGACCGGTGTGGCAGAGGCGGCGGCGGATGTTGGGATTGTAGGTCTCCAGTAAGGGAAGCAGTTCGTGCCGGAGACGGTTGCGGAAGTAGGTGGTGTCCAGGTTGGACCGGTCGAAGCGGGGTTCCAGGCCGTGGGCGGCGCAGTAGGCTTCGATCTCCGCGCGGGGGGTGTCCAGCAGGGGGCGGATGAGGAGGGGCGGCGGAGAGGGAAGGTGGCCGTCGGCCATCGGCTCCAGCAGCCGATAGTCAGACAGCGGAGTGGCAGGGAGCATCCCGCGCAGACCGGCCGGGCCCGCCCCGCGGAGGAAGTGCATCAGCACCGTCTCCGCCTGGTCGTCGGCGTTGTGGCCCACGGCGATCTTGGAGGCCCCCACGTCGCCGGCCACGCGGGCCAGGAAGGCGTACCGCACCCGCCGGGCCGCCTCCTCGAAGGCCAGTCTGTGCGCGCGGGCGACGGCGGGCACGTCCTTCTTGGCGATGGTCGCGGGCAACCCCCATCTGCGGGCCAGGTCGGCCACGAAACCGGCGTCGGCGTCGGCCTCCTCACCCCGTGCCCCGTGGTGGAGGTGGGCGACGTGCAGGCGAAGGTGGTACTCCTCCCGCAGCCGGACCAGCAGGTGGAGCAGGCAGAGAGAGTCCGGCCCGCCGGAGACGCCGACCACCACCGCGTCGCCGGGGGAGAGCAGGCCGTGTCGATGGATGAACTCCCGGACCTTGGGCAGAATGTCCATAGGTTTTTGCCACAGAGACACGGAGGACACAGAGGATTCTCTGGTTTTGGAGGACTCTGTGTCCTCCGTGTCTCTGTGGTTTCCCCCTCACAACCGAATGACCGTGCCGCAGTACTCGCAGGTGATCTCCCGCATCCCTTTCACGATCGGGGTGGTGAGGATCGCGCCGCAGTTGGGGCACTTGGTGGGGACCTCGGCGGGAGCCACCGGCTCCGCTTTGGCGGGCTCCTCTTCCTCGGTCCGCACCCGCTCCTTCTCGATGTCGCCGGAGCGCACCCGGCCGATCAGCGCGGCCCACTCCTCGTTGTCCGCCCCGCCCAGGAGCCGCAGCCGGGCCTCGGAGATGTCGGCCTCGGGGGCGAAGCGGATCTCCAGCATCTCCTTGCGCCCCAGGAAGCCAGATTGGCTGGCCTTGACCTCCTCGATGTGGCCGATGGGGACCTGGAAGATCAACTCCTGGACCGTCTCTTTCTCGGTGGTGATGAAGAGGACCTTCTTGGTGGCGACCTCCTCCTTGCGCTCGAAGATCAGGCGGCCGTCGGTGAGGAAGAGGATCCCCTCCGGACCTTCTTTCTTCGTCTCCAGGAACTGGGCCCGGCAGGCAGCGACCAGGTTCTCGTCGGGGTAGAAATCGAAGGAAGCCTGATCCGCTTGCTCCAACGCCCACTCGATCGACTCCACCTGGGCGCGGGCCTGGGTGACGTTCTGGTCGAGGGTGTCGAACATCGCCTCCAGCGCGTCCTGGGCGGCGGAGACCTTCCCCTCCAGCGTGCGGATCGCGCTCTCGGCGCGGGCGATCCGGGCGGAGTCGCCGGAGGCGGCCAGTTGCACCGCCCGCTCCGCTTCGCGCAGCGCCCTGGAGAGTTCCGTGCTGCGCTGCTCCACCTCCCGCCGCACCCGGTCCTGCATCTCGGCCCACTGCTTGGAGAGGACCTCCACCTTCCGCTCCAGGTAGTTGCGGAAGACGTACCCCCGGGAGCGCAGGGCCTCGATCTCGGCGGGGAGGGTGGCCAGCATCGCCTCGATGTCCGCCAGGTCGTCGTAGACGTCGGAGAGGGAGGCGGCCTCCTGAAGCCGCTCCAGTTTCCAGGAGAGCGACTCCAACTGGCTCTTGACCTCCTCTGTGGTCGCGCTGGCGACCGGAGCCGCTGCGGCGTAGGCCCGCCGTTCCTTGCGACGGGTCTCCCGCCTCTTCATCCGCTCCACCGCCGAGAGGGGGACGGACTTCTTCTTCGACTTTGTGGACTTTGCCCTCGTGGCCTTCTTGGCCGGCCGTTTCACCGTTCGTTCGTCCTTCTGGACAGGTGTCACCTCGCTCCTCCTTTCGCTTCGCCTCCCACCGTGGCCCGCAAGTAGGCCTCCATAAACTCGTCCAACCGTCCGTCCAGCACCGCTTGCGCGTTGCCGGTCTCGTGACCGGTGCGGTGATCCTTCACCATCTGGTACGGGTGGAGCACATAGGACCGGATCTGGTTCCCCCATCCGGCCTCGACGTGCTCCCCCTTGATCCGTGCCAGTTCCTCCCGTCGCTTCTTCTCCTCCAGTTCCATCAGCCGCGCCCGTAGGATGCGCATCGCCGTCTCCCGATTCTGGGTCTGGGATCGCTCGTTCTGGCAGGAGACGACGATGCCGGTGGGGAGGTGGGTGATGCGAACGGCGGTCTCGTTCTTCTGCATGTGCTGACCGCCGGCACTGGAGGCGCGGAAGGTTTCGATCTTCAGATCGTTGGGGTCGATGTGGACCGCCTCGGCCTCGGGCAGGTCGGGCCAGACCTCCACCAGGACGAAGGAGGTGTGGCGGCGGTGGGCGGCGTCGAAGGGGGAGAGGCGGACCAGCCGGTGGACCCCCCGTTCGGACCGGAGGTAGCCGTAGGCGTAGGGGCCGGAGATGGCGACGGTGGCCCGCTTGATGCCGGCCTCCTCGCCGTACAACCGATCCACCACCTCCGCCTGGTAGCCCCGCGATTCGGCCCAGCGGAGGTACATTCGTAGGAGCATCTCGGCGAAGTCCTGGGCGTCGATCCCGCCCGCCCCGGCGTGCAGCGCGAGGATGGCGTCGCTGCGGTCATAGGGGCCGGAGAGGAGGACGCGGAACTCCAGATGGCTCAGTTCCTCCTCGATCGCCTCCGCCTCGGCGGCCAGATCCTCGGTCAGGTCCTCGTCTTCCAGTTCAGCCAGTTCCAACGCGTCGGCCACGCGCTGCTCTAGGGCCTGCCAGGGCTCGATCTCCTCCCGCAGGTCGGCCAGCCGCTGCATCGTCCGCTGGGCCGTCTCCGGGTCGTCCCACAGATCCGGCCGAGCGGCCTCCTTCTCCAACCTGGCGATCTCTTCTTCCTTTGCCGCTAAGTCAAAGACGCCTCCGGAAATCGGAGAGTTGGGCCTGAAGTGCCTTGAGGCGTGCTCGTAGTTCGTCCATCAGTCGGTGTTTCCCTCCTGTTTTTTGTTTCCTCCCTGTCTCGATGATAACATATAACCCTCGATTGCGCCAACGTCAGCCGCGAACGG
>CAZOLN010000050.1:11876-13844 GCA_964580565.1 uncultured Anaerolineales bacterium
CCCTCCCACATCCCGCAGCGGATCGCCAACCGGGCGCGCAACGTGCTGCGTGGGGCGGGGCTCCCCGCCGACGTACAGGCCCGCCGGGTGCGGAGCGCCGGTCCCGGCGCGGCCATCTTCCTCTTCGCCGAGTACGAGGGGATCGCTGCGGGCTTCGCCGCCTACGGCCGCAAGGGGTTGCCGTCGGACAAGGTGGCTCAGGCGGCCTGCGACGAACTCCTGGCCCACCACCGGACCGGCGCGCCGGTGGACCCCCACCTGGCCGACCAACTGGTGCTGCCCGCCGCGCTGGCGCAAGGGACCTCTATCATCGTCACCTCCGCTGTCACTGGGCACTTACTGACCAACCTCTCCGTCGTCCAAGCGTTCCTGCCCGTCGAGGTCGAGGTGGAAGGGAAGAAGGGGGCCCCTGGTAGGGTCACGATCCAGGGAACTCCGTGAGGGATTTGAGTTTTACCACAGAGGCACAGAGGGCACAGAGGAATCTCTAAATACAGAGAAAACTCTGTGCCCTCTGTGCCTCCGTGGTGTTTCAGACGGTACCCTCGTGTAGGGGCACAGCCTCCCCAGTGAGGCCGTGCCCCTACGAAAAGAGGATCCCCGTGCAGACCGCCAGCGCGGCCATCAGCCACAGGTCCGCCCGGCGGAGCGGCAACGCTCCTGAGCTCTTCTGCGCCGGATCGAAGGCCCGCATCGCGGCTGCACTCACGACTTCGTCTCCGTAGCGGAGGGTGTTGGCGACCGTGGTGATCAGGAAGAGGCGGAGGGTGAGCCACGGCCGCCGCCGTCCCCCGCGCAGCCACAGGGTCTGGAAGGTCACCGTCGCCATCTCCCGCAGCGTTCCGAACAGGTTCATCGCCACGCCGACGGCGAACCCCAGCCCCCGCAGGCCGACGCGGTCGAACACCGCCACCACGTCGGACAGGGAGAGGGCGCCGATGCCCACGCTGAAAGCCAGGGTGAGGACGAACGCCCGCCCGGCCATCTCCACACCGATGGCCCATCCCTCCCGCGAAAGGCGAAGCGGTCCCAGGGCCAGATCCGGCTCGCCGATCAGGAACGGCCCCACCGCCACCGCCGTCAGCACGAAGATCCAGAACCGGGGGCGGCGCAACATCCGCAGCGCCTCCCGGCTCCAGGCCCAGCCGAAGGCCAGTTGGACCGCCGCCAGGGCGGCCAGTTGCCAGCCGTGCAGGAGGACGGCGAGGACGGCCGACCAGAGGGTGAAGAGCAGGTATCCCCAGGGGCTCAGCGGACGGCTCCCTCGCCCGACGGCGCACGCCGTCCCAACCGCCGGGCCACCGCGCCACCCAACGCCCACGCGCTCCATCCAGCGATCCCTCCCACGATCAGTCGGACCAACAGCAGCACGCCGAGGATCAACAGGGCGGCCGAGACGTCCAGCCCGAGCATCTGGCTGCCCTCCTTGACCATCTTCTCGTACACCTCGACGACGCTGCCGCCGTACACCAGCCGCATCATCACGAACTTGTGGAAGAAGTTCCACCCCACAGCCAGTGCGCCGCCGATGGCGAAGGCCCAGGCGCGAGGCTGGACGGCGACCAGGAGGGCCACCTCCATCAGCACGCCCTCCATCAGGATGGCGACGAACGGCCCAACCCGACCTCCGCCGGGGCTGAGCAGCTTGATCAGCGCCGTCACCACCGCGATCAGGAAGACCGACCCTCGGTTGGGCACAAAGTGGCGGCCCGTGAGGGCGATCAGCACGCCGATCCCTCCCATCACCACCCCGGTCAGGAAGGTGTTGGCCTGAGGGGGGAAGATGACGTGCAGGTACGAGCCCAGCGTCAGTTCGACGACGCCCCAGAGGGCTCCGAACAGGCCGATGGTGACCCAACTGCGAACGGTGTATCGGTTCACGGTGCTGCCTCCTGAGTAAGATTTGTCTCACCACAGAGGCACAGAGGGCACAGAGAAACCTGTGAAAACTCGGAGAAACTCCGTGTC
>CAZOLN010000050.1:13944-17873 GCA_964580565.1 uncultured Anaerolineales bacterium
CTCACCTCCAGCACGCGGGTGGCGTACCGGTCGACCAGGCGGCGGTCGTGGGTGATCAGGAGGATCGTCTGACCGGACCGGTTCAGGTCGGCCAGGAAGTCCATCATCCGCTGCAGGTGGATGGGATCCTGCCCCAGCGTCGGCTCGTCCAGGATGAGCAGGGAGGGCTGAAGGCTCAGCGTGGCCGCCAGGACCGTCCGTTGCTGCTGGCCCACGCTGAGGGCGTAGGTGGGCCGGTGGCGCAACCCGGCCAGGCCGGTCTGCTCGAAGACCCGGTCCACGTCGAGGGAGTCCACCAGACCCAGGTTCCGCGGCCCCAGAAGGACCTCCTCCTCCACAGTGTCGCAGACCAGTTGGTGGAGGGCGTTCTGCTGGAGGAAACCGATCCGCGCTTTGTGGCCGTTGGCGTGCCAGGCGACCCGCCCGGCGCGGGGGCGGAGCAGGCCGGCCAGGACCCGCGCCAGCGTCGTCTTCCCCGCCCCGTTCGGCCCGACCAGGGCGGCGAACTCCCCCTGGTAGAGGGTGAGGGAGCAGTCGGACAGGACGACCCGCCCGTCGTAGCCGGCGGTGACCCCCTCCAGCGAGACCAGCGGGGTCTCGGTTCGGCGTCGGTCGGGGTGGTGGGGTGGGCGAGGTGGAAGCACCCGGGCCAGCGTCTCGGCGGGTGGCCCGTCGGCGACGATCCGGCCGTCCTCCAGCCACACCAGCCGGTCGGCGTAAGGGAGGAACCGATCCAGCCGGTGTTCGATGACGACCACGGTCACCCCCAGCCGACGGCGGAGCCCGTCCAGTGCGTGGACCACCGCCTGGGCTCCCTCCTCGTCCAGGTTGGCCGTCGGCTCGTCCAGGACCAGCACGGAGGGGCGCATCGCCAGGACGGCGGCGATCGCCACCCGCTGCTGCTCCCCGCCCGACAGGTGCCGCACCGACCGATGGAGCAGGTGGTCGCAGCCGGTCGCCTCCAGTGCGTAGGCCACTCGCGCCGCGATCTCCTCCGGCGGCAGGCCCAGGTTGCGCGGGCCGAAGGCCACCTCTTCTTCCACCGTGCCGTTGAACAACTGGGTGGCCGGGTTCTGGAGGACCAGCCCGACGTGGGTGGCGACCCGCGCGAGGGGCTCCCGCCAGGGGTCCAGCCCGGCCACGCGCACGCTTCCCTCCACCTCGGCCGGGAACACCTGGGGGATCAGCCCCACCAGCGCGTGGGCCAGCGTGCTCTTCCCCCCGCCGGAGGGGCCGCCGATCAGCACGAACGAGCCCGGAGCGATGGAAAGATCCACCCCTCTCAGCGCGCCCGCCTCGGGGTATCGGACTCGCAGGCCGTGTGCTTCTACGATGGGGTGTCTGCCTTCCATTCCACTTGGCTCTCGTGCAGGTTGTCCTTCTGGGCGGCGGCGCGCCACGCTGCCCACGTCTCCCGACAGTCGGCCAGCCAATCCAGGACGGCCTCGATCTGGCGGCGGCGGAAGTCGAAGACCAGCCGGTTGAAGTCGTGGGGGCCGTACCGCTCGGCGCTCTTCTCCAGCCGCTCCAGCCGACGGCGGCAGGCGATCTCCTGGGCGGCGATGAGGTGGGAGACCCCGTCCAGGTCCAGCAGGTGGAAGAAGTACAACTTGGCGGGGAACTCCACCCGCATATCCCGCACGGCGTCCACCGGCTGCCGGACCCAGGTCAGGAAACTCCGCTTCCCCTCCGGCGTGATGCGGTAGACCTTGCGGGAGGGGCGGTTCTCCTGGGGCAGGACCACCGACTCTACCTGGCCTCCCTGCTCGAGTTCCTTGAGCGTGTTGTAGATGTACCCCATCCCCATCCGCCAGACGTTCCCCAGTTCGGTTTCCACCCGCCGGTGCAGGTCGTACCCGTGCAGGGGGCCCTGCATCAGGAAACCCAGGAGCACTTTCTCTAGCGGCAACCGCCGTCGGGTCATCTCCTTCCTCGCTTTGTGGATATTCACAATGTGAATATACTGGCGGGGGAATTATACCCAGGTTGGGGAGGTTGTCAAGTGGGGAGATCGAAGGAGGCGGGGGGCAGGGGAGTTTGTCCCGCCTCTGCTTCCAGAGTATACTCTAGGGCAGTGAGTGCTTCAGCGACAAGGGGGAATTCCGTCGTGCGGAAGGGGCCGTCCACGAATGGGGCACGAATGCACGAATACACGAATGCGCGAATTCGTGCATTCGTGCGAATTCGTGGACGGCGGTGCCTGCATTACCCAGCAAAGGAGCTTACAACGATGCCCAATCTCGTCGTAGACGCCACTGGGAACGATCTGACCTACCGCATCATCGGGGCGGCGATGGCCGTGCATAATTTCCTCGGCCCCGGCTACAAGGAGGAGGTGTACGAACGAGCCCTGGCCGTCGAGCTGCGCGACCAGGGCATCCACGTCGAGCGACAGTTCCGTGTGGAGGTGGTCCACAACGGCAGCGTCGTAGGGGTGTTCTACCTGGATCTGTTCGTTGAACGGACGGTCGTGGTGGAGGTCAAGGCGTTCTTCCACCAGCTCACCAATGATGAACGGGCCCAGGTCATCAACTACCTCAAGGCTACCCAGGCACCGGTGGCGCTGGTTTTCAACTTCGGCAGGCGGCGGCTGGACTGGATGCGGGTCTTCCCCGGCAAGGCGGGCCCTATCCGGCGTGTTGGCCGGGACGATGTGTATAAATCCCGGCGGCGGAAGGACTCGCCACCGGAGTACGTGCCGCTCTCTAAACGGTCCGGCCCCGAGGCTATCCACGAATAGGACACGAATACACGAATGCGCGAATGCACGAATGTGCGTCGCCTTGACGCCCCGCCCACCCGGCCTATAATCGAGGGGCCGAGGGAGGGTTAACGCGATGACCGCCGAGCAAGCGACCCCGATGCTCCGCCAGTACCGGCGGCTGAAGGCCCGGTTCCCGGACGCGATCCTCCTCTTCCGCCTGGGCGACTTCTACGAGATGTTCGAGGAGGACGCCCGCGTCGCCTCCCGGGAACTGGACCTGGTCCTCACCTCCCGCCGGTTCTCCAAGCGGGTCAAACTGCCGATGTGCGGGGTCCCGTACCGCCAACTGGACGCCTACGTCGCCAAACTCCTCGCCCGCGGCTACAAGGTCGCCATCGCCGAGCAGATGGAACCCCCCGGCAAACGACGGCTCATCCAGCGGGAGGTGGTCCGCGTGATCACCCCCGGCACCGTCGTCGAAGAGTCCCTCCTGCAGGAGAAGGCCCAGAACTTCCTGGTCGCTCTGGCCCCCGGAAAGGAGGGGTGGGGCCTGGCGGGGGTGGACCTCTCCACCGGGGAGTTCATCGCCACCCAGTTCGTCGGGCCGGACGCGCTCGACCGGCTGCTGGAGGAACTGGACCTCCTCTCGCCCAGCGAGATCGTCCTCCCCGCCGATGTGGCGGAGGACGAGGCGGCGGTCGCGCCCTTCCACCGGGTCCGCCCGGCCCGTATCTCCCCCCTCCCCCCCGATGCCTTTGAACCCGAGGAGGCCCGGAAGCGGCTGCTGGACCACTTCGGCGTGGCGACGCTGGCCCCCTACGGCTGCGAGGACCTCCCCCTGGCGACGGCGGCGGCCGGGGCCGCGCTCCGCTACCTCCAGGAGAGCCAGGTCTCCGACCTGGCCCACCTGCGCAGCCTCCGCACCTACAACCCCCAGGCGACCCTCGGCCTGGACGGGGTGACCCGGCGCAACCTGGAACTGACCCGCACCCTCCGCGAGGGGAAGGTCGAAGGGAGCCTCCTGGGCGTGCTCGATCGGACGGTCACCCCGATGGGCGCGCGGCTCCTGCGCCGGTGGATCCTGCAGCCGCTGGTGGACCTGGAGCGGGTCCAGGAGCGGCTGGATGCGGTGGGGGAGTTAGTAGGAAGCAGGGAAGCGGGGAAGGATGAAAGCAGGGGAGCGGGGGGAGCGTTTCTACGGGCGGACCTGCGGCGGCTGCTCGAC
>CAZOLN010000051.1:0-4070 GCA_964580565.1 uncultured Anaerolineales bacterium
ACGGAACGTCTCGCTCTTGACACCGCACCAAATTTGGAATAAGATAATGGTGCACCTGGACAACCTTATCTTCGGTCCTCCGACCCACTTCGCTCCCTCTGGGACGGGTGGGCGATAAGGTGTGGGGAGCAATCCCCACGCCCGCCGTGCTTGCAAAGGAGGCTTTTCACCGACCGGGGAACCGGCCGGAGGGAGCCTCCTTTGTTGTTTTACAGCGCGTGTCCTGTCCATAGGTTTTACGAAAGGAGGTCGATATGCCCAAGATCCTGCGCGTCAATATGACGGATCGAACCGTTACCTATGAAGATGTGCCGGACAAGTATCGTTTCCTCGGCGGCCGTGGGCTCACCTCCACCATCGTCTACGACGAGGTTCCCCCCACATGTCACCCCCTGGGTCCCAACAACAAATTGATCTTCGCCCCGGGCATCGTCACCGGCACCAACGCCCCCACCAGCGGACGGGTCTCCGTGGGGGCCAAATCCCCCCTCACCGGCGGCATCAAGGAGTCCAACGCCGGCTCCAACTGGCCGCAGATCGTCGCCCGGCTGGGGATCAAGGCGATCGTCGTCGAGGGCCTCCCCAAGGACGGCGGTTGGTGGGGCCTTCACATCACCAAAGACGGAGCCGAGTTCTTCCCCGCCGACGAATATGCCGGCAAAGGCCTCTATGAGGTCTACCCGCTCCTCTTCGAGCGGTTCGGCAAGAAGGTCGCCATCGCCTCCATCGGCGTCGCCGGGGAGATGAAGATGGCGATGGCCGGGATCTGCTTCAACGATATGGCGGGGCGGCCCAGCCGATACTCCGGCCGCGGCGGCCTGGGCGCGGTGATGGGCTCCAAGGGGCTCAAGTTCATCGTCGTTGACGATACCGGCGCGCCCGGCGTGGAGATCGCCAACCCGGACCTGTTCAACCAGGGCCGCAAGAAACTGCTGGAGGCGCTTCGCCAGCACGACATCACCAAGCCCAAGGGCGGCCTGAACACCTACGGCACCGCCATCCTGGTCAACATCATCAACGAGGCGGGCGGCTTCCCCACCCGCAACTTCCGCGAAGGCCGCTTTGAGGGCGCGGCCAAGATCTCCGGCGAGGCGATATTCGAGAACAACAAGAAGCGATTGGGCAAGGAACTGTACAACCACGCCTGCCATCCCGGCTGCGTCATCCAGTGCTCCAACACCTACTACGACGAGGAGGGCAACGAGATCGTCTCCTGCATCGAGTACGAGACCACCTGGGCGCTGGGGGCCAACTGCGGCATCGACAACCTGGAGGCCGTCGGCAAACTGACCTGGCTCTGCAACGACCTGGGGCTGGACACCATCGAAGCGGGCGGAACGATCGCCGTGGCGATGGACGCGGGGCTCCTGTCCTTCGGCGACTGGGAAGGCGCCATCCGTCTGCTGGACGAAGAGGTCCGCAAGGGGACCCCGCTCGGTCACATCATCGGCAACGGCGCGGCCTTCACCGGCAAAGCCTTCGGCTGGCACCGGGTGCCCGGCGTCAAGGGGCAGAACATGCCCGCCTACGAGCCGCGCGCCATCAAGGGCATCGGCATCACCTACGCCATCAGCACGATGGGCGCCGACCACACCTCCGGTTACACCATCGCGCCGGAGATCCTGGGCGTGGGCGGGAAGGTGGACCAGTTCGACGTCAACAAGGCGGAACTGGCGCGCAACTTCCAGTACACCACCGCCTTCATCGATACCACCGGCCACTGCCTGTTCATCGCCTTCGCCATCCTGGACATCCCCAGCGGCTTCGAGGGGATGGTGGAGGAAAGCGCCGGGATCCTCGGGGCGGATTGGACCCCCGACGACGTGGCCCGGATCGGCAAGGAGATCCTGGATCGGGAGTTGGCCTTCAACCGCGCGGCCGGCTTCACCAAGGCGGACGACCGGCTGCCGGAGTTCATGAAGTACGAGAAGCTCCCGCCCCACAACGTCGTCTGGGACGTGCCCGACGAGGTGCTGGACGCCGTCTTCGGCGAATGACCCACCCCGCATCAGAGCGACCTCGGGGGCCTCACGGAGGTCTCCGAGGTCGCTTTTTGCCAAGGCAGATGGACGGAACTACCAATCGGGAAACGAGGACACCGACCACCTACGGCCCGCTCCTCCAGGCCCTTGTCATCGCCGACCTCCTGAGCCGGATCTCCCCCACCGCGCTCCTCCCCGCACTGGTCGGCCTCTCCGCCATCGGCGCGTGGCCCTGGCGCACCGATCCCCTCCAGGTCGCGGCTGGTGTGTTGACCCTCGTCGCCATCCTCGCAGACGGCATCTCCCTCTCCCTTCTCCCTCGCTTCGGCCGTTCCTACGGCCCGCCCACCCCGCCGCTCCTCGCGCTGGCCCTGCTCCGCGCCGGGATCACGTTCGCCCTGGGCGCGGTCTACCCTGTATGGACCGTCTTCACCCTCTGCACCCTCTGCCAGGCCGGGCTCCTTGCCGCCCAGATCTACGCCACCTGGATCGAACCAGCCCGCATCACCGTCACCTACCAGCGATTGGCCTCCCCCAAACTGCGGAGCACCGCCTCCCTGCGCCTCCTCCACGTCAGCGATATCCACTTTGAGGGCTGGACCCCCCGGGAGCACCGTCTGCTGGAGGCGGTGCGGGACCTCCAACCCGATCTGATCCTCCTCACCGGCGACTACCTCAACCTCTCCTCTGTGGAAGATGCAGAAGCCCAAGCCGGGGTGCGCGACCTGCTTGCCGGGATCTCTGCCTGCGCCCCCACCTACGCCGTCACCGGCAGCCCTCCGGTCGATCTGGCCCACGTAGTCCCCGCCGTCTTCGACGGGCTACCTATCACGTGGCTTTTGGACGAGGTGGTCGAGGTCCACATCAAAGGCCATTCCCTCCGACTGGTCGGGCTGCGCTGCACCCGCGATCGGCTCGCCGACGGGGCCCGGCTCCGGCACCTCCTCCCCGAGGGCACGGGCAACACGTTCACCGTCCTTCTCTACCACTCACCTGACCTGATGCCCGATGCAGTGGCTTGCGGGATCGACCTCTACCTGGCCGGACACACCCACGGGGGACAACTGCGCCTCCCGCTCTTCGGCGCGCTGGTCACCAGTTCCGATTTCGGGAAGCGGTATGAGATGGGACGGTACCGCGAAGGAAGGACCACCCTCTACGTCAGTCGGGGGCTCGGGGTAGAAGGGCTAGGCGCGCCTCGCGCCCGATTTCTGGCCCCACCGGAGATCGTCGTGTGGGACCTGGAGGCGGTCCAGAGGCCCGCAGATGCAAGAGCCGTGGCGGGGAACGAGAAAAACCCTTCCTCGCCGACCTTCGAAGGGCTGCCCTGAGGAAGGGCCTCTCATAACCCACAACCTGGATTGGCAAACCGAGGAAGATTAAAAGTCCGACACGGAGGACTACGAACAGGCAAAGCCCCGGTCGGGCACATTCCGCTGCCAGGCCCGCAGAAGGAGCAACACCTCACGGTAAAGGCCAAGATCGGTCCCCAGCCAGGTGGCCAGTTCCTCCTTCGTAGGTCGCCTGCCGTTCCAAGTCCCCCCTGTCGCCCGCTCGGCAACCAGTTGGAGAAAACGGCCCCGCCAGGGCTCGCTCAGGGAATACAAATCATCCACCAGCCCCTCAATATCTTTCTGCACATTCAACCACCTAATCACATTTCCCTCCAATCAGGCCTCGCAGGCGGCAGAGTGGGTCTGCCCCCACCGGACAGTGAGGGCAAACCCACCATCCCCCGCGATGGCGAGAGGGGAGCGGCCAAAGGGCTGATGGTCAGATCCCACAGGCGACCGCCTGGCACAGAGCGCCAGCCAGCGCCTCCAACGTGTCGGCCCGCACCGCGAGCACTGCGCGCCGCTCGGCTTCCGTCAGATCCAGCGAAGCAAGGACCTCACCCCGCTGCCCGTTCAACAACCGGCCACGAAAGGCGGGATCCGTCAACGCTGCCCATACCAGTTCGTCGATCTTCCGCGTCGGCATAGGTACTCCTTTCAACGCAAACTCCCCTTCCCAAGGACGGTCGTCATCCGCTACGTCGCGCTGCTGCCGCCGCCCGTGGGCGGGCTCGCCAGCAGGCCCAGGCCTCCA
>CAZOLN010000051.1:4170-17373 GCA_964580565.1 uncultured Anaerolineales bacterium
AGGCCTCCAACCCCCGTCGCGCTGCTGCCGCCGCCCGTGGGCGGGCTCGCCAGCAGGCCCAGGCCTCCAACCCCCGTCGCGCTGCTGCCGCCGCCCGTGGGCGGGCTCGCCAGCAACCCCGCTGACCATGAATCGCCACCGCCGAGGACGGGCACGGTCACCAGCGACACCACGACGATGACCAGGAAGAACCGGCCGATCTTACTGAACATCTTCGCCCTCCCTCCATCATCGCTGATTGGTCTTTCCACTCGCCTCATTCTAAATTATATCCGTGCCTCTGAACAAACCTCTGAACACAAGAGGCCGCCGGTCGGCGGCCTCCCGACGAAGGACGAGAACACAAACAAGGGAGGGTCAGTTCGCCGCTTCCCCGACAATCTCCTCGAAGAGCGCCTCGGTCTCATCCGATGGCTCGACGCCCAGTTCGCGCAATAGGACCTCCCGACATCGGCGATACTGCAGGATCGCCTCCGACCGCCGACCGGCCTCTTTGTAGCAGAGCATGATCTGCCGATGCACATCCTCCCGCAACTCGTCCACCTCAAGCGCACGTCGGAACCACTCGATCGCTTCCTCCCATTCGCGTCGCGCCATGTGGCAACGCCCCACCCCGATCAACGCTTCGACGTACATCTGCCGCAGGACCTCCCGCTTCGGGACGCACCAGAGGCGGCTCACCTCGGGGAGGAAATCCCCCTGGTAGAACGCCACCGCCCGCCGCCACAGTTCCTCCGCCCGCCAATCGTGGTACGGCAACAGCCGCGCCTGCTCAACCAGGGCCTCGAACTCCTCCACGTCGAACCAGTAGTCCACGTCGCCCAGCCGGTATCGCCCCTCCTCCACCACGACAACCCCCTCCCCCACCGCCCGACGGATCCGGTAGAGGGTCGAATGGAAGTTGTCGATCATCTTCTTCGCCGGGAGGTCGGGCCAGAAGACCAGGCCGATCGCATCCCGCTCGACGGGCCCATTCAACAAGATGTAGAAGAACAACTCCTTCGCCATCGCCGCCCGCCAGTCGGACGACGAGATCTCCTTGCCGTCCCGAACGACCCGCCCGCCCCCCAGCGCATAGATCTCCAGACGGCTCGTCGCCTCTTTCTCCCGGCCCTCGGGCTGCATCCAGGTCCCCGCAAGGGCCCTCAGGCGGTCGATCTTCTCAAGAATCCCCTCACACTCCAACCCTCGCGCAACTCCCAGTTGGAGAAGGTCCTCCGCATACTGCCCCTCCACCACGAGCGCCTGATCGGCGCCGATCTCCTTTGCCATACGCAGGCCCCCCTCCAACGCCGCCAACGCCTCCTCTTGATTTCCCCCCTTGAGCCACGCCTTCGCCAGCAGGAATCGGGCCCGTGCCACCTCCCGTTTGGCCTCCCGCTGCTCCAGAAACCGTATCGCCTTGGAGAGAAGATCGACGCCCGCTTCGACCTGACCGTCCTCCGCCAGCAGGATCCCCTCCGCCATGGGCAACAACCCGTGCCTCTCCAGGTCCAGGTCCTCCCCCTCCACCATCTGCCGGGCCTGCCCCAGCAGAGCGAACGCCCGCGTCCGCTGGCCGCGCCAACGGTACATATCCGCCCGCGCCAGAAGGATGTGGAAGGCCAGTTCTGGCTCGCTCTTCCAGGCGATCTGCCATCCGGCGTGATAGAGCGGCTCCGCCCGGTCGTAGGCACCGACGTCCCGATAGAGGTCCGCCATCCCCACCAGGATATTGGCCTGGAGCCACAGCACGTTCCCCCGTCGCGCGGTGACCAGTCCCTCCTCGTATAAGGCCAGCGCCTCACGGTACTCCCCCCGCACGTAGTGGAGCCACCCCAGGTTGTTCAGCACCCCGGCCAACTGGGCTGGCGCCCCTAGCCGACGGGCGATGGCCAGGGCCTCGTTCAGACGGGCGGCGGCCTCATCCAGCCGTCCCTGTTCGAAGTACGCCAGGTTCAGGTCCTGAAGGAGGTTGGAGACATCGTAGAGGCTGCCAGCCTGCCGGAACAAGGCCAACGCCTGCTCCAGCACCGCGATCCCCTCCGAGAGCCGCCCCAGCCCGATGTATGCGCGGCCGATGTGCCGCTGCGCGTTGGCCCGCTCGATGATCTCCCTCTCTCCGACCGCCTCCAGCGCGGTTTGAGCCTCCTCCATCGCCTCCTGATAGTGCCCGGTGAAGAGGTTCAACGTCGCCCGTTGATTGTACACCTTGGCGAGGCTCGCCACATCCCCCCGGGCGATGAACCCCGCTTCGGCGTAGGCCAGCGCCCGCTGAGCCCCTTCGTAGTCGTACCGATCGGTCAGCAGGCGGCTCTGGAACAACATCAGCCGCGGTGCCTGCTCCTTGGCATGTTCGGGAAGGCTCTCCGCCCATCGGAGCAACGTCTCCGTCCGCCCACGGGTGAACCACTCCATCGCCACCTGCTCCATCAGCGAGGTGGCCTCCGGGTACGCCTCCGCCGCTAAATAATGATACACCGCCTCCTCAACGTCGTCCTCCCGCTCGAACCACCGGGCGGCGGAGAGATGGAGCTCCGCATATCGGCCTGGGTCCTGGCGGCGCAACCGCTGGTGCAGAAAATCCCGAAACAGACCGTGGTATCGATATACCGCTTTCGACCCCGCCCCAAAGCGGGTCACGAAGAGGTTCCGCCGCTCCACCTCCGCCAGGAACGGGCCCGCCTCCTCGATCTGGAGAGCCCGGCGGCACAGCCGGACCGACATCTCCCGCAACACGGAGGAGGTGTAGAGGAAATACTGGACATCGGGAGGCTGTCGGTTCAACACCTCCTGCGCCAGGTACTCGTAGGTCTCGGTCGTCGCCCTGCCCGCCTCCCCCACCACCGTCAGCGTCCTGTCGCGGAGCAGCCCGGCCAGGAGCAACACTCCCATGATCCATCCCTCGGCGTTCGTGGCGACGGCCTCCGCCTCCTCCGCCGAGATCTCGATCCCCGACAACCGAAGGAGGTCGCGGATCTCCTCGGGAGTGAACCTGAGGTCCGGCCCTGCCAGGCCGATCAACTGACGCCGGGCGACCAGCCGGGCCACCGGGACCTCCGGCAGCACGCGGCTGCCGATCATCAGGTGACAGTTCGAGGGAAGGACCTCCAGCAGCCGATCGAGGAAACCTCTCAGCCCGTAGGCGCCATCCACTTCCTCAAAGTTGTCCACCACGAGGACGAAGGAGGTCTCCAGATCGGCGATCTCGTTGGCCAGCGCCCCGGCCACCGGCATCGGATCGCGGAAGAGGGCGCTGGACATCCCCTCCAGCGTGGTGAGGGTGCGCTCACCGAAACCGGGGAACCGCTCGGCGATGGCTCCCACCAGGTAGCGGATGAACACCCCCAGATCCCGATCCCGCTCGTCCACCGTGTACCAACAGACAGGCACCGGGCTCCGGCGGGCGAAATCGATCAGAGCCGAGGTCTTGCCGTACCCCGCCGGCGCAGAGACGATGGTCAGTTTGACCCTCAGTCCCTGCTCCAGGATGGCATAGACCCGCGGCCGGTGTAGGAGGGCAACGGGAGCCGGGACGACTAACTTGGAACGGATCAGGATCGGCCTGGGAACCTCCAAGGTGAGGACTCCTGCACTACCTTGACTGCTGAATCCACAGAAACAGGTCCCCGATCAGATCGCACATCTGGGAAACGCCGGATCTCAATAGGCAACCACAACCGTCACATCCCCCTTCCCCCAAGTCTCCACCTGCCCATCCGGGCCCAACGCCAACGCGACCCCCTCCGGGATGCCGAGCCCCAGCATCCCCGGCCACTTCTGCAGCAACCCTCTCAACCGCGGCTCCTGCGCCGCGTCGTGGAACCGAGGGACCACGATCGCTCCGTGGATCCAGCCCCACCCCCGCTCTCCGACCGTTTCTGCTCCTTCCTCCATCGCGAGCACCCACTCCCCCAACGACGCGGCCCCTGCCCCGATCCCTACGACCGTCGCCCCCCGGGCGAACGCCTCCGCTATACCGTATAACGCTGGAGAGCCCCGTAGGGCTCGCGCCAACGCAATGCCGTCCCCATCCTCCAAGAGGATCAGGCCGGCCTCCGCCAACAGCCGCTCGTTTTCCTCACTTTGGGCATCCTCGGGGGTAAAGACAGGTACAACGTAGCCGCGGGGGCCGCCGAGGTCGGCGTACTCGTCGAGGAGCCGTTCCCCCCACGCCACCGACCCACTGGCTGTGGGCAGGACGGCGATGGGACGGGAGAAGTCGGCGCGGGCCAGGAGGCGATCGTTCGCCTCCCACACCTCTCCGCCTCCCATCAGCACCAGCCACCCGGTCCCGGGGGCCCAGCGCAACGGACCCGCTCTCGCCATCACCCTCCTTCCGCCAGGAAGATTCTACCACAGTGTCGGGAGGGGACAAGAGGGCGGTCCAGGGCTTCGGGCCCAAGTGCAGTCGAAGCCGTAAATCCTTTTTGCGGTCCTTGACGCGCCGCCTTTCTGCAGTTATAATACCCCCGCCGAAGAGGGCGGCCGGAGGGCCGCCGTTTGTGTGAGGCCCAACGATGTGGGAACGACTGCGAGAGATCGAAAAACGGTACGAAGAACTCAGTCGCCTGCTGGCGGATCCGACCGTCGCGTCGGATCCGACACGGCTGACCGAACTGGCGCGCGAGCACAGCGGCTTGGAGGAACTGGTCACCCTCTACCGGGAGCACAGGAGACTCCAAGAAGAACTGGAAGAGACGCGATCCCTGTTGGACGAAGAGGATCCGGAATTGCGCGAACTGGCGAAAACGGAGGCCTCCCGGCTGGAGAAGCGGATGGAGGAACTGGAGCGCCGATTGCGGCTGCTCCTCCTACCGAAGGACCCCCGCGACGAACGGGACGTGATCATGGAAATCCGCGCGGGCGCGGGGGGAGACGAAGCCGGGCTGTTCGCCGCCGACCTGTACCGAATGTACACCCGGTACGCCGAGCGGCAGGGGTGGAAGACGGAACTCCTGAGCGCCCACTCCACCGGCATCGGCGGCTTCAAAGAGGTGATCTTCGAGGTCCGTGGAAAGGGGGCCTTCTCCCGCCTCAAGTTCGAAAGCGGCGTCCACCGGGTCCAGCGGGTCCCCGTCACCGAATCCTCCGGCCGCATCCACACCTCCACCGCCACCGTCGCCGTCCTGCCAGAAGCGGAGGAGGTGGAGGTCCACATCGACCCGAAGGACTTGGAAATCGAGGTCTACGGCGCATCTGGACCCGGCGGTCAGCACATGCAGAAAAACGCCACCGCCGTCCGCATCACCCACAAACCCACCGGCATCGTCGTCTCCTGCGAGTCGGAGCGATCGCAGACCCAGAACAGAGTGCGAGCGCTGGCCATCCTCCGGGCTCGGCTCTACGAAATCGAGCGGCGCAAGCAGGAAGAGGAAATCGCCGAGACCCGTCGAACCCAGGTGGGCACCGGAGAGCGCAGCGAGAAAATCCGCACATACAACTTCCCCCAGAACCGGGTCACCGACCACCGCATCGGCCTGACCGTCTACCGGCTGCCGGACGTGCTGGATGGGGACCTGGATATCATCATCGACGAACTGATCGCCCACGAGCAGGAAGAACGGCTGAAGGAGATCGCGGAGAAGGAACCCGAGGTTGCGTGACGTCGAAAGCCCCTTGGATCGGCAGATCGAGAGATGTCCGATGTCCAGAGAGACCACGGGGCCATCGGTGAGAGAGGCTCTGATCGAAGGGACAACCCGCCTGCGACCGGTCACCGACGTCCCCCGCCTAGAGGCAGAGACGCTCCTGGCCCACGCCACCGGCCTCTCCCGAACAACGTTGCTGGCCTACCCTGAGCGGCGGGTCGATCCGACCGTTATCTCCCGCTACCGCACCCTGCTCGACCGCCGAGCCGCAGGCCATCCCCTTCCCTACCTGACCGGCCGCGTGGAGTTCTACGGCCTGGACCTCCTCGTCACCCCCGACGTGCTGATCCCCAGGCCGGAGACGGAGACGCTGGTGGATCGGGCCCTCGCCTATCGCCCGCGGGTGGTGGTGGACGTGGGGACCGGGAGCGGGTGCATCGCCGTCGCCCTGGCCGTCCACCTGCCACAGGCGACGATCTACGCCACCGATCTCTCGGCCAGAGCCCTCCAGGTGGCCGCAGCTAACGCCCGTCGCCACGAAGTAGCACATCGGGTCCATTTTATCCAATGCGACCTGATCGCTCCCCTCCTCGGCCCGGTGGATCTGATCGTCTCCAACCCTCCCTACGTAGCAGGGACAGAGTGGGCCGATCTCCCCCAATCGATACGGGAGCACGAACCCCGCCTCGCCCTGGACGGCGGTCCGGACGGGCTGGCGGTCGTCCGGCGGCTCCTGGAAACCGTCCCCCGCGTCCTGCGGCCGGGCGGCGCCCTGTTGATCGAGATCGGCGCGGCGCAGGGACAGGCCGTGCTGAGCCTGGCCCGCGCCCTCCTCCCCTCGGCCACGTCGGCTGTCTACCCCGACCTCGCCGGGCGGGACCGCGTGCTGGAAGTACGATGGTGACCAAGGTGATCCGTGCGGACGAGAGAGGAGCGGTCGAGCAAGCCGCCGAAGTGTTGCGTAGCGGCGGCCTGGTCGTCTTCCCGACCGACACCGTCTACGGTCTGGCAGCACACCCGGGCGATCGCCAAGCGGTCGCCCGGATTTATGAGGCGAAGGGACGCAACACCAGCCGCCCCATCGCCCTGCTGCTTTCTGACCTCGAGTATCTCCCGAAGATCGCCGTGTTGCCGGATCCGATCCTGCCCCTGGCCCGCCGCTTCTGGCCCGGGGGTCTGACGCTGGTGGTGCCCAAGACCGAGGCGGTGCCCCCCGTCGTGAGCCCTGGCTCGACGGTCGGCGTCCGTATCCCCGACCTCGACCTGGCCCGGGCCATCATCCGGGCAGCGGGCGGCGTCCTGGCGGTCACCAGCGCCAACCTTTCCGGGCAACCGGCCGCGCTGACGGCCCAGGAGGCACTGGAACAACTGGAGGGGCGGGTAGAACTGATCGTGGACGGAGGGCCTTGCCCAGGCGGCGTCCCCTCCACGGTGGTGGATTGCACCGTCTGGCCGCCGACCATCCTGCGGGAAGGGGCCATCCCCGAAGCAGAGATCCAGGCGGCCCTGACGGACGACGAATGACGCACGACGTATGACGTTTGACGCATGACGAAAGACGCAAGAAGCAGGAAGCAAGAGGCAAGAAGCAAGATACAAGATGCAATGTAGGAAAGGAGCACGTCGAGCATGGAACAACGAGGCGTTACGGTCTGGTTCACCGGTCTCTCCGGATCTGGAAAGACAACCATCGCCAAGCAGGTCGAGCAGGAACTGCGGAACCGCGGACTGCGGGTGGACCGGCTGGACGGAGACATCGTCCGCCAGGCACTGACGCGTGACCTGGGGTTCAGCAAGGAGGATCGAGACAAGAACATCGAACGGGTGACCTTCGTCGCCAAGATGCTCACCAAGAACGGGGTGATCGTCCTGTGCTCGTTCATCTCCCCCTACCGGGAGCGGCGGGCAAAGACGCGGCGGGAGATCGAGGAGGTCGGAGAATTCATCGAGGTCTACGTCGAATGCCCGCTGGAGGTCTGCGCCGAGCGGGACGTCAAGGGGCTCTACGCCAAGGCCTTCGCCGGCGAGATCCAGAACTTCACCGGCGTCTCCGACCCCTACGAGCCGCCGGAGAACCCGGAGATCGTCTGCCGCACGGCGGAGGAGACGGTCGAGGAAAGCGCGGCGAAGGTGATCCGTTATCTGGAGGAGCACGGGCTGATCCCGAAGATGGAGCGACTCGCGCCGGAAGCCTACATCGAGATGGAGGAAACCTACGGGGCCCACAACTACGCCCCGCTGGACGTGGTCATCACCCGCGCCGAGGGCGTGTGGGTGTGGGACGTGGAGGGGAAACGGTATATGGACTTCCTCAGCGCCTACTCCGCCCTCAACCAGGGCCACGTCCATCCGCGCATCCTCCAGGCGATGGAGGAACAGGCCCGACGGCTCACCCTCACCTCCCGCGCCTTCCGCAACGACCAGTTGCCCTTGCTGGAGAAGGAACTGTGCGAACTGACCGGCTTCGAGATGATGCTGCCGATGAACTCCGGCGCGGAGGCGGTGGAGACGGCGCTGAAGGCGGCCCGCAAGTGGGGCTACACCGTCAAGGGAGTCCCACCCGACAAAGCGCAGATCATCACCTGCGCCGGGAACTTCCACGGACGGACCATCACCATCGTCAGTTTCTCCACCGAAGAGCAGTACCGCGAGGGGTTCGGCCCCTTCACGCCGGGGTTCGTCACCATCCCCTACGGCGACGCCGACGCGCTGGAGGCGGCGATCACCCCGGAGACGGTGGCCTTCCTGGTGGAGCCGATCCAGGGCGAGGGAGGGATCATCGTCCCACCGGAGGGCTACCTGCGGCGGGTACGGGAGATCTGCGACCGGCACAACGTCCTCTTCATCGCCGACGAGATCCAGACCGGCCTGGGCCGCACCGGTCGGCTGCTGGCGTGCGATTGGGAGGGGGTCAAGCCGGACGTCGTCACCCTGGGCAAGGCCCTCTCCGGCGGCTTCTATCCGGTCTCGGCGGTGCTGTCCTCGCGGGAGGTGCTGGGCGTCTTCCGCCCCGGCGACCACGGCTCCACCTTCGGCGGCAACCCTCTCGCCTGCGCTGTCGCCCGGGAGGCGCTGCGGGTCCTGGTGGAAGAGGGGCTGATCGACCGCGCGGTGGAGATGGGAGCGTACCTGATGGGCCGCCTGCAGCGGATCGAAAGCCCTTACATCAAGGAAGTGCGGGGCAAAGGGTTGCTGGTCGGCGTCGAACTCGTGCCAGAAGCGGGTGGCGCACACCGTTTCTGCGAAGCGCTGAAGGATGAGGGGGTGCTCTGCAAAGACACCCACGAGCACGTCATCCGGTTCGCGCCCCCGCTGGTGATCACCCGCGAGGAGATCGACTGGGCGCTGGAGCGGGTCGAAAAGGTGCTGGCCGGGTAAGGCCGCCGCGCTAAGCCCATCCGAAGACGGCCATCCCGGCGAAACCCCTGCGGCGCGTAACAAAGGAGGCAGCGGATGTTCCGACACACGAAACCGCTGGCGGACCTGTTGACGCTGGCGCGGGCGCTGTTGGCCTTCTGTATCGCCGGGCTCAGCCTGGTGGAAGGAACCAACACGGTGGCCCTAGCGGTGGTGGGGGTCATCGTATCCTGGCTCACCGACCTGCTCGACGGCCCGCTGGCCCGCCACGATCCGGACCCGGAGACGACCTGGATCGGCGAGCACGATGCCGAGGCCGACCTTTCGACCTCGCTGGGGGTGACCGTCTACCTGGTGCTCAGCGGCCACCTGCCGGGATGGGTGGGGGCGATCCTCGTCCTGATCACGCTAGGGCTGTGGATCCTCCACTCCCACCAACTGGCGTGGCCCTTCTACGCGGTGCCCTATGTGCTCCTGGGCCTCTTCGCGTTTCAGGAAGCGCCGCTGTTCGGATGGCTGGCGGTGGGATACCTCGCCATCGCCCTCGCGATCCGTCGGCGACGGCTGTGGGGGGAGTTCCTGCCCGCCTTTTTCGAAGCCGTCCGCAGCCTTCGAAACGGGAGGGAGCAACCGGCCGACCACACGATCAACGGGCAGCCGTGAGCCTTCCTTGCTAAAGACAACGGGGGGCACGAGCGTTCGTGCCCCCCGCTTCGTTTACCTCCCGATCAGGCCGTCTTGCCGGTGAGGTAATCGATCAACGGATCGCTGATCAGCGGCACGATGTCCGGGAGCATCTTCGGCATCAGGTTGTCCATCGCCATCGGCATCAGATCCGGCATCTGCTCCTTCATGTGCTGCGGCATCGGCACCCGCTTCTCCACCGCCACCAGCATATCCGGCATCACCTTGTCCATCATCCCCGGCATCAGCATCGGGAAGAGGACCGGGAAGAGAGGCTTCATCGCTTTGAGGAGCAGCCGGCCGCCGGGCATCTTGCCGATGGCCCGCATCATCTTCCCCATCCCCAGGGGCATCGCGTCCACCATCTGGGGGAACAGTTCCTCCATCAACTTGGCCATCGGCTCCGGCCTCATCAGCCAGATCATCGCCTCGAAGGTGGCCCAGAGGTTGAGGGCGTAGTCGGTGGGGTCGGGCAACTGCTGCCCCAGCGCCTTTACCGCGATGTGGGCCAGGTCGATCACCGGCATATCCCGGTCGGTCTTCTGCATGGTCACCCGGAACTGGACCTCGCAGCAGGGGCAGGACGCGACCAGCGCCTCCGCGCCGGTCTCCTCCGCCTCCCGCACCCGGATGTCACCGACGATCGTGCCGGTATCCGGGTTCTCCAGCAGGGTGATCACCCCACCGCAGCAATGGGCATGCTCCCGGTTGTGCTCCATCTCCACCAACTCCAGGCCGGGGATCGCCTTCAACACCTCCCGAGGTGGCTCATAGATACCGCCGGCCCGACCCATGTGGCAGGAGTCGTGCCAGGTAACCTTCATATCGACCGGGTGGGTGAACTGCATCTCGCCGGTCTTGATCTTCTCGGCGATCAGTTCCGAATAGTGCTTCACCTCGAAGTCGAAGTCGATGCCCAGTTTCTCCGCCCACTCGGGGTAGTAGACCTTCCAGGAGAGCCAACAGGCGGGACAGGAGGTGACGACCGTCTTGACGCCGCGCTCCTTCATCCCTTCGACGTTGTGGCGCAGGATGTCGGCGAAATCGTCCCACAACCCCGCCACCAACATCGGCAGGCCACAGCAGGCCTCCCCGTCGCCCATATAGGTGAACTCGATGCCTGCCGCGTCCAGCAGCCGAGCCGTCCCCTGAGCCACGTCCTGCTCCACGTAGGAGGCGGTGCAGCCGGGGAAGTAGCCGATCTCAGCCCGCCACTTGATCTTCTCCTCGATGTCCTCCGGCACCCACTTGGCCCGATCCTTGCTGTAGGAAGCCCAGATGTTCCGCTCCTTCCGCAGGGCGGCCCGCATGATCTCGAAGGGCGGGAAGGTCATATGGCCCTGCTCATGGATGAGGACTCCCCGCATCTGGAGCCAGGAGGGCTCGTTGGGCAACTCCAGCGGGCACTCGACGTTGCAGGTCTCGCAGGTGGTGCAGGCGAGGAACTTATTGACCCAGGTCTGATCGAACTTCGCCCTGCCCTCCAGATACTCCCGGAGGAAGAACCACTTGGCACGGGGGGAGAAGGACTCCCAACCCCGCCCATAGAACTCATCACACTCGTCGACGCAGTAGCCGCACTGGGCACAGGCGTAGGCGTACCAGGCCACATCGTCGGGGATGTCCCGCCTGCCCGCCCCCTGGGGTCGCTCGCCGATCGGCGCCTTGGCCGCGTTCCCCACCGCCCGCACCAGCGGCTCAAAGGCCCCGGCCACACTCATAAAGGTGCCCAGGAGACCGTTGCCCAGGATCTTACCGGGGTTCATGATCCCCTTGGGGTCCACCTTCCGCTTGAACTCCCGCAACCGGCGGACCCGATCGGCCCCCAGGATGTTCTTGGCCTCGTGAGCGAAGTAGAGGCCGGACGCGTAGGCCCGCCCGCCGTGCTTCTTGGCCTTCTGGATGGCGGAAAGGGAGAGGGCGAAGGCCAGGTTGAAGGTGAACCGGCGGCTGTCGTGGGGAATGAAGCCCAGGAGGATCACCTGTCCCCCCTTGGCGACCATCCCCTCGATGACCAGCGGTTGGTGGATGCTCCCTTCCAGATCGGCCAGCGCCTCGTCCAAGGTCTCCAGCGGCAGGACGACCTCGGTGGGGATGAGGGAGGGCCCCAGCCGCTTGATATGCATGATCTTGAACCGCTCCTCCCACTCGTGCTCGGCCAGTTCCGGGATGAGCCGCTCGCCACCGTGCTTCGCGATGATGCGCTCCAGTTCCTTTCGTACCTCATCCTCCCGCGAAGCCGGGAAGACGAAGATCGCCAGATACGCCTCAGGCAGTTTGGGCCGGTGGTCGTCGTGGGCCGGATGCCCGTGCTCTATCTTGGGAGGACGCTGGTTCTTCAGCCGGGCCATCTGCGGGTTGATGAAACTGACCGACCAGAGGGGGAGGCCCGCTTCGACCACCTCCCGCAACGCCGCCGCCAGCCAACGGACCTCGCTGAACCGTGCGCCGACCACGACCTCCTTCTCTAGCGGCCGGACGCGCAGCGTGATCTGGGTGATGATGCCGGTGATCCCCTCGGCGTCGGCGATGAGGGAGAGATCCTCTCCGGAGAACTCCTGCACCTCCCCGTTGGGGAGCACGACACGGGCGGAGACGACGTTCTCGGGGAAGGAGCCGTACTCGAACGAGCCGTAGCCGAAGCCGCCCTGGGCCAGCCACCCGCCGACAGTGGAGGAGGGAGCGCTGGAGGGGTACAGGCGGAGGGCCAGCCCCTGCTTCGCCAACTCCCGCTCCAGGTTTTCCCACACCAGCCCGGGCTGGACGGTAACGGTGAGGTTCTCCCGATCGATCTCCAGGATCGACCGCATCCGCCAGAAATCGATGGTGATGCCCCCCTTCACCGGCAGGACCCCGCCGTAGCCGGAGGTGGCCTTGCCACGGGGGACCAGGGGGATCCGGTTCTGCGCGGCCCAGCGGATCAGTTCGACGACCTCCTCCTCGCTCTTGGGCTGGACCACGGCGTCGGCCAGGGCCTTGCCGATCAGCGGCTTGACCAACGGCGGCATCTCCCCCACATCGTGGCTGTAGATCTTGCGTTCCACCAGATCGGTGCTGACCCGATTGTGGAACCGCTCCCGGAGCCAGGATTCTTGTTCGACTGTCAATCCTCCCATCGAAATATACTCCTCACTTCATGGGTTTTCATCACAGAGACACAGAGAGGCCGGAGGATCAGCAGCCTCCTGCGCCCCCTGCGTCTCCGTTGTGCTCTATCGCGAGGGGCTGATGGCCCCCGCGCCCTCTTCGGACGATCGCCCGCCACTCAGCATGTTGGCCCGCTTGGTCAGAAGGTCGGCCAGCATCTCCCGAAGGAGGTCCAAGGCCTCGATGATGCGGTGGTCGCTCAGAGAGTAGTAGATCGAAGTACCCTCCCGCTCTGCCCGGACCAAGCCCCGGTCGCGGAGGATTTTCAGGTGATGGGAGACAGTGGGCTGAGAGACGCCAAGCATCCCCGTCAGTTCGGAGACGTTACGGGGACCGTCGGCGAGGAAGTAGAGGATGAGGACCCGTTTCGGATCCCCCAACCCCTCGCAGATGTGGGCGTGCAGGATGTGAACCTCCCGCTCCAGCCGCTGCCGAGCGCTTTCCA
>CAZOLN010000052.1:0-6522 GCA_964580565.1 uncultured Anaerolineales bacterium
TCCCGCAGCGCGGCGTAGATGCGGCGGTAGGCGCGGTAGAGGACCCCGTAGGTCTCAGCGGTGGCGGGGTTGGGTTCGAAAACGTGCTCGACGCGGACCACCTCCTTCAGCGAGGCGAAGTCGGGGTAGAGGCCCAGGCCGATCCCGGCCAGAAGCGCTGTACCGACGGCCCCGGCCTCCTGGGGATTGACCACCGTCTCCACCCGTCGCCCGGTGACGTCGGCGATGATCTGCATCCACGGCGCGCCCTGCGCCCCCCCGCCGATCACCCGCAGCACCGGAAGCGGGAAACCGAAGTGCTGCTCCACCACCTCGATCATCCAGCGCAGGTTGTAGGCCACCCCCTCGTACACCGCCCGCAGCAGGTGCTCCCGCGTGTGGTCGGCGCTCAGGTTGAAGAAGGTCGAGCGGACGTAGACGTCGCTCACCGGGGACCGCTCACCGTACATCCACGGAGTGCAAATGAGGAAGTCGGACCCCGGTGGGATCGTCTCGACCAGCGCGTCCATCAGGGCGAAGACGTTGGGGATGTTCGGGTCGGCCTGCTCCTCTCGGTAGAACTGGTCGGCGATCCACTTCAGGCACGCCCCGGCCGTCTCCATCTCGGCGAAGAGGAACGCCTTGTCCGGATCGGCCGACTGGATGCAGACGACCCCGTGGCGGCCGGTAGGGCTTTTCTCCGTGACCACGCCCACCCAGCCGGAGGTGCCCAGGTAGATGTGGCCCTCCCCCTCGCCGACCGCCCCCGAGCCGACGGCGGCCCCCTGCGCGTCGCCGCAGCCGCCGAAGACGGGGGTTCCCTCCAGCAGACCGCAGTCCCGCGCCGCCTCCGGTGTCATTCCCCCCACCCGGTCGATCGACCGGACCAGCGGGGGAAACTTCTCCAGGTCGAGCCCGATGTAGCCGATGATCCCCCGCAGCCAGTCCTTCTTCTTCAGGTCGAACCCGAAGGCCGAGGCGCACGACCACTCGAAGACCATCTCGCCGGTGGCCCGGTAGGTCAGGTAGCCGTTGACGTCCAGGAAGTACCGCATCTGGTTGTAGACCTCGGGTTCGTTTTCCTTAAGCCAGAGCAGTTTGGGTAGGCCGTCCTTCCCGGTCAGTTCCGCCCCGGCGACCATCGCGAAGACCCGCCGTCCGAGGAACTTGCGCATGATGGCTTCGGCCTGCTGGGGCGCGCGGCCGTCCAGCCAGATGATGGCGGGTCGCAGCACGGCCCCCTCCCCGTCCACCGGCACGATGCCCAGCAACTGGGTCGTATGGACCACCGCCAGCACGTCCTTCGGGTCCACCCCCGCCTGCTCCAGCACCGCCCGGGAGGTCTGCGCCACCGCGCGCCACCAATCCTCCGGGTCCTGCTCCGCCCAATCGGGGCGGGGATAGTGAACCGGGTAGGGAGCGAACGCTGTCGCGTGGACGTTGCCCTCCGTGTCCACCAGCACCGCTTTGTTGCCGCCCGTACCCACGTCGTGGGCGACGAAGTATTGGGTCATCCTCCACCTCCAGGGGACTTACTTCTCCAGGGGAAGCGATATGATGAACGTGCTGCCCTCGCCTGGCTCGCTCTCTACCCAGATCTCTCCCCCGTGCGCTTCCACGGCCAGTTTGCAGAACGGCAGGCCCAGGCCGGTCCCCACCCGTCGACCGCCGGTGGAGCCGGCCTGTTGGAACTTCTTGAACAGGCGGGATTGTTCCTCCGGGGGGATGCCGGGGCCGTTGTCGCTGACGCCGATGAGCAGGTGCGCCGGATCGCGTTCCGTATCCAATCTGGCCCACAGCCGGACCCAACCGCCGTCGGGTGCGAACTTGACCGCGTTGTCCACCAGGTTGTACACCACTCGGCCGATGAGGTTCGCGTCTGCGTACAGGGGGGGAAGGTCCGGCTCGACGTCGATCTCCAGGGTGATGTGGGCCGGGAGCGCCAGCGGGGCCAGTCGGGCGGCTACCTCTGTCAGCAGCGTCCTCACGTCGATGGCCTCCGGTCGAATGGACAGCCGACCGCTCTCGATCTTGCCGATGTCCAGCAGTTCGTTCACCATCCGCAGGATGCGGTCCGTGTTCCGGTGCGCCATCGCCAGCATCTCGTTGATGTCCCCTCCCTTGTCGGTGGTGAGCGAGTCCTCGATCAGGGTGAGGCTTCCCTTCAGCACCGTCAGGGGGGAGCGCAGGTCGTGGACCAGCATATAGGTGAGGTCCTCCTTCAGACGGGCCAGTTCGACCTCCTCGGTCACGTCCCGGAACACCAGCAGCCAGCCGGTGATCGCTCCGTTTCGGTCGCGCACCGGGGTCAACGTCCGCTCCACCTGTCGGCCGCGGGGGCCCAGGGTGACGATGGCCCGCTTATGGTCCTGCTCTCCTTGCATCAACACTTCGCGGTCGGCCTCCCAGGTCTCCGGGGTGTAGCCGATCTGCCGGATGAGGGGAGGGCCTCCGTCGGGGCGAGGGACGGTCAGGTGCTGCTCCATCAACTCCGAGAGGGAGATCCCCAGGAGATCGGCCAGCGCCCGGTTGGCGGCCACGACGCGTTGCTCCTGGTCCAGCAGCAGCATCCCCTCTCGGGTGGTCCGCAGGATCGAGTTCAACTCCTGGACCCGCCGCGCCAGCGTCTCGTCGGTGCGTCCGTACATCCGGGCGTTCTGGAGCGCCACGGCCGCCTGGGCTGCGATGGTGGTCAGGATCTCGCGGTGGGAGGCGTCGTAGGCTTCCGGGGTGGTGTAGGACTGGAGGGCGATGACGCCGAGCGATTCGTCCCCTGCCAGCATTGGGACGCCCAACCAGCAGGCGGCGGGCCGGCCGATGTGGTCCAGACCGAGCCCCTTTACCGTGGCCTCGACATCGCGCGGGATGAGCAGAGGGGCGCGCGTGCGCAGCACGTACTCGGTGAGGCCGTTCCCCGCGCGGCGGGACCGCCACCGGACCCGTTCCCCGTTTTCGATGACCAGAGGGAACGATACCTCGTCCGTCTCCGGATCGTACAGAGCGACGTAGAAGTTCTGCGCCGGCATCAGCCGGGCGACCTGTTCGTAGATGGCCTGCAGGACGGTTTCGGTGTCCAGGCTGGCACTCAGCGCCCGCCCCACCGCCTGGAGGCTGTCCAGCTCCTGCACCCTCCGCTCGAGCCGTCGGCCGGTGAGGGCGAGGCGCCGCATCGCCAGCGAGCCGAGGACGAGGATGAGGGCGAAGAGCACGAACTGCGCCAGCCCCAACCGGGTGAGGACCAGGGCCATCAACGGCGCGAAGGGGAGCGTTCCCCCTTCGTACAAAAGCAGGTTGGGCAGCGAGCGCACGTAATGACGCAGGTATACCCGCCCCCGCCCAGCGAGGTATGCGCCTGCGAGAAGATAGTTGACGAGCAGATAGGTGACACCGAGGAGCAGGAGCGGCAGAAGGTTGGCGCTGCTCACCTGGACCAACGGCACGGCACCGCCCAGCGCTTCGAACACCGCGCCTCCGGCCAAAATGCTGCCAACGTGCATCGTGCCGTTCGCCGCCGTCAGCGTCAGCACCTCCACCCGGTCCGCCAGTTGCCGCCCCTCCAACTGCTCGCCCCAATGGAGGCGGACCAGGCCATGAAGCAGCGCGCCGATAAACGCCGCCCAGCCAGCCGGCACCAACCCCATCGCCAGATAGGCCGCGACCGCCGTCGTCGGCAGGAGCGAGACCAGCCCGCCGCCCAGTGGGACGCCGAAGGTCATCGTGAAGATCGTCAGCCCGCAGAAGAGCACCCACGGCAGCAGAACCGCGGGGTCCGGCGGCCTGACGACGGTCAGCCGGATCAGGATGGTCAGCGGGATCAACCCCCCGATGATGGTGACGAGATAGCGTAGTTTGCGCGTCATCCAGCAATCCCTCCGCCGACGTTCGCTCTACCGATCGGGAACCGCCCTCCGCATCATCTCCTTTCGGATCTCTTCCAACATTTCGGGTGGGAAGCGGGAGACCTGGGCGAGTGTCGCCTCGAAGACATCGAGCGCTCGGTCTAGTTGTTCTTCCGTTATGGTCAGCGGCGGCTTGATCTTGACCACGTTCCGCCGGTCGGGTTGGCCGTCCACCACGTCGGGCAGGTCGAGGTCGAAGAGGACCCCCTGCTGGCGGGCCAGTTCGATCAGCGCGGCCGCCCGCTCGGTGGCCGGTCGCTTCGTCTCTGGGTCCTCCACCAGTTCCACGCCGATGAAGAGCCCCGGACCGCGCACGTCGCCGATGAGGGGGTACTCCTCCTGCATCTTGCGCAGTCGGCTGGTGGCCCGTTCTCCCAGCCGCCGCGCCCGGCCAGGCAGGTCCAACCGGACCATCACCTCGATGTTCGCCAGGGCCGCGGCGAAGGAGATGGGGCTGGCCCCGAAGGTCGTGTGTTCTTCTACGTAGGCGAACCCCTTCAGGTCCTCCCGCGCCAGGACCGCGCCGATGGGGAAGCCGCCGCCCATCCCTTTGGAGAGGACGATCATATCGGGTACCACGCCGTAGTACTCGGCTGCGCTCATCGCCCCGATACGCCCGAAGGCGGTCTGGCATTCGTCGAAGATGAGGAAGATGCCGTGCTTATGGCAGATCTCCTTCAGTCCGGCGAGGTATCCCGGCGGTGTAGGGATCTGCCCGCCCGCCCCCTGCATCGGCTCGATGATCAGGCCAGCGATGGGTCCCCCGGCGGCGTACCGGATCGCCTGTTCGACCAGGTCGAGGCAGGCCAGGCCGCAGGTGCGGGGGTTGTGTTGGATGGGGCAGCGGTAGCAGTAAGGGTAGGGGAATTTTACGAAGTGGTCGAGCCCGAAGCCGGAGAAGCGGGTCAGGACCGGCATGTAGTGGCTGGCGGCGAGGGTGGTCAGCGTAGCGCCATGGTAGCCTCGGTAGGCGGTGAGGAAGACGGTCGCGCCGGGTCGGTTGACCATCGCCAGTTTCATCGCCGCCTCGATGGCGGTGCCGCCGCCTTGGTTGGTGAGGACCACCCGGGTCAGGTTGCCGGGGAAGAGTTGGGGCAGCCGGTTGATCAGTTTGATGCGCGGAATGGTGGCCCAGCCGAAGCGGACGTGGGTGAGGTGGCGCATCTGCTCGGCCACGGCGGCCAGCACGTCCGGATGGCAGTAGCCGACGTTAAGAGTCCACGCCTGAGCGGTGCAGTCGATGTACTCGTTGCCCTCGGTGTCGCGGACGATGGCGCTGGCCGGGAGTCCTTCGAAGAGGATCTCGCGGTTGAGGGGGGTGAGGGAGTTGGCGTGGGCCCGCTTGACCTCCTCCTCGGAGACCTCGGTGAGCATCGCCCGGATCTCCTCCGGCGAGAGGACCTGCGGTTGAAAAGGTTCCATCTCCCTCCTCCTTGGCCGATGGACCGTTCGCGCTGCACCTGGATTATAGCACTCATCGGGGAGAAGTGTCAAAAGGACCGAGGCCCCTCGGTTGTGCTCTCCGCACCGTTGGGGTATATTGAGGCCCGATGGCGCTGCTAGAGGTCCGTGGATTGTACAAATCCTACCCCGACGGATGGACCCTGGCGGACGTGCACTTCACCGTGGAGGAGCAGGAGATCGTCTGCCTGTTGGGTCCATCCGGCTGCGGTAAGACGACCCTTCTGCGGCTGATCGCCGGTCTGGAGGAGCCGGAGGGCGGGCAGGTGCTGCTGGACGGTCGGGACGTGACGCACGTCCCTCCTCACCGTCGGGGGATCGGTCTGATGTTCCAGGAGTACGCCCTCTTCCCCCACAAGAACGTGTTCGACAACGTGGCTTTCGGCCTGCGGATGGCGGGGTGGGACCAGGCGGCGATCCGGAAGCGGGTGGGGGAGGTGCTGGGGTGGGTGGGGTTGACCGGCTTCGAGACGAGGGATGTGAACCGGCTTTCCGGTGGGGAGCGGCAGCGGGTGGCGCTGGCCCGCAGCCTCGCCCCTCGTCCCCGCCTGCTGATGTTGGACGAGCCGCTGGGGGCGCTCGATCGGGCGCTCCGGGAGCGGCTGCTGGAGGAGCTGCCGGAGATCCTCAAGCGGGCCGGGGTCGCCACCATCACGGTGACCCACGATCAGGAGGAGGCGTTCGCCCTGGCCGACCGGATCGTGGTGATGCGGGACGGGCGGGTGGTCCAGCAGGGGACGCCGGAGGCGGTCTACCGGCACCCCGCATCCCCTTGGATCGCTCGCTTTCTGGGACTGACGAACCTCCTCCCCGCGGCTCTCCTGGAGCCCGGCTGGGTGTCGACCCCCCTGGGCCGGTTGCGGGTCGAGCGCACCGACCGCTGGGAGAGCGGGACGTCGGCCACGCTATTGATCCGGCCGGAGGCGGCCCGACCGGGGGAGGGGGAGGTCAACCCGATCGCTGGCGTGGTGAGGGAGCGGGCCTTCCGCGGGGGCCACTACCGGATCGTGGTGGAGTGTGCCCAGGGGACGAGGCTGGCCCTGGAATGGCCCTCCGGCCCCTCGGTCCCTAGGCCGGGGGAGGGGGTCCGCTGCCACCTCGACCCGAGCGGGATGGCCCTGCTGCCGCCCGAGGAGCGGTGATTGCTCCGGTTTTCTCGCCACAGGGGCACAGAGGGCACGGA
>CAZOLN010000052.1:6622-17262 GCA_964580565.1 uncultured Anaerolineales bacterium
CCGAGGAGCGGTGATTGCTCCGGTTTTCTCGCCACAGGGGCACAGAGGGCACGGAATTTTAACTGTGCCCTCTGTGTTTCTGTGGCGTTTCTTCTTATTGCCCCGGCAAATTGTACTTGGCGTACTCCCCCTCGAACTCCGTCGGGATGGTGCGCAGGATCTCCACCCAGCGGACGATGCGGTTGGCTCCCTGCAGCAGTTGGAGGAACGGCCCCTTGGTGCGCAGTTTCCGCGAGGCGATCGCCTTGGTCGGCCCCATTTTGCCCCGGAGGATGTCCACCCACACCCCGTAGGGGGCGGAGAGGGTGAAATCGGTGGGCCGCTCGCCGAGCCAGACCTCGTTGATCTTCCCATCCACGTTGTCGAAGCCGACGACGATCTGCTCGGGGACGCCTTTATCGGGCTCCGGCTCCAGGATCAGCGTGTAGGAGGCGTTCAACCCCCTTGCCAGTTCCAGGTATTGGGGGTCGGCGTTGGACCGCTTCTTGACCTCTTCCATATATTCCAGCGATGCCAGTTTCATCCTCTTCCTCCCGATCTCCTCGCTACCAGGGCAGGTCGCACCCTTCCATCCAGACGGCATCCAAGTTCTCCAGGTCCGGCGGCGTGAGATGGACCCACGGGTCCACGATGACGTCCAGCACCGCCGGTTTCCCGGAGGCCACCGCTCGCTCGAGGGCGGGGGTGATCTCGTCGGGGTCCTCCACCCGCTCGCCCCAGCACCCCATCGCCTTCGCCACCTGGTCGTACCGCACGTCCTCGAAATCGACGCCGATGTAGCGGGCGTCGTATGCGCTCATCTGCTTGGCCTTGATCATTCCCCACTGTCGGTCGTTGACGATCACGATGACGAAGGAGAGACCCAGCCGGGCGGCGGTCTCCAACTCCTGCATGTTCAGGCCGAAGGCGCCGTCGCCGCAGATGGCGTAGACCATCCGGTCCGGCGCGGCCAGCTTGGCCCCGATGGCGTAGGGGAGGCCGGTGCCCAGGTGGCCGGAGTCGGAGGCCCAGAGGAAGGTGCGCGGGCCGTAGACCCGGTTGAGATAGTGGGACCAGACGGTGGAGTTTCCGCCGTCCACGATGGTGATGGCGTCGCGGGGGAAGAAGGCCCGCACGTCCCGGATCAGGCGCAGGGGGTGGATCGGCTTCTGGTCGGTATCCGCCTGGGCCTCGAACTGGGCCAGCCATCCCTCCTGCACCGAGCGGTACTCGGCCATCTCCGGTCGCTCCGGGATAGGAGGGGTGCGCCGTTTGACCGCCTCGATCAGCAGGTGGAGGGTGGCCTTCGCGTCCCCCACCAACGCCAGATCGACGGGTCGGTTGAGGGCCACGTTCTCCGGCTCGATGTCGATCTGGATCAATTTCTGCTGGTCGGGTTCGCCCCAGAAAGGCGGCTGTCCCCAGAAGTCGGTATCCCCCAGTCGCCCGCCGACAAGGAGGACCACGTCGGCCATCGCCTGGGCGCCCAAGGCTCCGTACCCTCCGGCGATGAGGCAGAGGGGATGGTCCTCCGGCAGCACGCCGCATGCGCCGGTGCTGGTGGTGACCGGGGCGGAGAGGTACTCCGCCAGTTCCCGCACCTCCTCCCACGCCCCGCTGCGGAGGACGCCGCCGCCGGGATGGATCAACGGCCGCTCGGCCTCCACCAGCATCTGGGCGGCCTGCTCGATCAGTTCGGGGTCGGCCACAGGGGGGCGGACGGGCCGGTATCGCTCCGGCGGGAGGGGTCGGTGGGTCAGCAACGATTCGTCGCCGGTGGCCACCAGCACGTCCACGTGCAGGTCCAGATGGACCGGCCGGGGCCGCCCAGAGAGGGCAACGCGGAAGGCCCGCTGGACCAGTTCGGGGATCCGCTGCCAGTGGGTGACGCGGGCCTGCCATTTGGTGATGGCGGCGAAGAGGTCGATCTGCTCCAGCGACTGCATCGAGCCCCGCTCAGGGTAACTCTTCCAGGTCTGGTTCTGGGCCGTGAGGACGATCATCGGGATGGAATCCGCCCAGGCGGTGTAGACCCCGGGCACCAGGTCGACGGCGCCGGGACCGATGGTCCCCATGCACACCCCGGGCTGGCCCGTGACGCGGGCGTAGGCGTCCGCCATATGGGCGGCGGCCTGCTCGTGGCGGGTCATCACGAAGTCCAGACCCGCGTCGTGGCCGAAGCGGCGGATGGCGTCCAGGATCGGGCAGAGTTGCCCTCCGGGGATCCCGAAGACGTACCGCACCTTCTCCTGGATGAGACATTGGACCAGCAGGTCGGCACCCATCAACTCGGCCATCTGTGCCTCCTTTTCTATCCGTTGGCAAAAGTTGCGGGGGTTTCAGTATAGACGAGTCTAGGGGTAAGTCAAGCAAGTTCGGACAACGGACTTGCATGGGGAGATGGGACGAGTAGAATGAACCTGCCTGGCCTGAGGTGGGCCGGGGCAGGCCCTCGATCTGGAGGGGGAGGTGAAGGGGATCGCTCATTTCGTCACCGGTGTCGCGCTGGCGACGTTCTTCCCAGAGGTGGTGCGGCAGGCGGCGGAGGGGTCGTTGCTGCCCGTCCTGGGGGGGATCGCCGGCATCCTGCCGGACACCCTCGACTTCAAGTTCGCCCGCTACTTCGAGCGGTACGACCTGGAGATCGACCCCGGCCCGGAGCCGGACGCGCGGGCGATCGCCGAGGGGCTGGTCGGGGCGATGCGCAAGGCGTATGAGACCGGCAAGCCCCAGAGCGTGATGCTCCACACCATCCGCCTGGGGGCCGACCTGTGGCGGCAGTACGTGGTCCGGTTCGACCCCGCCCACAACGAGGTGGCGGTCCGCATCGGCCCCGTCGTCAACACCGGGCAGGTCCCCTTCCCCGGCTCCGAGCCGGAGGGTGCGGAGGAGGTCCGGGTCAAGGTCGGCGTGCCGATGGTCCATACCTACGACGCCGAGAACCGGGTCGACATCTTCAGCGGTCCGTCCTTCAAGTTCGTCCGGAAAGGGGATCGACTCCACGTCCACTTCCTGGACTGGCACCGTCGCTGGTCGCACAGCCTGACCCTGGCGACGGTGCTGGCGCTGGGGATAGCAGGCGTGTTCGCCTTCGTCGAATGGCTCACGCGTGGGGCGCTCTCCCGCGCTCCCCTCTGGGCCGGGGTGGTGACCGGCCTGGGGTTTGCCGGCCACATCCTGGAGGACCAACTGGGCTTCATGGGGAGCAACCTTTTCTATCCCTTCACGAAGGAGCGGGTCATCGGCCTGCAACTTCTCCGCTCCGGCGACGCGATCCCCAACTTCCTCGCCGTCTGGCTCTCCGTGGCGCTGATCCTCTTCAACCTGGACCGGTTCTCCGCCTCGCCCCGGCTGGACCCGCCGGTGTACCTGCTGCTGGCGGTCGCGCTCCCGCTGGTCGCTCTGGGCGGGCTGTACCTGCTCCAACGGCGGCGGCAGGAGCCGGAGGCGGAGGAGGCGACGCAGCAGCGGGACATCCTCTCGGAGGCGGAGGAGGTGGAGGTGGGGTGAGACGAGGCGGTGAATCGGCGAGGTGACTCGCTGGCTCGCCGACCCGCCGGTTTGCACGATCTTTTCGAAAGGAGGTTGCGATGGACCGGGACACCCCGTTGGGGATTTTGCGGCGTGGGATGAGCCTGGAGCGGGACGGGTATCGGTTCTACACGCAGGCCGCCGAGCGGGCCTCCAGCGAGCGGGGGCGGCGGATGTTCCTGGACCTGGCGGCGCAGGAGGTGGACCACCTGCGGCTGCTCCTGGCCGAGTACCGGGCGCTGGAGGAGGGACAGGGGTGGTTGCCCTACAAGGAGGCGATGGCGACCGACTTCCCCCTGGACCCGGCCAAACCGGACCTGCCGGGAGAGGAGCCGCCGGAGTCGATGCCCGTCTTCACGCCCGATCGGGAGATCTCCCTGGAAGGGGACGTCGCCGCCCTGGAGTTCGGGCTGGAGACGGAGCGGATCTCCCGCGAACTGTACGCCAAAGCGGCCGAGGAGGCGGAGGACCCCCTGGCGAAGGAGGCGTACGAGTTCCTGACCCGCCAGGAGGAGGAGCACTACCGGCTTCTCCAGAACACCCTGGAGTATCTCACCCAGAACCAGACCTGGTGGGACAGCGAGGAACTGCCGTTCTTCACCGGTTAGCGGCGTCGGTGTCTGTTACCACAGAGACACGGAGGGCACAGAGGATCAAAATTTGAGGGAGGACCTACACCGTTTCACCACAGGAACACGGAGAGTACAGAGAAACCTCTGGAAAACTTTGAAAACCTCCGTGTCCTCTGTGCCTCTGTGGTGGTCAGCATAGACCACTATCTAGCGACCTGCGGGTTCCTGCGGGGCCCGGAAGCGGAGTCGGTCGCCCACCGCCACGTGCTTCAGCAGGGAGGGCGGCCCTTCCAGCACGTCGCGGGCGGGGGTGCGGGGGGCGTAGAAGGGGCGGAAGGGGCGGGCCAGGCGGGTGTCGACGACGCGGCCCTCCCCGTCCAGCCAGACCACCCCGATGGGGAAGAAGACGAAGAGCATATGGATCGCTGCGTCCAGCCGGCTCTCCCGCCCGCCGACCAGCCACAGCCCCTCGTCCTCCCCCAACCGACGGCGGAAGGTCAGCCCCCGCCCCCGGCAGAAAAACGAGGCGCACCACCGGACCCGTCCCAGCAGCCGCTCCCCCCGCGTCTCGTTCCACACCTCGCCGACCATCACCCCCCCTGTCACCCGGTCACCCAGTCACCTAGTCACCTAATCCCCTCTTTAATCACCCCTCCTCCCACCACCACCCCCCCCTGATACAGCACCAGGTACTGCCCGGGGGTCACATCCCGCTGCGGCTCGGCGAACCGGACCCGGAGGCGACGGTTTGGCAGGGGGGTTGCCTCCACCTCGACCTCCCGGTGGCGGTAGCGGATCTTGGCCGTGGCAGTGAAGGGACCGGGCGGCTCCTCGCCGGAGATGTAGTGCATCCATTCGGCGATACACCCCGTCCACCCCAACTCGTCGGCCGTCCCCACGATCAGCGCGTTCCGCTCCGGGTCGAGGGCGACGACGTACAGCGGCTCCGGCGCGGCGATGCCGATGCCCTTCCGCTGGCCGATGGTGTAGTTGACCAGTCCCTGATGCTCTCCCAGCACCCGGCCGGAGGTATCGAGGATCGGGCCGGGGCGAGTCGCCTCGGGGGCCTCCTGGCGGAGGAAGCGGCGGTAGTCTCCATCGGCCAGAAAGCAGATGTCCTGGCTCTCCGGCTGCTCCGCCACCGGCAACCCCTTCCGCCGGGCGATCTCCCGCACTTCTTCTTTCGTCAGATCGCCTAGGGGGAACAAGACGTGGGCCAGTTGTTCCTGGGTGAGGATGTGGAGCACGTAGGACTGGTCCTTGGCGGGGTCGCGCCCCCGCAGCAACTGGTAGCGATCTCCCACCCGGCGGACGCGCGCGTAGTGGCCGGTGGCGATGTAATCGGCCCCCTGTTCCCGCGCCCAACGGAGCAGATAGCCGAAGCGGACCTCCCGGTTGCAGGGGACGCAGGGGTTGGGGGTGCGACCGGCCCGGTACTCGGCGATGAAGTAGTCCACCACCGCCCGGCGGAACCGGTCGCGCACGTCCAACAGGCGGAAGGGGATGCCCAGCAGGTCGGCGACGGCGCGGGCGCGGCCTACCGCGTCGGGGGTGCAGCAGAGGTTGTCGCGCACCGCCCCCGGCTCGGCCCACAGGCGCAGCATCACCCCCGTCACCGCGTACCCCTGCTCCACGAGCAGCGCCGCCGCGACGCTACTATCCACCCCACCGCTCAGGGCAACGACGACGGAGTAGTGCAAATCGGAAGAGGACGGGTGCATCTGACCGCCTGACACGTTTGAAGGGAGCCTCCCCCAGGTTGCGTGGAGAACCTGCGGGAGGCCGGCAAGCGCGTCAGAGGAACTGAGCAAAGACGCGCTTCAATGTCTCCAGATCTTTCAACCCTTCCTGTAGGGTACGATAGACGATCTCACGATCAACGTCCAAGTACTCGTGGACCAGAATGTTTCGAAAACCGATCATTCGGATCCACTTTTCTCTCATAGCCGGATCTATGTAGCCCTTTTCTGCCAAGATCGACGGGATATCGCTGTACCAGTTCACGGTACCTAACCCAAGTGTAGCGATCACGTGGCTTCCCAGGTCGTTCACCACCTCAATTGCCAGTTGAAGAAATCGCTCGGCACTACCGTAACGCTCCGGCTCAGCCACAAACTCCTCAAGGGTGTACCGCTGCATCCGCCGCAGGATGGAGAGGTACTCGTCCAACTTGTTCAGTCGCTTACGGATGACCTCCGGTCGGACCATCAAGGAGTCTCTCCTTGTATGCTTCCCGCTGGACCTTGAGATAGGGCAGAAAGTCCAGATACTGCCGGACGATACGGGAGTAGGTCTCCCCCTGATCAAAGTCGTCGGTCTTATAGACGACTCGGTTGAGGCGGACCGCTTCGTACTTAAGGACGATGTCGTCGGTATCCAGAAAGACCAGGTCCACGTTGCAGAAACCGGCACGAGCCAGATCGGCGAGGATGTCCAGCCGACGTTCCCGTGCGGCGGGACTACGAGGCACAACGGCCAGGTCCAGGTCACTCTCCGGCCTCGATCGCTTCTCCGCCGCCGAACCGAAGAGGTACACGGCCTGGATTTCTGGATATTTCCGAAATACATCGGCCAGCCGCGCTATATCTTCCGTCCGCATTTTGTTCCCCACGTTTTCACCCCTCACCCTGTACTTTGCATCCTATCACACCCCGTCGGTTTCAGCAAGCCGACTTGTCCGCCGGCCCCAGAGGGAGTAGAATCCGAGGCACTTTCTGGGAGGTGACGAATGGGATCAACCGACGACAAGATCAACGGGCGTGCCCTGGGCTGGCGACGGCTGAGCACCGCCTATCCCTACACCCATCCGATGTTCCGGGTCCGCGAGGACAAGGTCCGCTGGCCCGACGGGCACGTGGCTCCCTACGCCTACATTGAGACCGCCGGGGCCGTCTGGATCGTGCCGGTTGCCGTCGACGGGAGGGTGGTCCTCATCCGGCAGTTCCGCTACCTGCTGGACGACTGGTGCTGGGAGGTCCCGGCGGGCGGCTTCCACGATTTCGAGGGAAGCCCCATCGAACTGGCGAAGCGGGAACTGGCCGAAGAGGTGGGTGGCGAGAGCGACGAGTGGACCTACATCGGCTCCTTCCGCGCCGGGGTCAGCGTGTTCGACCAGATCTGCCACATCGTCCTGGCGCGGAACGTCCGTCTGAGCCGGGAGCCCGACCGGGAGTGTGGGGAGATCATCGAGGTCCACCCTACGCCGATCCCCCGCGCCCTGGAGATGGCCCGCACCGGCGAAATCGCGGACGGCTTCAGCGCGTTGGCGCTCCTGCGGTGTGAGCCGTATCTGAGCACCTGAACTTTGCAGATCGGTGGGAGGAGGATACAATTCTCCTGCAGGCCCTGACCGATCGGAGGTGAGCGATGACAACCCATCCCGACCCTTCCCCCTTCCTCCTAGAAGGTGGCCCGGTGGGGATGCTCCTGATCCACGGCTTCACCGGCTCGCCGCCGGAGATGCGGCTGATCGGGGAGTATCTCCACGAGCGTGGGCTCACCGTCTCCGGGCCGCTCCTGCCCGGCCACGGGACCTCCATCGAGGAGATGAACCGCTGCCGGTGGACCGACTGGACCGGTCACGTGGAGCAGGCGCTGGCCGACCTGCGGGCCCGGTGTGAGACGATCTTCGTCGGCGGGCTGTCGATGGGCTCGCTCCTCACTCTCCACCTGGCTGCCCGCCATCCGGACCTGCCCGGCATCGTCCTCTACTCCCCCGCCACCATCGTCGCCGACCGCCGCATCTACCTCACCCCGCTGCTCAAGCACGTGGTCCGCGTCCTGCCCGGCTCCGAGGAGACCGACCTGACCGACCCCCAGGCCGAGTCCCGCATCTGGCACTACCCCGACAACCCCATCCCCGCCGCCCACGAACTCCTGAAACTGATCCGCCACGTCCGTCGTCTCCTCCCGACCATCACCTGCCCCGCCCTCATCATCTACAGCACCCGCGACCGGGCGATCCATCCCCAAAGCGGACGCTACACCTACGACCGGCTGGGCTCCGCCGACAAGGAGTTGATCACCCTCCACAACTCAGGCCACTGCCTGACGGTGGACAGCGAGTGGGAGCGGGTGGCGGAGGAAACATATCGGTTCATCCAGAAGCATATCGGCAAGGAAGTCGAGAAGCGAGGAGGCGAGGGGGAAGGTGGCGGATCTGTTTGAGGCGTTGCCGACGTTGCGACGGGTCTCCCATCCGCTGTTGAGCGGCCGGAGCATCCGGCTCATCGGCGTCTCGGCGATCCTATACGACGACGAGGCCTACTACTTCGAGGTGAACAGGCCCCGCTACTGGGCCCGCCGTCCGGATGGGACCCTCTCCGTCGGCATCGGCGGGATCGGCGGCCGGATCGAACGGGGGGAGAAGCCGCTGGCCTGCCTGCGGAGGGAGGTGGAGGAGGAACTGGGGACCGGTTTCCGGCTCCAACTTCCCGAGCGGACCGGCCTGATCCACCGCTGGGAGGTGGTCGACTGGCTGCGGCTCGGCCCCAGCCGGAAACATCCCACGCCCTACTTCGTCAACCTCCTCCCACCCCGACTGGGCGGCACCGATACGCCCGACTATCTGGCGATCCTCACCTTCCTCGGCCAACCACGCCGCCGACCTCGACGAGGGGATCTGTTCGGGCTGCTCACGGTGGAACGATCTGCCCTGGAGGCTCTCTTCTCGCGGGCTGAGTGGCCGTTGGAGGAAATCCGCGCGCTGTCCGGCGTGACCTTCGACTTGGTGGAGGACCTGCCCGCGGGGTGCGTCCTCCGGCCGGTCCTCACCGCCCGCGCCTTCCGCGCCCTGTGGCTCACCGAAAGATCGGACACCAGGTAGTGCACCGCAGATAAGGGGCGCTTACAGTGCCCTCAGTGCCCTCATTGCTCTCATTGCTTTCAGTGCTTTCAGTGTTTTCAGTGTTTTCAGTGTCTTCAGTGTCTTCAGTGATCACTTCTCCAGTTCTTCCATCGCGCTCCGACACGGCTCGCAATCCGGGGCCCGTTCCAGCGCCGCCTCCAGCGCCTCCCGTGCCCGCTCGGGCTGGTCCAGCGCCAGATACGCCATCCCGGCCCCGTAGTAGGCATCGACCGCCTCCGGGTCGATCTCCAGGGCGGCCTCGTATTGGGAGAGGGCCTGCTCGTACAGTCCGTGGTTGTGGTAGATATGCCCCAGGGTGATCCGCAGGTCGACCCGGGTCGGCGCCAGCCGGATCGCCTGTTCGAGGAGGGCCACCGCCGCATCCAGGTGGTCCGGGTCGATCGCCTCGCTCCAGTAAGCGTGGAGGATGCCCGCGTTGGCGTAGTATTCCAACTCCAGCGGGTCCAGCCGACGGGCCTCGGCGAGGTTCCGGTCCGCCGCCTCCAGCAGCCCTACCTTCAGGTCGGTTGCCTCCTCCGGAAGCGCGCGGGCCAGGTTGTAGAGGGCCTCGGCGTGGAACTGGTAGTAGATCGGCTGCCAGGGGGCCAGCGCGTGGGCCCGATGGTACAGGCCGATGCTCTGGTCCCATTGGCCCGCCCGGTCCAGCGCGCGGGCGCGTTCGACCAGCGTGTCGGCCCAGACCGAGGCCACTTCCACGCGGACGACCACGGCCAGGAGCAGCGCGGCGGCGACGAGCGCGTAGACCCGCCAGCGCAGGGGAACCGGATCGTCCATCGGCTCGCCCGCGTTTCTTGCTCCCTGTTCCTTGCTCCCCGCCGACGCCAGCATCCCCACGCACAGCCAGGCCATCATCGCCGTCGCCGTCACCGAGAAGGCGAACTGGACCTCCACCGCGTGGGCTACCAACGCCGCCAAGGGCGCAGCGACCGCTGCCCGTTCCGCGACCCCGGACGACTTCCGCCAGAGACGGAGCCCCCGCCGGAGGCAGGCGATGCCCAGCCCGGCCACCGCCAGCGCCCCCAGGACCCCCCGCATCACCAGCAGGTCCAGCGTCTCGTTGTGCGCTCGGTCCCAGATGGCGCTTGGGTCCTCGATGTGGGCCAGTTCCGGAGGGTAGGCCCACGTGTAAAGGACCCCTGCGGTGTCCGGCCCGTACCCTACCAGCGGCCGCAGAGGATGGAGTCGGTCCGGCGTCAATCCCACCTGCGGCCAGGTGGTGACCACCCGCACGGCGGCCTGCCAGAGGAGCAACCGGACGCGGACGGTGCCGCCGGTCCAGTCGGCGGCCGCGACGATGCGGCGGACGTAGGGCAGTTGCGAGACCTGCTCGCCCGGAACCAGGCCGAACTTCAATCCAACAACGAGCAGGCCGACCAAGGCCAGCACGACGATCACACCCCCCAGCACCCACCGCCGGTGGCCCGGCCCGAAGACCAGCGCGCCGAAGACCGCCAGCCCGACCAGCCCCCCCACCCACGGCCCCCGGCTCTGGGTCACCAGGAGAGCGATCGCCTGCAACGTCGCCGCCGTGGCCCAGAGCCCTGTTCTGAACCGATGTCCTGTTTTACCGCCGAGACGGGAAGGAGCCTCCCGCAGGTTACAGGAACCTGCGGGAGGCTGGCAGTCGGTGCGTACCGCGCAGAGCAGGCCGTAGAGGGTAAAAGGCAACGTCATGATGAGATAGGCCCCGA
>CAZOLN010000053.1:0-17230 GCA_964580565.1 uncultured Anaerolineales bacterium
CACGGCGGCCAAGAGGGGCAAATGTTTTAACCACAGAGACACAGAGGACACAGAGAGTTCTCAAATTTTTCGAGACTCTGTGTCCTCCGTGTCTCTGTGGTGTTCCAAAAAACCCCGCTTCAGCGGGGCGTCACGGTTTTCGAGGCGCGCCCGGAGGGATTCGAACCCCCAACCTTCGGTTTCGTAGACCGCTCCTCTATCCAATTGAGGTACGGGCGCGTATGGTACCCCCGGCAGGACTCGAACCTGCGACCTTCTGGTCCGCAACCAGACGCTCTATCCAACTGAGCCACGGGGGCACGAAGGCGGGGAGGCAGGGATTCGAACCCTGGGTGGAGGTTTCCCCCCACAGCCGCTTAGCAGGCGGCCCCAATCGTCCACTCTGGCACCTCCCCGTGTCGATATGCAATTGTCAGCGGAGGGAGAGGGATTCGAACCCTCGGTGGCGCTATGCCACAGCGGTTTTCAAGACCGCCGCCTTCGTCCACTCGGCCATCCCTCCGGCACGGGGGATGGCTCCCCGAGGGTGATTCTACCACGCTCCGGCGGGACTGTCAATCCCAAGCGATAGGGCAGGCAGCATCTGTAACAGTTTTGTAGGTCGTAACGCCCCCGGCGGCCGGAAGCCGCGGCTGCGAATGGCGAAGCCGCCCCTCGGCGGCTCTTCCTCTTCTGGGGAACAAAGGAAGCCCGGCGAAGGCCGGGCTTTGCCTTTTGTAGGGGCGCAGCGCGCTGCGCCCCTACTTCCAGTCGCCAGGCACCTACCAAATTGTTACAGATTCGGCAACAGGAGGTGTATTTCATTGGGGGCGAGTTTCGGGCAAGTCGCCAGAGTTCAGCGAAGCGGCCGCTCATAGTAGATGCCCGAATCGGGATAAGTAATGCTTGACACAAGGCAAGATCAGATGTATAATATTCATAAGTTCTGTATTTCTGAATAACTTCATCGGTTATGATTATGCCTTCTCCTCAGAGAAACACCTTGGTGGCTGCTATCATCGAGGAACTCCAGGAGATGATCTTGACCGGCGAGATCCAACCGGGGGAGTTCCTGCCTTCACGCAAAGAGCTGGCGGCCCAATTCGGGGTAGGGCTTTCAACCATTCACGAGGCTATCCAGGCTCTGACCGCAATAGGAATGGTGGAGTCCCATCCAGGAAAGGGAACCTGGGTGCGGCACGATGCATTGGACACGCTGATCCATCCCACTGTAGTTAAAGCCCGGCTGGGTGAGCTTCGAGCCCACCAGGTCTATGAAGCCCGCTCGGTGATCGAGATCGCCTTGACAGAGTTCGCCGCTCAACGGGCGACACCTGAGGACATCGAGCGGATTTGGGATGCCCTGAGGGCGATGGAAGCAAGCATTGGGGACGACGAAGCCTTTGTTGAGGCGGATTTGGAGTTTCACCTGGCGGTTGCCAGGGCGGGGCACAACGAGTTGTTGGAGCAGTTCTACCATCTGGCACGCAAACTGTTGTCGGACGTTATCTCTGAGATGGTGAAGATGCCGAGGGTAAAGGAGCAGTCCATTCGTCTTCAGAAGGCGATCGCTGAGGCGATAGAGCGACATGATGTGGACGCTGCTCGACAGGCAGCCCATAACCACTGGTCATACATTGGCCACATCCTCAAAGGGGTCGCCGAACCTGAGGAGAGTGGTTGAGTCGTGCCAAGGTTGATCCCCTACCGCTAGAGCCGAAGGAGGTGATTGAATGCACAATCTCTGAGTGTCGGCGCGGATGGTCGAGAAGAACTGTTACTAACCAGGAGAGAGAAGGAGGGCAGCGATGGAGATTATTAGGAAAAAGAAGCGGGACGAGGTCCATCCGTACATCCCGGAACTGAAAGATCTCTATCTGAAGAGAAGGATCACACGCCGGGAATTCATCCGCAATGCAGCCATATTGGGCCTGTCGCTAAGTTCCATTCACGCCTTCCTCGCGTCATGTGCACCGACGCCAGCACCCGAAGAAGCCTCGCCGACCCCGCAGCCGCCTGCGCCGAGCCCAACCCCGGTGCCCCCTCAGCCGACGCCTACCCCCCTCGTCAAACGGGGCGGCACCCTGCGGACGGAATACAACTGGATGCCTTACGTCGAGGATCCGGCCATAGATGGCGTCGGCACCGGGAATGTGGGGCGGTGGATTGCGGAGACCCTGGTCTGGGCTGACCGACGCGGCATTCCACATCCCCTGCTGGTCGAGAGGTGGGAGGCCAGCGAAGACGCGAAGGAGTGGACGCTCTACCTGCAGAAAGGGGTCACCTTCAACAACGGCAAACCCTTCACCGCCGATGATGTTGTGTGGAACTTCCTGCACTGGCTGGATCCGGACGTGGGATCGCCGAACAAAGCCAGGCTGGACTTCCTGAGTCCTACTGGCGTGGAAAAGGTGGACGACTATACGGTCAAGCTCCATCTCGACCGACCCTACTTCGCTGTCCCCCTTATGCTGACCGACTACCCGACGATGATCGCGCCCGAAGGCGGCTGGGAGGACTTCTACAAGGGCGATGCTGAGCATGCCATCGGGACCGGGGCCTTCCTGTTGAAGGAGTTCGTCCCCGACGAGCGGATGGTGCTCGTGCGACGTCCAGACTACTGGGCAAAGGGCGTTGACGGTCAGCCACTTCCGTACATAGATGAGCTCATCTTCACGGCCGGATGGGACGATGCTGCCCGATTGGCGGCCCTGGTTGCGGGCGAGGTGGACCTCGTGGCCCCGAGTGAAGGGACCATCGCAGAACTGGAGAAGTATCCAGACATCCTCACCTCGGGCTACATCAGCGGCTGGATTTCCCCCTTCGTGATGCGGTGTGACGTGGAGCCTTTCACCGACCCGCGCGTGCGCAACGCCCTCAAGCTGGTCCAGGACCGCGAGCAGTTGTGGCAGCTCGTCATGCCGGCCGGCCGGGTGGGCTACGACCACTGGATCCGGTCCGATGACCCCGCATACTGCCCTGACACCGACGCGGATGGGCGGCCGCAGGATATCGAGAGGGCAAAGGCTCTCCTGGCCGAGGCCGGTTACCCCGATGGGATCGAGATCGAGCTGGCCACGCCGGACACCCCGGAGCATCGTCCAGCGATGTGTCAGGCGCTGAAGGAAATGGCTGCCCCGGCCGGGATCAAGATCAACATCAAGGTGCTCCCCAGCTCGGCGTTCTGGGATCAGTGGATGGAGTGGCCGTTCTCCGTCAGCGGGTGGAGCGGCCGTGCCCCGGCGACCGCTAACATCAACCTGGCTCTCCGGTGCGGAGCTGCCTGGAACGAATCCTACTACTGCAACCCGGACTTCGATGCCCTGCTGGACGAGGCCGACGCCACGGTCGACGTCGAGAAGCGACGTGAGATCTACTGCCAGATCCAGAGGATGATGCAAGAAGACTCCGGGTACATGATTCCGTTTTGGAACGCGGAGTTCGATGCCTACCGGAAGCGGGTGCGGGGCTTCGACCCGGAGGTGGGGATCGACTACCGCCTGATATGGTTGGAGGAGTAGATATCCCCAACTGTGCGGCGAACTCTGTGGCTTCCGACCGCGGTCGGAAGCCACAGAGTCGCTAGAGCAGTCCTTCAGTGCGACGGACCTGGGAATCGCAGCTTGTACCGCAAGGCCTAGACCGGAGGCAGCCCGTATCAACTTCACCCTTGTGCTTCAGAGAAGTACCCGGCGGTTGAGCCCGGTCGCCCGTTGAAGAGAGGTGCACATGCTCAGGTTCTTCCTTAACCGCATCGCTGCCATGTTGCTGACCATGTTCGTCATCTCGGTCATCGTTTTCTTCATCGCCGAAGTGGTTCCCATCGACCCTGCCCGGAATGCGCTCGGAAGATATGCTACGGAGGAGGCGGTCCAGGCGCTCCGCGAGAAGTTGGGGCTCGACCGGCCAGCGTGGATACGCTATGTGGACTGGATCACCGGTTGCCTGCGCGGGGATCTGGGCATATCCATCCACTTCCAGCGTCCCGTCAGTGAACTCGTTGCGGTCCGGCTCAAGCGGTCGCTGATCTTAGCAGGGCTGGGTTTTGTCTTTATGATACCCTTGGGCTTGGCCCTGGGGTGCATTGCCGGCATATCGGAGGGCAAGATCCTCGACCGGATCATCTCTCTGACAAGCAGCATCATGGTGTCCAGTCCAGGCTTCGTCAGCGGGGTCTACCTGATCGTCTTCTTCTCGCTTTGGTTAGGGTTACTCCCCGGCGTGAGCCTGCCGGAGTCAGGGGACAATTTCTTCGTGACGGTGAAGAAGTTGATGTTGCCCATTCTGACCTTGGCCTTTGACGAGGTAGGGTACCTGGCGCGCTTCACCCGGGTGAGCATGGCCGAGGTGATGCGGAGCGACTACATTCGCACAGCGGTGTTGAAGGGCTTGCCAAAGAGAAAGGTTATCTTCCGGCACGCGTTACGCAACGCCCTCATCGCTCCGTTCACGGCCGTCATGCTGCACATCAACTGGCTGATCGGGGGCGTTGTCGTGGTCGAAGTGTTGTTCAACTACCCCGGGCTGGGGCGTCTGTTGCTTGATGCTGCCATGCGAAACGATATCGTCCTGCTTGAAGGGGGGACCCTCGTGCTGACCTTTGTGGCGGTCGCAACCCAGGTCATGGCCGATATCGGCGTGTACTTCCTGAACCCTCGCATCCGGTTTGAGTGAACGACCTCTGGAAGGAGTCATCGGCAATGCGCGACAATCCCCAACCCTCGCCATCCCAGGTCTCGCGAGCCAGAGTAAGACCGCTATCAGGCGTAAGGCTGCCCCGCGCGATCTCCGACATCCTTCGATCCAGGAGCGCGGTCTCCGGAGCGGCGATACTCCTGTTCTGGATCGTCATCGCATTGACTGCCCCTCTGATTTCCCCTTACTCTCCCACCGGGATATCGGCTGCTCGACTGCAGCTCCCTTCGCCGGAGCACTGGCTCGGCACTGACCACCTGGGACGCGACGTGATGAGTCGCCTCTTCTGGGGCACGCGGACGGTCTTGGTGTTGGCGCCGATAGCCACTCTCCTGGGTGTGCTCGGGGGCGTCACGCTTGGGCTCGTTTCCGGCTACATCGGCGGCAAGGTCGACATGCTCATTATGCGTGGCTGTGACATCCTCATGTCGTTTCCAATGCTGCTGATCTACATCCTCATCATCACGAGCCTCGGCCCTTCGGCGCTGAATGTGGTCATCTCGATCTCTGTGGGCTCTATCCCCTCAATCACTCGTATCGTGCGGAGCCTGGTTCTGGAGGCACGTACTCAGGACTATGTGAACGCCGCCCGGCTTCGGGGAGAGCGGCTTCGCTATATCCTGTTCCGGGAGATCCTTCCCAATGTGAGCGGACCGATTATCGCCGATGCCTGCATCCGGGTTGGGTACGCGGTGATGGCGATCGGATCGCTCGGATTCCTGGGGCTTGGGATACCGCCGCCGACGCCCGACTGGGGAGGGATGATCAACGAAGGGCGTCAGTGGATATTCCGCCAGCCCTGGATGGTGCTGGCCCCGGCGGCAGCGCTGAGTTCCCTGGTTGTCGCGCTGAATATGCTGAGCGACGGCTTGAAGGAAGCAGCGCAACAGCGGTAGCGCAACGACGTACCATTCACTATCCTTTCAGGAGGAAAATCCGCTATGGTAGAGAGGAAGAAGTGGGGAATGTCCACCACCGCTGTGCATGGAGGCTACAGTCCGATTCCGATGAAACCTGAGGAGATGATCCTGTTCAGATCGGTAACGCCACCCCTCATTCAAAGCGGGATCTATCCCCTGACAGACGTTGACCACTACACCAGAATGGTCCAGGGTCTGGAACCGGGCTATGACTACGGTCGCAACTCCAACCCCACTGTCGACATCCTTGAGAAGCGATTGGCCGCCTTGGAGGGTGGAGAGGCTGCCCTGGCTACGCCCTCCGGCATGCACGCCGTATTCCTCATGACCCGTTACCTAACGAAGGTTGGAGACGAGGTTGTGACGAGCCATATGATCTTCGGCGAGGCCTACGAGCTGTTTTACCGTATGGCTCCTGAACGCATGGGTGTCCGTCCACGTCTGGTCACAAATCCCGGTGACCTAAAGGAATGGGAACGGCAGATCACTCCCAGGACGCGGTTCCTGTGGGTTGAGACGCCCAGCAATCCGACCCTGTTTGTGACCGACATAGCCGGCGTAGCCGAGATCGCCCATGCCCACAACATTCCCCTGATCGTCGACAATACGCTCGTCACCCCATGTCTTCAGCATCCTCTGGATCTTGGGGCCGACTTCGTCGTGCACTCCCTTACGAAGTTCATGAGCGGAAACGGCGCTATCGTGGGAGGGTCAATCGTAGGGAAGAAAGAACGGATCAGAGAGCTAAGAAGCCTGATCGCATGCGTTGGAGCGATTCTTCCTCCCTTCAACGCCTGGTTGGCCCTTATGAGCCTCGAGACGCTACCTCTTCGGATGGCCAGGCATAGTTCAAATGCGGAAAAGGTGGCCGAATACCTGGCCCAGCATCCGAAGGTCACCCACGTCAACTACCCGAGTCTGCCGGATCACCCCCAGCATGAACTGGCCAAGCGTCAGATGCCTGGGGGCTTCGGCGGGTTGCTCTCATTTGTCGTACAGGGAGGCGCAGAAGGTGCCATCAAGGTCATGGAGTCCTTCCGGATGATCGCCATCGTACCCAGCTTTGGGACAAGCCGCACCATCGCAACCCACCCCGCTACACATACGCACTGCAATATGAAACCTGAAGAACGGGAAGCGGTAGGCATTTACGATGGCCTGATTCGGTTGTCTGTGGGGCTTGAGGATCCGGAAGACATCATTGCCGACCTGGAGCAGGCCCTCGATCAGCTATGAAGCACCTCAGTGGCCTGCGCCATTCCATCTAACAGCTACTCGCTCGAGAGAACGAACGCGGGACGAAAGGAGTGCCGACCATGATGAAGCATCCGTGGACCAATGTGGTTGCCTACATCGGGCCGTACTATCGTGCTATGACGGACGAGCAGTGCCGTATCCTGCACTATGCTACTCTTGAGATCCTGGAGCGCACAGGGGTGTTCGTGCATTACCAGCCAGCGGTTGACCTGCTGAAGAAGGCCGGCTGCGTCGTGGATGGGAACCACGTCCGCTTCCCGCCGTACCTGGTGGAATGGGCGTTGCGCACGGCCCCCAGTTACATCATGATCTACGATCGCTTCGGCAACCCTGCCATGCCGCTGGGGGACCGCATATCCACGTACGGCACCGGCTCAGACTGCCCCAACATCCTGGACCATCGGACCGGAGAAAGACGGAAAGCGGTGCTGCAGGACGTGATCGACGGCATCCGGGTGGCCGACGCTTTGCCGAATGTGGATTTCATCATGTCGATGTTCCTTCCCAGCGATGTACCGGTCGCTGCGGACGTGCGGCAGATGGAGGTGATGCTGACCTACAGCGCCAAGCCGATCTGCTTCGTCACGTATGAGTGGGAAGGGACGCCCGAGGTCATCGAGATGGCGGAAGTCGCCGCAGGCGGCGAGGAAAACCTGCGCATCAACCCCTCGGTGATCTGCTACCTCAACCCTACGTCGGCCTTTGTCCACAATGAAGAGGCGGTGCGCAAGGTGATGTACTGCGCCGAGAAGCGTCTCCCCGTCATCTATCTCCCCGACGTCATCCGCGGGATGACCGGTCCGATGACCGTCGAAGGTGCGATGGCTTGCTCCAATGCCGGGGTGTTGGTCGGCCTGGTCATCGCTCAGTTGGTCAACGAAGGGGCGCCTGTGATCCTCAGCACAGCCCGGCCGTCCCTTGTCGATATGAAGACGATGGTCATGCCGTACGGCTCCGGGGATGGACATAGCGGTAGCATCGAGATCAACCACTACTACGACAAGCCGGCCTTCGCTACGGGCGGCGCGACGGATTCGAAGGTGCTGGATGAACAGGCGATCCTTGAGGCATCTCTCACTCTCTATAGCGCCACCCTCAACGGGGGCAACATGATACACGATATGGGCTACATGGAGTCTGGGCTGATGGGATCGTTGGAGCTCCTCGTCATCGAGGATGAGATCGTCTCATTGATCAGGTCGCACCGGGGATGGGAGTTCAACGAGGAAAACCTGGCCCTGGACCTGATCCACGAGCATGCGCTGAAGGGGAACTTCCTGGAGACCAAACACACCTTGCGGCACGTGCGCGGGGGGTGGGAGCCGCGCCTGCTCGACCGCCGGAACTATGAGCAGTGGATGGCGCGCGGCGGAACGACGATGCGCGAACGGGCCAGGGCGATGATCGAAGAGATCCTGGCCCAAGAACCTCGCCATGTGTTGCCACCCGATGTGGAGAAGAGGATCAAGGCCATTGCTGAGAAAGCGGTAGCGGCCCGAGCGCGGTGAAGAGGCGTGGGAGGGATTCGGTCCATGCGTCAACCAGGAACGGCGCCTATCCTGCAGGTCGAGGACTTGGAAGTCTCCTATACGACCAGAGAGGGCCTTGTCAGAGCTGTCCGGGGCGTCTCCCTGGAGATCTGGCCCGGGGACGCGCTTGGGCTGGTCGGAGAGTCCGGCTGTGGCAAGAGCACCCTTGCCTTCTCGATCATGAGGTATATCGCGCCGAACGGCAGAGTGACAAACGGCCGCATCGTGTTTTGTGGCAAAGACATCCTGCATGAGAGTGAGCAGGAGCTGCGCAAGATCCGCGGCAACAAGGTCGCGATGGTGTATCAGAATCCGGCGACAGCCCTCAACCCGTGTCTCCGAATCGGCGACCAGTTGATGGAAGTGCTGATAGAGCACAAAGGGATGAAAGGTGACGCGGCGAGGGATGAGTGCCTGCGAATCCTGAATCAGGTGCACATGCCGGACCCCCCGGCGGTCATGCAGCGGTATCCGCACCAACTGTCGGGCGGGCAACAGCAGCGCGTCGTGATTGCCATGGCTCTGCTGACGCACCCGGCGCTGCTGATCATGGACGAGCCGACCACCGGCCTGGACGTGACGATCGAGGCCACGATACTGGATCTGATAAGCGAGCTGAAGCAGGAGTTCGATGTCGCCCTTCTCTACATCAGCCACAATCTTGGAGTGGTAAGTCGGGTTGCGGACCGCGTGGCCGTCATGTACGCGGGTGAGCTAGTGGAGCTGGGCTCTGTTCGTGATATATTCTTGAACCCCTTGCACCCGTATACGGGGGCCCTCCTCCGGTGTATCCCCAAGATAAGCGGCGGGCGCCAGTCGAAGGCCCTGCAACCGATCCCGGGAATGGTTCCCTCCCTCCGCGACATACCAGACGGATGCATCTTTGAGCCACGCTGTGATCGTGCCGACGCCCATTGCCGATCGAACCGTCCAGAGATGGTGGAAGCGGCAGATGGCCACTTCGTGCGGTGTTTTCACCCGAGTGGGCCAAGGAAATCAGTGCTGATCCCGCAGGTTGCGCAAACGACGGAGGAGCGGCCCAAGGGCACGGCTGACCGAATCCTCGAGATCGAGGGTCTTAGGGTCTACTACACGGCCCAAGGCGAGGGGGCCTCGGAGTTGGCCGGGGGCAGAAGGAAGGGCTATGTGAAGGCAGTGGACGGCGTGAGCCTCGAGGCCTGGAAGGGCTCCATAATCGGCGTGGTTGGGGAGTCCGGATGCGGCAAGACGACGTTGGCCAAATGCGTCGCGGGCCTGGTGGCACCTCACGGCGGAGAGGTGAAGTTCCTGGGCGTTGACATCTCATGCGCCGTGGAGAAGCGTCCCCGCGACCTGCTGAAAGAGCTGCAGATGGTCTTTCAGAACCCCGACGCCACGCTCAATCCCAGCTATCCTATAGGAGAAGCCATTGCACGTCCTCTGCGCCTGTTCAAGACGGTCCCCCCTTCTCAGGTTAAGGACGAGGTGATACGCCTCCTCAAGGCGGTGAGGTTGGGGGAGGAGTATTATGACCGACGACCACGCCAGTTGAGCGGTGGCGAGAAGCAGCGTGTCGCTATCGCCAGGGCGTTCGCCGGCCGGCCGACGCTTGTCCTGTGTGATGAGCCGCTTTCTTCTCTGGATGTGTCCGTCCAGGCGGCGATCTTGAACCTGCTGCTGGAGTTTCAGCAGAGATACGGGACCACGATGATCTTCATCTCGCACGACCTGAGTGTCGTGTACCAGCTGTGTGATCACGTGGCTGTGATGTATCTGGGTCAGTTCTGCGAGCTGGGCCCAACCGACGCCCTGTTCTCTCCACCCTATCACCCCTATACAGAGGCCCTGCTGTCCGCCGTGCCGATTCCGGATCCCACGGTGGAGAGGGCCAGGATACGGCTGGCTGGCCCAGTCCCGAGCGCGATCGACCCGCCGTCCGGCTGCAGGTTCCACACCCGCTGCCCACGCAAGATCGGCGCCGTCTGCGAGCGCGAGGCTCCTCCTTGGCGGCGGATAACCGATGAGCATTCCATCCGATGTCACATCAGCATAGAGGATCTCTACGATATGGAGCCGGTCATTCGCGCTTAGGCACACCGATGTGCCCCCAAGGAGGCTGGCGGCCGAAGCGCACATACGTCGGTTCCTCTATCAGAGAACGCCGGGGTAGGTATGGACGGGAATGAGCTGGCCGCGCGGTTCGTTCGGAGCACGCGGTGGGACGCATTGCCCGATGTAGTGCGGCATAAGATTAAGCTGTGCCTGATCGACGTCGTCGCGGCGACGATCGGTGGAGTGCTGGCCCCGGTCAGTGATATCGCCGCTGGCTACGCCAGTGAGGCGTGGAGAGGGAACGAGGCGACGATCCTCTTGCACGACCGCCGCGCGAGCGCCGCTGGCGCCGCCTTTGCCAATGCCTGTGCAGCGAATGCGCTGGATTGCGATGACGGTGCGGTGTACACGCGGGGACACGTGGGTGCGCAGGTCTTCCCGACGGCTCTGGCGGTGGCGGAGAAGATGGGAAGTAGCGGCAGCGCTATGTTAGCGGCTATGGTTGCTGGCTATGAGATCGCCCACCGCGTCGGGAGGTGCTGGCATCGACATCAGCCGATCTACCAGGCCGATGGCTCTTGGGGTTCTGTGGCCTGCGCTGCGACGGCTGCCCATCTGATGGGGCTCGACGAAGAGAGAATCAAGCATGCCCTTGGGATTGCCGAATACTTCGCGCCCAACGTCCCCATGGAGCGCGACCTGGTCAACCCGGCTATGGTGAAGCACGGGCACGGATGGGGTGCCATGACCGGGGTCGTTGCCGCTGAGCTGGCCGAACGAGGTTTCACAGGTGTCCCCAGTCTGCTGGGCTTCGAAGAATACCGGGACTGGGTCGCCACACTCGGGGACGAGTACGTGCTAGTGGACGGCGTCGATTTCAAGCGGTACTGCTCCTGCGGATGGACACATACGGCCATCGCAGCCATCGACAAGCTGAGACGGGAGCACGTCTGGGACGTCGATGATATAGAGGTGATACGGCTCGAAGGACACCACTGGACGGCGGTTCTCCACACCGCTCATCCGAGCACCACGGAGGAGGCACAGTTCAGCGCCAGGTGGGTGCTGGCGGCGTATCTTGTCGACGGCGAGGTGGGTCCAGACCAGATCCTTGAGGCACGCCTGGGGGACACGAGAATCAATGCCTTAGTGGACAAGATCGAACTGGTAGAATCGGAGGAACTCGACGACCTCTACCGTCCGGCGTTCGAGGGGTACGGGGACGGTATCAGCGCGAGCCGGGTGGTGATGCGGCTTAGGGATGGCGTGGTCCTGGACTCGGGAGTGGTCTCGGATGCGTGCAGGATCCCCGCGCGCGGAGACGAGGCCCGGCTGGAGCAGAAGTTCCGATGGCTGACCGGCTACGTCCTCGAGGAGCGCCGCATCACATCTCTCCTGGAGATGTTGTGGCACTTCGACGAATTGCAGGATGTGGGCGAGTTTGCCGCCTACCTGCAACGACGCTGAAGGAACCACAAGTGTAGCTGCTGCCTACCTGCCCACTGTCCGCCGCTACCTCGATGCTGTCTGGAGGGGGAAGATGAAAACTAGTAGTCGTGTTGTCTTTCAGTCGCCCCAGTTCGCCGTTCTGTCTGAGGACCAACTCCAGGACCTGCACTTCGCCGCCCTGGAGGTCCTCCGGCGCACGGGAATCCGGTTCCATCACAAGGGCGCGTTGGACATGCTGAAGAAGGCCGGGGCCTTCATCTCCGATGGCAACCTCGTCAGGTTCCCCGCCGGGTTGGTGGAGGATGCCATCGCGTCGGCACCCAGCCGGATCGTGATGTGCGACCGAGACGGCGAGCCAGCGATGTTTCTCGAGGGGCGTAAGGTCTATTTCGGCACAGGATCGGATTGCCCCTACCTCCTCGACCCGGAGACAGGCGAGCATCGGAGGTTCACCCAGGCCGATCTCGTTGATGCCTATCACCTGTGCGATGCTCTGCCCAACATCCACTTCGTCATGTCGATCGGCATTCCCTCGGACGTGGACGTGGCGCTGACCTATGATGTCCAGATGGCGTTGATGCTGGAACATACGACGAAGCCCATCGTCTTCGTGACCAACGACAGGGCCAGTTGCCAGCGAGCCATCGATATGGCGGCGGTGGTCGCTGGAGGATACGAGGCGCTGGTGGAACAGCAGCACATCTTGCTCTACTCCGAGCCCAGCTCGCCCCTGCAGCAATCGGAGACGGCGGTGGACAAGCTGTTGCTCATGGCGGAGTACGGGCTGCCGGTGGTTCATTCGCCTGGTCCGCAAATGGGGGCTACCGCGCCGATAACGATGGCCGGAGGCCTGGTGATGTCGCTGGCCGAGATCCTCAGCAGTCTTGTCGTTCATCAGTTGAAGCGGCGCGGTGCACCGTTTGTGTTCGGTGCGGGTGTGCACCACATGGACATGAGTTCAACCCAGATCTGCTACGGCTCGCCGGAGTTCCAGCTCACCAAAGCCGCCATAGCCGAGCTGGGCCGCTGGTACGGCATGCCCACGTGGGGCTACGCCGGCTGCACCGACGCCAAGGTCATGGACGAGCAGGCCGCTGTGGAGGCTATGTTGTCCGTGATCATGGCCAAGCTCAGCGGCGCGAACCTGGTCCACGACGTGGGCTACATGGAGAGCGGCCTTGCGACATCCTACGAGATGATCCTGCTGACCGACGAACTGGTCGCCATGTGCGACCATCTGATGAAGGGAATCGAGGTCAGCGATGAGACGTTGATGGTGGACGAGCTGCACCAGGTGGGACCAGGTGGCCACTTCTTGGATACCAGGCAGACCCTCAAGCGGTTCCGCGAGTTCTGGTTCCCAAGCCTTCTCGACCGGAAAAGGCGACCGCAGTGGCTGGAGTCCGGAGCCGCCACCCTGGGCCAACGGCTCAACACCAAGGTCAAGGAGATCATCAAAGAGCATCGGCCCAGGCCGCTGGAGCCCGCGAAGAAGAAGAAACTGTGGGAGATCCTGGCCCAAGCGACGAAGTAGGACCAGGCACGGGGGTGGGCGGAAGGAAGAGGATGGGCCCGATACTTCGGATCCTGACCGACGAACAGCGAGAAGCCATCGCCGAGAGCGCGTTCGAGCTGCTGGAAAGGGTGGGGGTCAGGCTCACCGAGCCGGAGGCACGGGCGCTTCTGGATGGCGCCGGAGCACGCATCGAAGGCGATCGAGTCTTTCTCCCCGCCCCATTGGTAGTGGAAGCGATCCGATCGGCCCCCCGGGGAATCTCGATCTTTACGCGCAACGGCGAGTTGGCCATGCGGCTGGAGGGGTACAGCGCTTACTACGGCGCCCACACCGATGCTCCCGACGTGCTCGACCCGTTCACCCATCGGCGGCGTCCATGCCGGGAAGAGGACGTGCGCCGCAATGCTGTACTCATCGATGCGCTTCCCAACATCAGCTACACGACCGCCTCGGGGCTTGTCGCCGACCGCCCCCCCGAGATCGCCGACCGGGTCTCTTTGGCCCAGTGCCTGAAGAGCTCAACCAAGCCGGTGCTGGCTATGCCGGTCACTTTGCAGGCGCTGGCCGACAGCCGGGAGATGGCCGCCCTGGCTGTCGGGGGCGACGATGTGCTGAAGGCCCGGCCCGTTCTGATCGTCTACGCGGAGCCGGTTTCTCCATTGGTCCACCCGGACGAGTCTATCAGGAAGTTGCTCTACTGCGCTGAGCATGAGATCCCTGTGGTGTATACCTCCTATGCAGCGATGGGAGGCACTGCGCCCGCAAGCCAGGCGGCGATCCTCGCCCAGTTGTGTGCCGAATCCCTAAGTGGCCTGGTGGTGCACCAGCTCAAACGGAGAGGGGCTCCCTTCATCTTCGGCGGCATGCCCTCGGTAATGGACATGAGGACGACGATCTTCTCCTATGGCGCACCGGAGTTTCAACTGGGCAATTCGCTGATGGCTGAGATGGCACATTACTTCGGACTGCCGAACTTCGGTACGGCGGGGACGTCGGACTCTCAGGTGCTCGACGGACAAGCCATATTGGAGGCAACCTCGTCCTGCATGATGGCAGCCCTCTCGGGAGCCAACCTGGTTCATGACGTCGGTCTGCTCGGTAATGCTACGGTCGTCATGCCGGATATGATCGTGGCGACAGACGAGATTGTCGAGATGATCCGCCATCTGCTCCCTGAAATCCGCGTTGATCAAGAAGCTCTTGCGATCGACGTCATCCATGAGGTGGGTCCAGGAGGCGAGTTCCTCACACATCCCCACACGCTCCGCCACTTTCGCGACATATGGTATCCACACCTCCTCTATCGTGGTGGTGCGAAGGCCTGGGATGAGTCGGGCCAGTTGACCTTCGAGCAGAGGGTGAACGCGCGAACTCGTGAGTTGATCGAGTCGCATCAACCTGACCCGCTCCCGAACGATGTTGCTGACCAAGTCGAATACATTATCCAGCGAGCGGAGAAGCGCAATCAGTGACGAGACCTCGGCGCTTGCGAGGGTGGAACGCTGCGGACGCATGGAAAGGACAATGAAGTTCCAAAGGAGCTGGAGAAGCTCTTCGCCACCGACGGAGCAGCCAACTTCCATTATCGCAATTCCAGCAGAGTCCGTGGAGAGGCTATGGCAAGCTTCTCGAAATGTATATCGACCATCGATTCCCATACCGCCGGCGAATGCACCCGCTTGGTAGTGAGTGGCCTGCCACCGATCCCTGGACGGACAATGGCGGAGAAGCTGGCTTACGCTGAAGAGCACCTCCCTTGGGTGCCGGGCTTGCTGTTGCTGGAACCGCGAGGTCATAAGGACATGTTCGGAGCGATCCTGGTGGATCCGTGCTTGCCGGAGGCCGATATCGGTGTACTGTTTATGGATAACAAAGGGTATGAGCCCATGTGCGGGCACGCTGTCATCGGCGTGGTGACCGTCCTGCTCGAAACGGGCATGTTCGAAGCGGTTGAACCAGAGACAGGTATAACGCTCGACACGCCTTCCGGTCTGGTTCGCGCCCACGCGCAGATTGAGGACGGGCGGGTGTTATCGGTTTCCTTCAGCAACGTTCCGTCCTTTGTCTATCGCTCCGGCGTTTCTGTCAAGGTGCCGGGGCTGGGCGATCTTGTGGTCGATATCGTCTTCGGAGGCCTTTTCTTCGCCCTCGTCGATGCCCGTCAGCTGGAGATCGAGCTCGCCCCGGACAACGCCGCTCGACTTGCCGACCTGGGCATGCGGATCCTGGCTGAGACCAACAAGCAGGTACCGGTCCGGCATCCAGAGCTACCTCACATTGACAGGATCCTAGACGTCCGGTTCTATGTGGACGTGGTCGGCGGGGAAGTAGATAGTCGCAATGTGGTGATCTTGGGCGACCATATGGTCGATCGGTCTCCGTGTGGTACGGGCACCTGTGCCGAGCTCGCGCTGCGATACGCCCGGGGAGAGATTGCACTGGGCGAACCCTTTGTCGCCGAGAGCATCATTGGGACCCGTTTCATGGGTCAAGTGATAGCCGAAACACAGGTGGGCAGCGGGTCAGAGGCGTTCCCCGCTGTGGTACCCAGGGTCACGGGAAGGGCGTACATCACGGGATGGCACCATTTCGTCTTGGATGCCGAGGATCCGTTCCCGGAGGGATTCCGGCTGAAGGTCTGACGAGGTCTCGGAATGTTGCACAGCATTTCGTTCGTGGACAAGGCGGTGGGACGGAGACCGGCCCGCACGCGTTAGCGAACGGCATCCCTGAACGGTCAAGGTGAGGCAGCGCTATGGATAGACTGATGACATTCGCTGACCGGGTTCGCCACCTGGCCCCGGAGGGGGCCTACCATATGCTGGCCCGCGCCCAGGCGTTGGAGGCGCAGGGGCGGCACATCATCCACCTGGAGATCGGTCAGCCCGACGTGCCCACGTTTCCCCACATCGCCCAGGCCGGCATCCGGGCCATCGAAGAGGGGCATACCCGGTACAACCCTCCGGCCGGCATCCCGGCGCTCCGGCGCGCGATCGCCGAAGACGCCGGGCGGCGGCGCGGGATCGCGGTCCGGCCCGAGCAGGTGGTGGTCGGCCCCGGGGCAAAGCCGCCGCTCTTCTTCGTCACCTTGGCACTCGTCCACCCCGGCGACGAGGTCCTCTATCCCGACCCCGGCTTCCCCACCTATCCCGCGATGATCCGGGTGGCAGGCGGGGTGCCGGTGCCGGTGCCCCTGCGCGAGGAGGAAGACTTTTCCTTCGATCTCGAGGTCTTCGACCGGCTGGTGAGCGACCGGACGCGGATGGTGATCCTGAACTCGCCCAGCAATCCCACCGGCGGGGTGATGCCTCTCTCGGCGTTGGAGCACATCGCCCGGGTGGCCCGAGAGCGGGACCTGTGGGTCCTCTCCGACGAGATCTACGCCCGCCTGGTGTACGATGGGAGATCGGCACCCAGCATCGCCGGCCTCCCCGGGATGGCGGAGCGGACGGTGATCGTCGATGGGTTCTCCAAGACCTACGCGATGACCGGCTGGCGGCTGGGGTACGGGATCATGCCGGAGCCGCTGGCGGAGCGGGTGGAGCTGCTGCTGACCCATTCGGTGGGCTGCACCGCGACGTTCACCCAGTATGCCGGCCTGGAGGCGCTGACCGGGCCGCAGGAGCCGGTCGAGGCGGTGGTGGCCGAGTACCGGCGGCGGCGGGACGTGCTGGTCGAGGGCCTCAACCGCATCCCCGGCGTCCGCTGTCGCCTGCCCCAGGGGGCCTTCTACGTTTTTCCAAACGTCTCCGGTCTGGGCCGCCCCGCGGAGTGGATCGCCGAGTACCTGTTGGAGGAGGCCGGGGTGGCGGTCCTGCCCGGGACCGCCTTTGGCGCCAACGGCGAGGGCTACC
>CAZOLN010000054.1:0-17224 GCA_964580565.1 uncultured Anaerolineales bacterium
ACGTCCGCGCTGTACCGCTCCTGCCCTAGCGGTGTGGGAGGCAAGGGCCGGGTGCGGGTCTCGGAGCGGGAGTTGGACGAGTTGGTGACCAAGGGGGCGAGGTGGGCGTTGAAGCGAGGGCTGGCGCGGGCGGAGGACCTGGCCCACACGGAGGAGGGCGGTTGTATGCCAGGGGCCGACCCCTCCCAGGTCAGCGCGCGGGCCAAGCAGCGGGGCCGCCCCCAGGTCGGTTCCCTGGGCGCGGGCAACCACTTCCTGGAGATCGACGTGGTCGAGGAGATCTACGACCCGGACGTGGCCGAGGTCTTCGGCCTCTGGGAGGGCCAGGTGGTGGTCCAGATCCACTGCGGGTCGCGCGGCTACGGCCACCAGATCTGCGACGACTACGTGAAGCGCCTCCAGTCGGCGGTGCAGAAATACGGGATCAAGTTGCCGGATCGGGAGTTGGTCTGTGCCCCCATCGACTCGCCGGAGGGCCGGGCCTACTACGGCGCGATGGCCTGCGCCGTCAACTACGCCTTCGTCAACCGGCAGGTGTTGGCGATGGGGGTCCGGGAGGCGTTCGAACAGGTGCTGGCCGGTAAGGTGAAGAACTTCGACCTGTACCAGGTCTACGACGTGGCCCACAACATCGCCAAGTTCGAGGAGCACGAGGTGGACGGTCGGAAGGTCCGCCTCTGTGTGCACCGGAAGGGCGCGACCCGGGCCTTCGGCCCTGGCCGTCCGGAGGTGCCGGAGGACTACCGGGAGGTCGGGCAGCCGGTGCTGGTGCCGGGGTCGATGGGGACCTCCTCCTACGTGCTGGTGGGCACGCAGCGGGCGATGGAGATCTCCTGGGGGTCGACCTGCCACGGCGCGGGGCGGGTGATGAGCCGTCGGCAGGCCCTGAAGAGGATCTGGGGGGCCGACCTGCGGCGGGAACTGGAGGAGCAGGGGATCGTGATCCGGGCGGGCAGCATGAAGGGGCTGGCCGAGGAGGCCCCTGCCGCGTACAAGGACGTGAGCAAGGTTGTAGAGGTGGTCCACGGGGCGGGGATCGCCCGGAAGGTGGCTCGCCTGCGGCCGCTGGCGGTGATCAAGGGGTAGTCAGGTGACGGTCACCTGAGGGCGAATTCTTCCATCTGACGACGCATCTGCTCCAGATGCGTCCCTGGCCAGTAGACCCGGCCGCACCCCGGGCAGATGCGGAACTCGGTCTGGGTCCGCAGGATATACGGCGGGACGCGGTCGGCTACCTCTTGGCGGGAGGCGGGTTTCAGGGAGAGGTTGCAGAGGCTACAGCGAGAGAGGGCGGGATCAGGCGGAGGGCCGAGGGTCTGCCAGACCTGCCGCACTTGCTCTTCCAGCACCTCGGATTCGATCAGCAGCGTGCGCAGGCCCCGCCGCGCGGCCAGGGCTCGGTCGCGGGTCAGGAGGACCCGGCCCTCGGCGCGGGCGCGGCGGGCCAGGTACAGGTCGTCTGCGTTGTTCTCGTAGGCGGTGTCGTACCCCAGGAGCCGCAGCCACCTGGCGAGGCGGCCCAGCATCCCATCGGCCAACAGTCGGAGAGGCGTTTCGTCCATCGGCGTCGCGTTTCCCTCTGATCCGCCCCCCATTATAGTCGCGTAGGGCGGCGGGAGCAAGTCCTGCTTCTGAGGTTCGGACGGGAGTTCGGACATGGCCTCCCGATGGGAAAACCACAGAGGCACAGAGAGCACAGAGTTTCTCAGTTTTTGAGGTTTCTCTGTGTCCTCTGCGCCTCTGTGGTGAAAAAACGATGGACGTCATGTCCGAAGCCTAGATGCTTTTGGCGGGTGCTCAAGGAGGGGAAAGATGCAGATCGTGACGGATAGCGGAACGGATCTTCTTCTGTCCCCCGAAGAGATGGCCGAGTTGCACATCCACGTCGTCCCCCTCGCGGTGACCCTGGAGGGCAAGACGTACCGGGAGGGTGTGGACATCGAGCGGGGGGAGTTCTATCGCCTGCTGGCGACGGCGGAGGGGCTCCCGACCACGTCGCAGCCCTCGGCGGGCGAGTTCGCGGAGGTGTACCGACGGCTGGCGGCGGAGGATCCGGAGATCCTCTCCATCCACATCTCGTCGGGGCTGAGCGGGACGGTCAACGCGGCGCAGGCGGGGGCGGCGATGGTGCCGGAGGCGGAGATCACGGTGGTCGACACCAAGACGCTCTCCGCCGCGGCGGGATGGCAGGTGGAGGCGGCGGCCCGCGCGGCGAAGGCTGGCTGGTCGAAGGGGGAGATCCTCCGTCTCCTGGACCGCATTCGGGAGGCCAGCGATAGCCTGTTCACCCTCAAGGAGTTGAGGTACCTGATCCACGGCGGTCGGATCAGCCACATGAAGGGGCTGATCGCGTCGGTGTTGAACATCAAGCCGGTGATCGGGGTGGAGAAGGCGGGCGGGACCTACGAGCAGTTCGGGCAGGCGCGGTCGTTCAAGGGGGCGGTGCGGAAGTTGGTGGAGATCATGGCGAAGCAGCACACGCCCGGCAGCTCGCTGAGGGTGCAGGTGATGCACGCCGAGAACCCCGAGGGGGCGGAGATGTTGCGGGAGGAGGTGGATCGCCGGTTCGACTGCGAGTGGTTGCCGACGGGACGGATCTCCCTGGTGTTGGGAGCGCATACCGGACCGAGCATGGTCGGCGTGGCCTACGGCCCCCGGTCGGCCTTCGCCGATCTGCCGTGACGAGGAGGCTCATTTCCTTTGCTCTTGAACCACAGAGGCACGGAGGACACAGAGATCTCTCTTTAATCTGAAAACCTCTGTGTCCTCTGTGTCTCTGTGGTATCACTTACGGCGGCGGGCCAGGCTCCATCCGGCCCATCCACCGACCGGCAGCACCAACCCCAAGACGCCGGGGCACGGGCCGCCGCCGGAGGGGCTCTCTTCGGGCGTTGTGGTCGGCGCGGGCGTTGGGGTGGAGGAGGGGCGGGGCGTTGCGGTGGCTGCCGGTTGTCCCCGCGGGGCCGTCGGTAGGGCGAAGGGCGTGACCGCCATCGTCGGCAGGGTGATCGGCGTCGGCACCGACTCCACCGGGTAGCCCAGCCACTCCCGCCATTCGATCTCCAACTGCACCATGTCCAGCCCTGTCGTCTGCTGCAGCGCCTCCTCGAAGGGGACGTTGTCCGCCAGGGTGAGGATCAGTTCCCCCAGCGTCTCCTCCCCGTAGGTGTCGGCGATGAAGGCCACCAGGCTGTAGGCGACGGCGTACCACAGGCTGACCTCTCCGTGGACCACCCCTCCGCCGCGGGTCATCACCGGCAGCGATTTCAACTCTCCCCGTTCCGCCGCCTCCCGGACCATCTCTATCTCCCGGCTGTGGTCGGTCCGCTCGTTGTACACGGCGATCCCCTCGTTGAACCAGGTGGGGATGGTGACCCACGTGTTGCGGAAGATCTCCCCGTAGAAGACGTGGGCCAGTTCGTGGGGGATGACGTCGTAGACGAACCAATCCAGATCGCTCCCCCATTGAACGGTGATCCCGGCGAAGGTCTGCCCGCCGATCCACGACTCACAGGTCCGGGGGGCGTAAAAGGCGCAGAAGTCGTCCTGGTTGTTGTAGATGACGACGCGGATCGGCCGCTCGGTGGTGGTGCCGGTGATGCGGGAGACGTGATCGTAGGCCTCCTGCGCCGCCTGGAAGAGGGCCTGGCCGAAGTCGGCCGATCGATCGTACCAGAAGACGATGACGTGCTCATCCTCCAGCCGTTGCCAGTCGTGGGTGGCGTCGGTGTATTCGGTGTACACCGGCTCGGTGACCAACTTCTCCCCTGCGCTGTCCACAACCTCCCAGCGGTATGCGACCTCGATGAAGGGAGGGACCGTCTCGCCGGAGGTGCGCCACACGGCGGTCAATTCCACCTCCGGGGCGGGGTCGAAGGGCTCGACCGGGATCAGGCGGGTGGCTTTCTCCCAACCGACCTGGAGGTAGAGCGTCGCGCCGGTGATCTCCCCGCCATCGGTTCTCGCCCGCAACCGGAAGACGAACTGGTCGGGGAAGTGACTCTCGGCCGATTGGTCCAGCACCTGGATGCCGGCCCGCGGCGCAGCGGCGACGGGCAGGGAGTGGAGCAGCCCGGCCAGGATCAGTGTCGAGATGAGAAGGAATCGTCCCATCGCAGCCTCCTTAAGTATCACCACAGAGGCGCGGAGAACACAGAGTTTCAAAAGATTTTTCACAGAGGTATCTCTGTGTCCTCTGTGCCTCTGTGGTGTTTCACTAGAGTGTACATCGGTTGGGCTTCCTTGACAATCCCCCCACCGCGGTTAGAATGGAGGCAGGAGGAGCAGTGGAACCGGAACGGATTCGTAACTTCTGCATCATCGCCCACATCGACCACGGGAAGTCCACCCTCGCCGATCGGCTGTTGGAGCGGACGGGGACCATCTCCCCGCGCGAGATGACCGACCAGGTCCTGGACTCGATGGACCTGGAGCGGGAGCGGGGGGTGACCATTAAGGCGTCGGCGGTGCGGATGACGTACCGGGCCGCCGACGGGCAGGCCTACGAACTGAACCTCATCGACACCCCCGGCCACGTCGACTTCTCCTACGAGGTCAGCCGGGCGCTGGCGGCGTGCGAGGGGGCCCTCTTGGTGGTGGATGCCTCCCAGGGGATCGAGGCCCAGACGCTGGCGAACCTCTACCTGGCGCTGGATGCGGACCTGGAGATCATCCCCGTCGTCAACAAGATCGACCTGGCGGCGGCGCGGACCGACGAGGTGGTGGCGGAACTGGCCGATCTCCTGGGGGTCTCCGAGGAGGAGGTCCTGCGGGTCTCCGCCAAAGAGGGGATGAACATCGATGCGGTGCTAGAAGCGGTGGTGCAGCGGGTGCCCCCGCCCTCCGGCCGACCGGATGCGCCCCTGCGGGCGCTGATCTTCGATTCCCACTACGACCCCTACAAGGGGGTGGTGGCCTACGTGCGGGTGGTGGACGGGCGCGTGGAGAAGGACCAGCCGCTGATGCTGATGTCCTCCGGCGCGCGCACCGAGCCCCTGGAGGTGGGGGTCTTCACCCCCGGGATGCGGCCCACCGGTCGGTTGGAGGCGGGGGAGGTGGGCTACATCGCCACCGGCCTCAAGACGGTGCGGGAGTGCCGCGTGGGGGATACCTTCACCGACGCCCGGAACCCCGCCCCGGAGCCGCTCCCCGGCTACCGGCCCGCCAAGCCGATGGTCTTCGCCGGCCTCTACCCGGTGGACAGCGAGGACTACAACGCGCTGCGGGACGCGCTGGAGAAACTCCGGCTCAACGACGCCGCCCTCGTCTTCGAGCCGGAGACCTCCCAGGCCCTCCAGTTCGGCTTCCGATGTGGCTTCCTGGGGCTGTTCCACATGGAGATCGTCCAGGAGCGGTTGGAGCGGGAGTACGGCCTCGACCTCATCGCCACCGCTCCCAGCGTGGCCTACCAGGTCGTCAAGCGAAACGGAGAGATCATCGAGATCTCCAGCCCCGCCGACCTGCCCGACCCGGCGGAGATCCAGGAGATCCGCGAGCCGTGGATGAAGGTGCAGATCTTCACCCCCGCCGAGTACATGGGTCCGGTGATGGAACTCATGCGCCGCCGCCGGGCGGAGTTGGAGACGACGGAGACGCTGGACACGCAGCGGGTGGTGCTCCACTTTCGGATGCCGCTGGCGGAGATGATCGTCGACCTGCACGACCGGCTCAAGTCGGCCACGCGGGGGTACGCCTCCCTCGACTACACCTTCGACGGGTATCGCGCGGGCGACCTGGTCAAACTGGAGATCCTGGTCAACAAGGAGCCGGTCGACGCGCTGGCCCTCATCGTCCACCGCGACCAGGCCTACGAGAAGGGATCGGCGTTGGTGCGTAAGATGAAGGAGGTGATCCCCCGCCAGTTGTTCCCCGTGCCCATCCAGGCGGCCATCGGCGGGCGGGTCATCGCCAGGGCGACGGTGAAGGCGCTGCGGAAGGACGTGCTGGCGAAGTGCTACGGTGGGGACGTCACCCGCAAACGGAAGTTGCTGGAGAGGCAGAAGGCGGGGAAGAAGCGGATGAAGCAGTTCGGGCGGGTGACGATCCCTCAGGAGGCGTTCCTAGCCCTGTTGCGACTGGAGGAGTGAGGTGGGGGGGGAAGGGGAGTTGACCTGTCGACATTGCGGGCGGCCGATCGCGGTGCCCGCCTCTCGTTGTCCGTGGTGTAACCAGCAGATCATGGTCGTCTGCGCCGTCTGCAAACGGTACACGGACGACAGTCTGTCCACCTGCCAGCACTGCGGAGCGCCGCTTCAGCCTGCCCCTCGCGAGGAGATCAAGCGGTTCATCGGCGTGCCGCCGGAGGTGGCCGATCTCCTGGCCGACCAGGAGCGGGCCCACCTGATCGCCAGCGGCGTGGTGGCTCAGTATCTCCCGGAGTTCTTCTTCGAGAAGGGGACGCGGCGGACCGTGCTGGTCGACCTGTTCGGACGGCTGGAGGATCGCCGACAGGAGGCGGCGGCGCTGCTGTTCGCCGCCGTCGCCTACTTGGTCGAGCACGGGTACTGTCGGCTGGAGCCGCTGGCAGAAGGAGAGGGGATGGGCTGGGAGGAGGTCCGGCGGTGGGACGGGCAGGTGCGCAGCCTGGAGGGGCAACTGGCCCGGCATGCCGGGATGGGGCTGACCGTCGCCGAAGCTCTGGACCGGGTCGTCCGTGAGGAGATGGGCTTCGCCTTCGAGGTGGTCAGATCCCGCGGGGTAGGGCTGCCGGGGACGTCACGGGGGGCCTCGGTGCGCAACACCTCGGACCGCTCTGCTCTGCTGGCGGTTGTAGAGATAGGCCGCCGGGCGGTGTTGCCGGAGCACGATCGAAACGCCGCCTGCGCGGAGACCTACCGGGCGATCCTCTCTTTCGTCCAGGCCGCCCCTCAGCGGGCACGCTCCCTGGCGCAGACGATCCTGGACGTGCTGGAGTGGTTCCGCCAGTTCGAACAGAACCCCTCGTTGGCGCTGTCGCGGGGATCTTGAACCACAGGGACACGGAAGGCGCGGAGGGTCCTCGGTTTAAGAGGCTCTGCGACCTCTGTGCCTCTGTTTAGCCACCCGATGCTTTGGAGGAGTCTTCTACAAGGGAGTGTCGTATGACGATGCGAGAGAGTTCCGGTCGATGGGTGCGTGAGCGATCCATCCTCTACATCTTCATGGCCTTCGTGTTGGGGTTCACGCTGCCCCTCTGCAGTTGCCTGGGGACGAGCGTGGTGACGATGATCGGGCTGGGGAGCCTGGCCGCCCAGGGGGCCCCTGTGCCCCGCGCCACCGGCCCGGCGGTGGCGGTGATCCGGTTGGACGGAATGATCGTCAGCGGCCGCAACGCGACCAGCCTGCAGGCGATCACCCCGGAGCGGGTCGACGATCTGCTGAAGCAGGCGGAGGAGGACCCCTTCGTGCAGGCGGTCGTGGTGCGGATCGACAGCCCGGGGGGAGACGTGGTCGCCTCCGACGAGATCTACCGGATGCTCCTGGGGATGGAGAAGCCGGTGGTGGCCTCGATGGGGTCGGTGGCCGCCTCCGGTGGCTACTACATCGCCTGTGGCGCGGATTACATCGTCGCCCATCCGGACAGCCTCACCGGCTCGATCGGCGTGATCAGCCAGTTCGTCAACGCCGAGGGGTTGATGAAAAAACTCGGCGTCGAGGTGGTGGTCATCGCCAGCGGCCCGGCGAAGGACATCGGCTCCCCCTTTCGGGAGATGACCGAGGAGGAGCAGGCCCTCTGGCGGGGGATCATCGACGAGGTGTACGAGGACTTCGTGGCCGTGGTGGCGGAGCGGCGCGGGCTGCCGATGGACCGGGTGCGGGAGTTGGCCGACGGGCGGGTCTACACCGGCCATCAGGCGCTGGAAGCCGGGCTGGTGGACGACCTGGGCACGCTGGAGGACGCCATCGCCAAGGCGGCGGAACTGGGGGGGATCGAAGGGGAGCCGGAGGTGATCGAACTCTCACCGCCCCCCAGTTTCCTCGACCTCTGGATGGGGTTCCAATCCCGCCTTTCCACGCCCTCCCCGGAGGAGATCCTGGGGACGTGGGGGATGCCATCGGTGCAGTACCGGTGGGCGGGTCCTTGAGGGTGGAATCTTGCATCTTACATCTTGCATCTTGCTTCTCGAAACCTCGGTGCCTTTAGTAAGGACGGTTAGGAGGAGAGCGGTATGTGGGATACCCTGAGAAGTTGGCTGCGACAGGAATTTCGGCCTCCCCAGGTGGGCCTGGCCCTGAGCGGTGGCGGGGTGCGGGGGCTGGCCCACATCGGCGTGTTGAAGGTGCTGGAGCGGGAGGGGGTCCCCATCCACTTCCTCGCCGGCACCAGCATGGGAGGCTTCATCGCCGCGGCCTACGCCGCAGGCTTCTCCCCCGCCGACCTGGAGGCGGAGGCCCTTCGGTTCTCCAACCCCCGCCATCTGATCGGATTCCTCGAGCGCTCCATCCCTCGCAGGGGGTTGGTATCGAAGGATAAACTCGAAGAGTACCTGAGGCAGCAGTTGGGCGACGTCACCTTCGACCGACTCCGCCTCCCGCTGGCCCTGGTCGCCGTCGATCTGAACAGCGGCGGAAAGGTGGTCCTCCGGGAGGGACCGCTGGTGGAGGCGGTCCGGGCGACGACCGCGCTCCCCGGCGTCTTCCCGCCGGTGGAGCGGGACGGGCAGTTGCTGGTGGACGGAGGGCTGTTGGACAACCTTCCCGCCGATGTGGTGCGGGAGATGGGGGCCGACGTGGTGATCGCTGTGGACGTCTCCACCGACGAGAGGGCGGTGGCCTTCTTCGCCGAGATGCTGCAGCGTCGCCGGTTCGTCCCGGAGAGCCTGGTCGAATTGATGGAGATCCTCTGGCGTTCGGTGATGGTGATGCAGCAGGAGGCCAACCGGCGCAGCCTGGAGGCGGCCAACCCGGACGTGCTGATCCGTCCCCCGATCCCTGCGGGCGTGATGGTCCTCAGCGGTTTCGGCCGCGCCGCGGAGGTCATCCACGCTGGCGAGGTGGCGGCCCAGGAGGCGCTGTCGCAGATCCGCCGACTCCTGCGCTGATCGATGCAGTCATCTCTATGGAGGCAGGTATGTCTTGGCAGGGCATCTTGCTCTGTGTTGGAGCCTATCTGTTAGGCGCGTTTCCCACGGCCTACGTCGTGGGGCGGCTGGTGAAAGGGATCGACATCCGGCAGTACGGCACCGGCAACGTGGGGGCCTCCAACGTCTGGAACTCCATCGCCCCGTGGGCGGCGATCCCCGTGGCCGCCAGCGACATCGGGAAGGCGGCCTTGTCGGCGTGGTTGGCGCTGAAGCCGCTGGACCTGGGCTACTCGTGGGCGGTGGCCGCCGGGTTGTGCGCAGCCCTCGGGCACGCCTGGTCCCCCTACCTCCGCTTCACCGGCGGGCGCGGACTCGCCAGCATCATCGGCACACTTCTCGTCGTCTTCCCCCTGGGAGGGCTCATCCAGGTGGGAATGATGGTCCTGGGCTTTCTGATCAAGAACGAACTGCTCACGACGTTGACGTTGCTGGCGATGCCTCTGTTGAGCATGGCCTTCGACCGACCGCCGGTGGTGACCTGGGGGTGCGTGGCGATGATCCTCCTCACGGCGGTCAAGCGGCTCGAGGCCAATCGGACGCCGTTGCCCTCTGGGCGGGACCGGTGGGCGGTCGTCTGGCGGCGGTTGTGGCTGGACCGGGATGTCCCATCCCACAGGGAGTGGCTTACCCGCCGGCCTTCACGTAAGGAGGAGTGACCCGTTGGGGGACCCCCGTCCCTCCCCTCTCCCGTGTCGGGGGGAGGAGAGGGCTTCGTTGAAGCGCGTTGTTCGACGTCTGATCGTAAAAACTCCGTGTCCTCTGAGCCTCTGTGGTGAGACAGGGTAAGGAGGCGGGGAGGAAGAAATGTTCATCTCGCCTCATCGGCGCGTTCGCCATCTCCGCCGGTATCGGGAGATCGCCCAGATCCTGCTTCGGCACGGCTTCGGCGAACTGGTGGAGTTGGTCGAACGGCTCCCTTACCCCCGTCGCCTTCTCCGCCGCTTTCGGCCATCCGCCCCCCGGCTCGGCACCCCCCGCCGTCTGCGGATGGCCCTGGAGGAACTCGGACCCACCTTCATCAAGCTGGGGCAGGTCCTCAGCACCCGCCCCGATCTGCTGCCTCCGGACTTCATCGCCGAGTTGAGCCGGTTGCGGGACGACGTCCCGCCGGGCCCCTGGGAGCCGGTCCGAGAGGAGATCGAGGAGGAACTGGGGGCGCCGCTGGAGGACCTCTTCGCTGCGTTCGACCCCCAGCCGTTGGCCGCCGCCTCGCTGGCCCAGGTCCACCCCGCTACCCTGCCGGACGGCACCGAGGTGGTGGTCAAGGTCCAGCGACCGGGGATCGAGCAGACCATCGAGACGGACCTGGAGATCCTGTTCGACGTCGCCCGGCTTCTGCAGGAGCGCACCCCCTTGGGAGAGTTGTACGACCTGCCGGGGATCGTGGAGGAGTTCGCGGCGACCCTGCGGGCGGAGTTGGATTTCTACCGCGAGGGGCGGAACGCCGATCGGTTCCGGGCCAACTTTGCGGGGGAGGACTACCTCTACATTCCTAAGGTGTATTGGGACCTCACCACCCGGCGGGTGCTGATCCTGGAGCGGATCGAGGGGATTCGGATCGACGACGTGGAGGCGTTGGACGCGGCGGGGTACGATCGGCAACGGGTAGCCCTCCACGCGACGCGGATGATCGTGAAAGAGGTCTTGGAGGACGGCTTCTTCCACGCCGACCCCCACCCCGGCAACTTCGTCGTGATGGAGGGGGAGGTCATCGGCGCGATGGACTTCGGGATGGTGGGGTACCTGAGCCACCGGGACCGGGTCGATCTGGTGCGGCTCTACATCCACGTGGTCCAGTTGGACGAGGAGGGGATCGTCGAGCAGTTGATCCGGATGGGGATGGTGGGGGGACGGGTGGATCGGGACCGGCTGCGGCGGGACATCGGGCGGCTGCTGCGACGGTATCAGGGGATGCCGCTGAAGGCCATTCGGGCGGGGGAGATCATGCAGGAGGCCCTGCCCATCGCCTTCCGCCACCGGCTCCGCCTCCCCTCCGAACTCTGGCTGCTGGGCAAGACCCTGGCGATGATGGAGGGGGTCGGGATGCGGCTCTACCCCGACTTCGACCCCTTCGCCGTCTCCGAGCCCTACGTGCGGCGGTTCATCATCCGGTTGCTCTCGCCCGCTGAGTGGGGGGCGACGGCCCTGCGGGGCGTGTCGGACTGGGGGTATTTGCTGGCTCTGTTGCCCCGGGTTGGCGCGCGGCTGCTGGTTCAGGCGGAGCGGGGGGAACTGGAGGTCGCCCTCCGTCACCGGGGGCTGGAGGAAGCGCTGAGCCGGATCGACCGGTTGGCCAGCCGGATTTCTCTAAGTCTGCTGGTCGCCGCGCTGATCGTGGGACTGGCGCTGGTGGTCCCCGCCTTCAACCTGGCGGAGCGGGGTGGGGCGGTGATGGTGCTGGTCGTCGCGGGCTTCGTCGGCGTGAGCCTCCTGGGTCTATGGCTGATCGTCTCCATCCTCCGCTCGGGACGTCGGTAGGGCGGGGACGGGAAGCGCGGCGCTATCCGCCCCCGGGTCCCGCCGCCTCGCGTCGACGCCAGAGGAGGCTCCCTGCTCCGACGATCACGGCCTGACCCACGATCAACCCCACTACCGTCATCCCTACGTCCATCCAGAACCGCTCCGGGAAGAGACGGATGAGGGTGTCCGAAGTGGGGAAGGTCCACGTGCCCGGCGGGAAGAGGAGTTCGTGAAAGCCGGTGAAGAAGACGTTCCACTGGGTGAGCATCAGTCCTCCCACCCCGACCAGGAGGGCCAGCGTGAGGAGGCTTCCCCCAAGAAGGGCGACCGGCGCGCGGGGTCGGGTCGCCGGGCGGGCGGCGAGGGCCGCCGTCCCCCCGATCGCCACCGCCGCGGCGGCCAGTCCTGTCCACAGGATGGCCCGGAGCACCCGTTTCACGTCCACCATGTGGGCCAGTTCCCGCTCGTTGAAGGCGGGACCTCCGTCCGGGAGCCGCAGGGCGGCCAGTAGGTCGATCTCCGCGTCGGTGACCAGGTAGTCCACGCAGACCCCCGCCAACCGGACGCGATCTTCCGTGGTCAGCCCGTAGGGGTCGGGAGGAAAGTCGGCCTTGCCGTACTCCCAGTGGACCAGCCAGTGGCTGGTGACGATCCGCAGGCTCGCCGCCAGAAACACCACCGGCAGTGCCACGACGATGAGGACGTGTACCACTCGCGGCCACAGGCGGTTCATTGGCTATCTCCCAAGCAGGTAACTCACCACCACCAGGTGGGTCAGCATCTCCACCGGGGCCCGGTCGTCGGTGAGGACCAGCGGGCCCGGCTCGATCTCCCGCAGGTTCGCCCACGCTTCTTCGGCGATCTGCTGGAGGATCGGATCGTCCATCAGCGATCGGTTCGCCAGCAGGTTCTCCGGCTCCGTCGGCTGGACCGTGGCGACGAGGATGGTGTTGAGGGAGCCGGGCACGTCGATGGCGTGGACGGAGGGGAAGACCTGCTCCAGCGTCGCGGCGATCGTCTCCACCAGCCGGTAGTCCCGCGTGTGTCCCACGTTGACCGCCACCACCCCGTCCTCGGTCAGGTGGTCCCGTACTTCCTGAAAGAACTCCACCGTCGTCAGGTGCCATGGGATGTAGGGGAGCCGGTAGGCGTCGATCCCGACCACGGTGTAGCGGCGGCTGGATCGGGAGAGGAAGGCCCGGCCGTCGGCGACGATCACGTTGAGGTTGGGCTCGGTCATCGCGAAGTACCGTCGTCCCACCTCCACGATCTCCGGGTCGATCTCCACCCCGTCGATAGGGATCGGGCCGAAGAAGCGGGTGTACTGCTTGGGGACCGTCCCCCCGGCCAGCCCGATCATCGCCAGGCTCTCGATCCGCTCGGGAGGGAACGGAGGGGGGTTGAAGAAGGGGGCGATGAGGAAGTAATCCCACGTCCCTCGGGCCCGCTCCATACCCGGCTTGTAGACGGAGTGGATCCCCAGGCCCTCGTTGAGATAGAGGTATCGCCAGCCGTCCTGCTCGACGACCTGGATGTAGTTGTAGGCCGATTCGGCCTCGAAGATGACCCCCTCCTGGGGCTTGATGGAGTGGGCGGGGAGGCCCAGGCTCAGGAGGATCAGCGCCAGCGGCATCCAGAGGTAGAGGAGGGCACGGCGAGGTGCCACCCGGAACAGCCCGCCCAGAGCGATCCCCATCAGCAGGAGGGCCAGGGCGACGAACGTGTTGCGCGTCCCTAGGACCGGCACCAGCAGGAAGACCGGCAGGAGCGTCCCCAGGAGACTTCCCGCCGTCGAGATGGCATAGGTGCGCCCGGCGACGTTCCCTGCCCGTTCCACCCGGTCGATCAGGAGGCGGATGACGAACGGTGAGACGCATCCGAGGAGGGTGACCGGGGCGGAGAAAAGGAGAAGTACGGCTACAAACGGCCCCAGGATCAGGGCGAGGTTGAGGTCCGTCAGCCCCCAGCGGGTGAGCAGGAGGATGGGACGGGCGGCGAAGGGGATCAGCCCCACCAGCAGGCCGGCCCAGGCGACGATCTGGTAGAGCGTGGCGGGGTGGGGGGACCGGTCGGCCCAGCGGCCGCCGAGGAAATAGCCCACGGTCAGGTAGAGCAGGATCAACCCGATGATCGCCGCCCAGACGGGATGGGATTCGCCGAAGTAAGGGGCCAGGAGGCGGGAGGCGGAGAGTTCCACCCCCAGGGAGACCGTCCCGCTGACGAAGGCAAGGATGTAGAGATACCGCTGCTCGTTCCTCTGGCGCATTGGACCGATGGAGATTCACCGTTTCTTACCACAGAGGCGCGGAGAACTCGGAGTATTTCCAACCTTTGGGACTTTCCCTGCGTCCTCTGTGCCTCTGTGGGGTTGTACAGCGCGGGCGTGTTGGCTCCCGACCTGTTTCGGCGGGCGTGCTTGCCCCTCTCACTCCCCGGCGATCTGGCGGAACTGGGCCACCATCTCCGGGACGCTCATCACGTCCTTGCTGAATCCCAGGTCCACGTTCCTCTGCGCCAGGCGGGTGATCTGGGGAGGTTCCACGAAGGTCTTTTCCAGCACCTCGGGCCGGGAGAACACCTCCCGCGTGGGGCCGTCGGCGAGGATCCGTCCCTGGGCCATCACGATCGTCCTCTTGGCGTACAACGCCACGATCGGCATATCGTGGGTGATGATCACGATGATGTGCCCCTTCTCCTCGTGGAGCATCCTCAGAAAGTCCATAATCTCCAGCGACTGCTTCATATCCTGCCCGGTCGTCGGCTCGTCCACGATGATCATCCGGGGGCGCAGCGCGAGGATCGACGCGATGGCGACCCGCTGTCGGATCCCCTTGGGCAAGAAGAACGGATGCGTGTCGAAGAGCGAGGGGTCGAGCCCTACGACCTTGGCCGATTCCTCGACCCGCGCTTTGACCTCGTCTTCGGGAAGTTGGATGTTCCGCGGGCCGTAGGCGATCTCCTTCCACACGCTGTTGTTGAAGATCTGGTGGTCCGGGTTCTGGAAGACGTATCCGACCCTCGTGGCCAGGCTGGTGATGGAGGAGTGTCGGGTGTCCAGCCCATCCACGATGACCCTGCCCTCCGTTGGCTTGAAGAGCCCGTTGAGGCACTTGGAGAGGGTCGTCTTCCCGGATCCGTTCTGCCCGATCAGGGCGATGAACTCTCCGTGGTGGATCTCCAGGCTCACGTCCCGGAGCGCAAGGGTCCCATCCGGATACCGATAGGTCAGGTTCTCCACTTGTACGTAGACTTCGTTACCGGCCATTGTTTCCCCCCGCAAGGATCTCCCTCAGCCTTTCCGTGCCCTCCTCAATGGTCCTCGGCAGCGGGAGCGAATCCGGGTAGTGGCCCAAAAGCCGCAGTTGGAAAAAGAACTCCATCACCCCTGGTGGAAAGACGTCGTGTTCCATCAGGAAGTCCATCCTTTCGAAGAAGGGCTCCGTCTCGTCGGCGAGGAGCACCTTCCCGTTGTGAACCAGCACCATATAGTCCGCAAGCGGCACGAGGTGTTCGAGGCTGTGTTCCACCACGATGATGGTGCTCTTGTACTCCTCCTTCAGCCGTCCAAGCACCTCAAAGACCTTCTTCCGCCCGATGGGGTCCAGCATCGACGTGGGCTCATCGAGCACCATAATGGGGGGCTGCATCGCGAGCACCGAGGCGAGGGCCACCCGCTGCTTCTGCCCGCCGGAGACCTCGTAGGGGGGCTTGTCCATCAGCGGGCCGATGTCCGTCAGCGGCACGACCCATTCCAGCCGCCGCTCGATCTCCTCGATGCTCAGGCCCAGGTTCTCCATCCCGAACACCACCTCGTCCTCGACCGTCATCGCCGTGAACTGGGCCTCCGGGTCGGAGAAGACGAGCCCCACCTTCTGGCACAGCTCGGCCTGGCGGTATTCCTTGACCTCCTTGCCCATCACGTAGACGCTGCCGGACCGGACCCCGTAGTACTGGTTGGGGATCAGGCCGTTCATCGAGTAGGCCAGGGTGGTCTTCCCGGAGTCGTTAGGGCCGATGATGCCGACAAGTGCTCCTTCTTCGATCTCCAGGTTGACGTCCTGCAGAGCCGGCACCTTGGTCCGGGTGTATTTCCAGGAGTACTGCTCGAACTTGATCACCGCGCTCATCCGGCACCTCCCACGAGCCACTGTTGGAGCCACTTCATCGTGAGAGAGCCTTCCAACGTGAACATGCCCAGCCCGTATCGGGCGAATACCAGCAGGATCAGCGCCAGGGTGAGGATGATGACGATGATGCCGTCCAGCGCCTTAAAGCGGTACTTCGTCAGGACGTAGTCCGGCCGCTTGACCCGGCGGAGCCCCGTGAAACTGTACCCCCTTGCCACGAGGGCGTTGGCGAACTCCTCCGACCTCCGTATCGCCAGTCCCATGAGAGGGATGATATACATTACGAACTGGCGGAGTTTGTAGGGGATCGACTTTCCCTTGGGGTCGTACCCGCGGGCCTTCTCCGCCTGTCGCACGATGGAGAAATCCTCGATCACCATGCCTACCGCCCTCAGGGACATGGCCACCAGGTAGGTGACCGTGAACGGCATCCTGGCCCACCGCATAGCGACCAGGATGTCCCGCTCCCTGGAGGTGCTCAGGAAGAACACCATCACGAAGATCATCGGGAGGATCCGCATGTAAACCTCCACCGCGGCCACGATGCGTTCGAAGTAGATCGGCATGCCGAGGATGTTGAACACCTCGTAGAACTCCGGGTGCCTCCCCCCCAGGATCGTATACGACAGCAGGATGAGGACCCCCATCGAGACCGAGACGGGGACGTAGAGTTTCAACGTCGACAGGGTCACCCGGCTGTATTCCAGCAGGATGAGTACGACCACGATCAGCGCGAAGTTCCACTCGGGGGAACTGATGATCATCGGCCAGAGGCTGACGATCATGAGAAAGTAAACCCGGACGAACGGGTGGAGGTTGTAAATAGGGGACTCTTCTGGCACATAGCCCAGAATGGTTTTGTTCATAGCCTGTTTCCTGCTCCCTAAAAATCTGCGGGAAGGATCCTCCTCCCCGCGCAAGGGCCTGTTATTGCCAGCCTCCCGCAGGCTCGCGGGAGCCTGCGGGAGGCATCCTGTTACCACGCAGGTTCGGACCTACGGGCTACGCCCACCACTTCTTGACGAAGGAGGTGGTGTTGACGACCACGCCGGAGAGGGCCTTCAGGAGGATGACGCCGAAGACGATGCCCGCGATCTCGTTGCCGGCGAACCAGCCCCAGACGAAGAGGGGGACGGACTCGGTGGTGAGGAGGCCGAACCCCTTCAGGACGACCAGCGGGCCCCAGATGGCGCCGAAGATGTTGCCGATGGTGATGGAGACCAGGAAGATCAGCCAGTCCCTCCCGGTCTTCAGCCGGGGGTCCGCCTTGAAGCGGCGGAAGGCCCAGGCCGGAGCGAAGGACTGGAACGCGTTGGCAGGGATGTAGGCGAGCGAGACGTACACCGGGGTGCCCGCCACGCCGTTGGAGATGATGGGGAAGAGGGCCGCGGCGATGATCCCCCAGGCGCCGTACCAGATGCCGCCGACGTTCTGGACCGCGATCGCGGGCCAGAAGAAGTTCACGCCGAAGCCGAGGGGAAGCGTGAAACTACCGAACGCGCCCACGACGGCCCCGATGCCGATGAGCAACGCCGTGATGACGATGTGGATGATGCCAGGGCGCCTCTCCTCTCC
>CAZOLN010000055.1:0-6925 GCA_964580565.1 uncultured Anaerolineales bacterium
AAAATAGGGGCGCGGGTCGACCCGCGCCCCTTTCCTTCCCCCGGCCTACCCGCGAAGACTATCCCTCACCGTACCGGCTGCGCAACACCTTCTTGTCGATCTTACCCACGCTGGTCTTGGGCAACTCGTCCACGAAGACATAGTCATCCGGCACCGACCAGTCGGTGATCACCCCCTCCTCCACGAACTTCTGGAGATGGGTCTTGAGGTCGTCCGGCGTCAACTTCCCCTTATACCCCTCCTGGGGGACGATAACGGCCAGGGGTCGCTCGCCCCACTTCTCGTCGGGGATGCCGATGACGCCCACCTCCAGCACCCCCTCGTGGAGGCTGAGGAGGTTCTCCAGTTCCAGCGAGGAGATCCACTCCCCACCGCTCTTGATGACGTCCTTGAGCCGGTCCACAATCTGGACGTAGCCGTACTCGTCCACGTGGGCCACATCGCCGGTGTGCATCCAGCCCCCCTCCCAGAGGGCTTCCGTCCGCTCCGGCTCCTTGTAGTACCCTTCGGTCAGCCAAGGGGCCCGGACGACGATCTCGCCGGTCTCCTTGGCGTCGCGGGCCACGTCCTCCCCGGCCGGGCTCACCACCCGCAGGTAGACCAACGGCACGGGGACGCCCGTCTTGATCATCCAATCCAACTGACGCTCGTCGTCCCACTCCTTCTCCATGAAAGGCTTGAGGAGAGCCAGGGTGAGCACGGGGCAGGTCTCGGACATCCCGTACCCGGCGTAGACCTGGATACCCAACTCGCGGGCCTGCTGGGCCAGTCCTTTCGTGAGCCGCGCCCCGCCGATGACGACCGTCCAGCCGCTCAGGTCGAACTGCTTGACCGCCGGTGCAGTGACGAGCATCTGTAGGATGGTGGGGACGCAGTGGCTGAAGGTGACCTTCTCGCCGAGGATGAGCCGCAGGAGCATCTCCGGCTCGTACCGGCCTGGATAGACCTGCTTGATGCCGAAGAGGGTGGACATGTAGGGAATCCCCCAGGCGTGCACGTGGAACATCGGCGTGAGGGGCATATAGACGTCGTGCTTGCTCACCCCACCGTAGTTCCCAAAAACCGCTACACTCAACCCCACGATCAGGGTGTGGAGGACCAACTGACGATGGGAGAAATAGACCCCCTTCGGCTTGCCGGTCGTGCCGGTGGTGTAGGCCAAAGTGGCCTGCGTGTTCTCGTCCAGATCGGGCAGGTCCGCCAGAGGAGTCACACCGGACAGCAACTCCTCGTACTCCACGTCGATCCCCTTGATGTCCGGCTTCTCCGGCTTATCGGTGATAAGAACGTATTTGCGGACGGTGGGAAGACGGGGACGGATCCGCTCCACCAGCGGGAGGAAATCCTCGTGGAAGATCAAGACCTCATCCTCGGCATGCATCAGCGTATAGACCAGGTCCTCCGGTGCCAGACGGGGGTTGATGGTGTGGAGGATCGCGCCGATGCCGGGAATGCCGAAGTACATCTCCAAATAGCGATGGCTGTCCCACTCGATGACGCCGACCTTCGTGCCCTCCTTCACGCCCAACCTCTGGAGCGCTGCGCCCAGCCGGAGCACCCGCTGGCACATATCGGAGTAGGTGTACCGCACCAGGTCCCGATAGACGATCTCCTGGTCCGGGACCCACTCTACGCCAAAATGAAGGATGTGCTTGAGGAGCAATTGATACCTATACGCGGGCATTTATCGCCTCCTTTCCTCACTGGCAGGCCGTTTCTACGCTTGCCCGGGCGGGCAGACCGGGGGAAAACACCTCTCCGCCTCCATCTTACTCAAGTCCGGGTCGTTGTCAAATGGGCAGGATCGGAACGGACCGTTCGAGGTTTTCGTCAGACTGTGGTATAATCTTCCCCGATGTCCGAACTACGCGAGAGCGGCTTAATCCGGCTCGTCCCTCGCCTGGGGCGGAGGGGGGCCTGGCTTCTTCCCCCCTGGGCGGTCCTGTGTGGGGCCGTGGCCTCCACTCTGCTTCACCCCTCCCCCGGCGATGCCGTGCGCTTGGCGATGACCATCCTCCTCGTGGAGGGGGGGTGGGGAACGCTGTGGAGCGCGCTGGGGGCGACCGACTGGGCCACGCCGCTGCAGCAGTGGCGCACCTGGGCAGGCCGCCGCCCTACCCCTCTCCTTCCCTACGCCCGTCCCGGCTCGCCGGCGGAGCGGATCGCCTCCTGGCTCTCCAGATTCCGTTCCTGGTGGGAGGAGGCCCTCCTCCCCTCTGCGGGCCGGGCCCTGGGAGCGGCCCTCGCCGGCCTCGTCGTCTCGCTCCTCGTGGCCCTCGCCCTCGGCCCGGAGATTTTCCTGCTGACCCTGGGGGTCCTGGCCCTGATGGAACTGGCCCTGCTCACGCGCCGAAGACAGGAGGGAGGGCTGGAAGGATGGGACGGCGTGTTGCGGACGGGAGGGCCCTGGCTGGCGGGGCACTTAGCCTTCGGCCCCCTGACCCTCCCCTCCGCAGCACTGGCAGGGGCTTTCTCCCTCGCCGTGGCCGGTGCCGGCGAGCGGAACCTGCGCCGGTCCAGGCCGCTGTGGGTCGGGGGCCAACTCCTCGCCACCCCGCTGCTCATCCTCCTCCAACGTCCACTGGCAGCCTCGCTCCTCGGCCTCCTTCTCATCCCCCAATGGCTTCTTCTCACCCGCCCCGCGCCGTCCAACCCGACCCGCCGCTACGCGCTTCTCTGGCTGACAACGGCGATGCTCCTGGCCGCTTGGGCGATGTAAGATGACCTGGGCGTTGGTGATCGGCGGTGTCCTGCTGGTGGCAGGCCTCCTTTACTGGCAACTGATCATCGCGGAGGGAACGTACCTCGGCCCCCGCGTGGTAGCCCTGCTGTACGACCTGGTCGCCCCCACCTACGAAGAGGTCAAGCAGTTCGACCTGGCCTACGAGCAGTGGTTCCTGGGCCTCCCCCTGGCCCGCGCCCTGGAGACCGTGCCGGCCCCGCTGGTGCTGGACGTGGGGACCGGGACAGGACGTCTGCCCCGCGCCCTGCTCTTCCAGTCCGCCTTTCAGGGGCGTGTGATCGGGCTGGACCTCTCCCGGCGGATGCTGGCGGAGGCCGCCCGACGGCTGCGTCCTTACGGAGAGCAGGTGTCGCTGATCTGGCAGGACGCCCAGACGCTTCCCTTCCCCGACGAGACCTTCGACGGTGTGACCTGCCTGGAGGTCCTGGAGTTCACCCCTCGTCCAAAGGCGGTGTTGCGGGAACTGGTGCGCGTCCTCCGGCCCGGCGGGGTCCTTCTGATCTCCAACCGGATCGGGAGGGACGCGGCGCTCCTGCCCGGGCGGGCTTTCCCCCGCCCGGCCCTGGAGCAGGTGCTGGCGAGCCTCCCCCTGGAGGACGTACAGATCCGTCCCTGGCAGGAGGACTACGATCTGGTGTGGGCACTGAAGCGGGGGGAACCTCGGGGCGGCGGCGTGCGGCCGCTGGAGGAGATCCTCCGTTGTCCGACCTGCCGGAACACGCCGCTTCTGGTGGAGGGAAGAGCCTACGTGTGCGATGAGTGCGGGCGGCGATACCGCGTCGCCGAAGACGGGGTGATCGAGATGGCGACGACGTGATGACCTCTTGCCACGATCTGGAGGAGAAGTCCGATGGGAAAGAAACGAAGACGGAAAAAGCGGCGACATCCTCAGCGCTTTACACCGCGTTCCCGATCTCTCGACGAGATCCTTGACGAAGCGAGAGCCCTGGCGGAGGAAGGGAATTTTGAGGAAGCGCTGGAGATACTGGAAGACCTTCCTCCCCACCTGCAACGTCGGTTAGAGGTGCTGATGTTGCGGGGGATATTTCTGATAGAGATAGGAGCTCTCCTGGGAGCGGCTGAGGTGTTCGAACAGGCGCTTCGCGCAGCGCCGAACCATCCCCTTGTGCTGACCTACCTCACTTTCCTGTACGCCGACCTGGACTGGCTGGCCCACGCCGCCCGGTTCGCCCGCCGGGCACTGGAAGCTCACGAGGGCCTGCTTCCGGCCGAGATGGTTCGGGATCTGAGGGAGATCCTGAAAGAAACGGTGACCGAAATTCAGGAGATGGCCGCCGAGAAGGAAGTCTCCCCGGCAAAAGTGGAGGAGGCCCTTTACATCGGCGAACAGGCCGAGCGACGGATGTTACACGGCCGGTTCGGGGAGGCCGCCCGGCTTTACGATCGCGCCTCCCGTGTCCTGCCGGCGTGGACGAACCTCCGCAACAACACCGCCATTGCTCTGTTCCTTACCGGGCGGGTGAAGCAGGCAGTTCAGATCGGCGAGTCGGTGCTGGAAACCCACCCCGAGGACGTCTATGCCCTCGCCAACCTGGTCCGCTTCCACCTGGCCCTCGACGAGCGGGATAAAGCCGAAGCATACGGGGAGCGTCTGAAACGGCTGCGAATTGATTCGGCAGACGAACTGGATAAGGCCATTGAGGCACTGGGCTTCCTCGGTGACGACGAGGCGCTCTACGAGATCTACCGCGGCCACCGACGCCGGATCGACGATCTCAGCCCCTTTGCCCTGTTCAGCCTCGGTGCTGCCGCGGCCAACCTCGGGCATTTCCGAACCGCCCAACGCCTATGGAAGAAGGCCGGGGATGCCGAGCTTCTTGGTGGTTTCCTCCCCCCCTATTTCACCGCTGCGAGGAGAAAGGCACCGGGACCCGGATATGCAGACCGGTATCCCACGGTCTCTTTTCCCCAAATGGTTCACCCGTCCCACATCGCAGAACTGATCGACCTGGTGAGGGCCTGGAATGAGGGAAATCTCTCGGAGAGACAAAGGGAGAGACGAACCAGGAAGATTGTCAAACGGTCTCCTTTCCTCGTCCGGGCCTTCGCCCAGATGTTGTGGGAGGCGCCCGATCCCGTTGCGGCTATCGATGTTCTCTCTTTCATCAAGACGCCCGAGGCGATCGAGGAACTCCGTCGCTTTGCCTTCAGTCAGGCTGGTTCGATGCAAGACCGCCTCGCAGCTCTGGAGGCCCTCGCCGATTTGGGGGCGATCGACCGGGAGAAACCTGTTCAGGTCTGGGACGAGAAGAGGCAACACTGGGTCGACGCCAGCATGTTCGCCGTGGAGATCACGACGGAAACCGAGCCGCCGGACTACGACGAGGCGGTGTGGGAGCATATCAACGCGGGCGTCGAGGCCTTCAACCGAGGTGCGCTGGAGGAGGCCTGCGAGGAACTGGAAGCGGCGTTGAAACTGGACCCCCGTGCGGCCATCGCCCACCACAACCTTGCCGTGATCCTCCAGGAGATGGGACGGATCGACGAGGGCGTCGAACACCTGAAGAAGGCCCTGGAGATCCGCCCCGACTACCCCTTCGCCCGTTGCAGCCTCGCCAACTTCTATATCGACGAGGGGGACCTGGAAGCGGCGGAGGATCTCCTCAGCCCCCTGGCCGAACGACGCCGGTTCCACCCCGACGAGTGGGCTTACTACCACCGCACGATAGCCCGGCTGAGACTGGAACAGGAGGACTATGAAGCAGCCGAACAACACGCCCAGATCGTCCTGGAGATAATACCAGACGATGAAGTGGCCCAGCAGATCTTGGAAGCAGCCCAATTTGGGGGACTCTTCACCGGATCCTACTGGGAGGAGTTCCTGCGCAGGCAGCGAGAGCGGGAGGAGAGGAAACGTCGCCGTCCCACCCGCGCCGACGCGACCCTCGCCGAATGCCTGGAACGGATCACCAAAGACGGCCTCGTCGGCACCGCGCGGGCGATGCCCACGCCCCGCAAGTACAACGTCCGCAAGGCCATACTGATCCAGGACCTGGTCGAATACCTCCCCAACCCGGAGGTGCTGCGGGAGATCGTGAAGAGGCTCTCCGAAGAGGAGCGGCAGGCCCTACGGGACGTGCTGGAGGCCGGGGGGACGATGGACTGGGAGAAGTTCACCGGCCGGTACGGGGACGACCTGGATGAGAGCCCCTATTGGGACTACCATGAGCCGGAGACGGTGATGGGTCGACTGCGGATGTTGGGACTCCTGAGCGAGGGGACGGTGGACGACCGGCTCATCGTGTTGATTCCCTACGAATTGCGCGAACTCCTGCCACCGTTGCTGGAGGAGAAACGATGAAACGGCGAATCGTCCGCTACGACGCGACGGACGGCCCCCGCTGGGGCGTCGTCGCTGAAGGAGAGGTGGTCCGGGAACTCCGGGGGAACCCCTACGGCCGGTGGGAGCCTGGTCCGACGATCGGGCCGCTGGCGGAGGCGCGCCTGCTGGCCCCGGTCACCCCCTCCAAGATCCTCTGCGTGGGCCGCAACTACCCCGCCCACGCCGCCGAACACGACGCGGAGGTCCCGCCCGAACCGCTCCTCTTCCTCAAGCCGCCCAGCGCCGTCATCGGGCCGGAGGCCCCCATCCTCCTGCCTCCTCAGTCACGGCGGGTAGACCATGAAGCGGAGATGGCCGTGGTCATCGGCCGCCGGTGCCGGGACGTAGCGCCCGAGGAGGCGTGGGAGTACGTCTGGGGCGTCACCTGCGCCAACGACGTCACCGCCCGCGACCTGCAGCGGCGGGACGGGCAGTGGACCCGCGCCAAGGGGTTCGACACCTTCTGCCCGGTAGGGCCGTGGGTGGTGACCGGCCTCTCCGAGGCCGACGTAGCCGACCTGGCGGTGATCTGCCGGGTCAACGGGGAGGTGCGTCAAGAAGGACGTACCTCGGAGATGACCTTCTCCCCCGCCGACCTGATCGCCTACGGCTCGGCGGTGATGACCCTGGAGCCGGGCGACCTCATCCTCACCGGCACCCCTGCCGGGGTGGGGCCGCTCCACCCCGGAGACATCGTCGAGGTGGAGGTGGAGGGGATCGGCGTCCTCCGCAACCCCGTAGCGCGGCGGTAGGGGAGCACATAGGAGGGCACATAGGGGCACACGTAAGGGCACATATAGAGGCGCACGTAGCGCACGTAAGGGCGCATATAGAGACGC
>CAZOLN010000055.1:7025-17050 GCA_964580565.1 uncultured Anaerolineales bacterium
CGTAAGGGCGCATATAGAGACGCACGTAAGGGCGCAATTAATTGCGCCCTTACGTGCGTCCTTACGTGCGCCCTCCCATGCGCCCCCCCTACGTGCGCCCCCCTACTCGTACCGCAGCGCCTCGATGGGATGCAGCCGGGAGGCCCGCCAGGCCGGGTACAGGCCGGAGGCCAGCCCCACGACGGCCGAGACGGTCGTCGCCAGCACCACCGCCTGCGCCGAGATCACGGCGCGGAACCCCTCGACCAGGGCGGAGACCACCTGCGCGCCGGCTGCGCCGAGGCCGATGCCGACCAGCCCGCCGACCACCGCCAGCACCACCGCCTCGATGAGGAACTGCCACAGGATGTCCCGCCGCCGCGCGCCCACCGCCTTGCGCAGGCCGATCTCCCGCGTCCGCTCCGTCACGCTGACCAGCATGATGTTCATGATCCCGATCCCGCCGACCAGCAGGCTGATCCCGGCGATCGCGCCAAGGAAAACGGTCAGCACGCCGGTGATCTGGCCGAACGTCTGGATCAGGTCGGCCTGACTGAGGACGGTGAAGTCGTCCTCGTCCTCAAAGGCGATGTTGTGCCGCTCCCGCAGCACCAGCCGGATCTGCTCAGCCGCCGCGTCCATCCGCTCCTCGCTCACCGCTTCGGCCAGGACGTAGGAGACCCGGTACTCGCCGCTCGAGGTACGGGCGGAGAAGAGGCGGACCTGGGCCGTGGTGAGGGGCACCAGGACCGTGTCGTCCGTGTCGGTGAAGGAGCCTCCTTTCTCCTCCAGCACACCGATGACCCGGAAGGGGACGCCGTTGATGCGGACCGTCTCGCCGATGGGATAGGGGTTGTCGGGGAAGAGATCCTCCACCACCGTCTGGCCCAGCACCGCCACGCGGGCGCGGCTCTCCAGATCGTGCTGGGAGATAAACTCCCCCACCAGCGGATGCCAGTTGCGCACCTCCTCGAACTCCGGGGTCACCCCCTGGACCTGGGTGGAGGTCTGCCGCCCCTCGGCGACCACCGTCCCGGTCCGTTCGTACACCGGGGCCACCCGCGCCACGTCCGGCAGCCGGAAGGGATCGGAGAGGGCAGCCACGTCCCCCATCGTCAGCCGTCGGGTGATAGATTGGCCCGGCCCACCGTTGGCATCCATCCGACCGGGGATAATGAAGAGGAGGTTGGTGCCGATCCCCTGGAACTGCTCCGTCACGTAAACCTGCACCCCTCGGCCGGCCGCCATCAGGGTGATGACGGCCGCCACGCCGATAATGATGCCCAGCATCGTCAGCACCGATCGGAGTTTGTTCGCCGCCAGGGCGCGCAGGGCCACTCGCAGACTCTCCAGCAGGTTCATCGGCCCCCCTCCTCGACCGGATCGGCCACCAGAGGATCCGTCACCTGCTCCTCCCCCGTGATCCGCCCGTCGTACAGATGAAGGATGCGGGAGGTATGGCGGGCGATGGTCTGGTCGTGGGTGACCAAGACGACGGTGATCCCCCGCTCCCGGTTGAGCTGCTGCAGCAGGGCCATCACTTCCCGGCCGGATTTGCTATCCAGGTTGCCGGTCGGCTCGTCGGCCAGGATGATGGAGGGGTTGTTGATCAGGGCGCGGGCGATAGCGACCCGCTGCTGCTGCCCGCCGGAGAGTTCGGTGGGCGTGTGGTGGAGTCGGTCGGATAGGCCGACCGCCTCCAGCGCCTCCCGCGCCCGCCGCAGCCGCTCCGCCCGCCCGACCCCGGCGTAGATCAGCGGCAGCGCCACGTTCTCCAGCGCCGTCGTCCGTGGCAGGAGGTTGAAGGTCTGGAAGACGAAGCCGATCTGTCGGTTGCGGATCTCCGCCAGCCGGTCGTCGTCCAACTGCCCCACCTCCTCCCCGTCCAGCCAGTAGGTGCCGGAGGTAGGGGTATCCAGACAGCCGATGACGTTCATCAGCGTCGATTTCCCCGAGCCCGACGGTCCCATAATGGCGATCATCTCCCCCGGCATCACCTCCATCGAGACCCCGCGCAGGGCGTGGACCTCCACCTCGCCCATCCGGTAAACTTTGGTGACGTCCTGGATGCGGATCAGCTGGCGGGCCATCCTCACCTCCTGGGGTTGCCGAGGAGGCCGCCGGTCTCCTCTCGGACGAAGACGAGGACGTCGCCTTCCTCCAGGCCCTCCAGCACCTGGCTGTGCCCTTCGTACCGCACGCCCAAACGGACCTCCACCCGCTCCAGGCTTCCGTCGGCGGCCTGACGGTACACGTAGGGCCGACCGGTGGTCGGGTCCGACCGGACCACCCAGTTGGGGATGATCAGTTGGTCGGTCAGTTCCTCCACCAGGATGACGGCGGTGGCGGACATCCCGGCCCGCAGAGGCGCGTCGGTGAGGTCGAGACCGATGACCACCGGGTAGGCGACCGCGCCCTCCTCCAGCGTCGCCGCCGGACCGATCCGCTCGACCCTGCCGGTGAGGGTGAGGTCGGGCAGAGCGTCCACCGTGATCTCCGCCGGCAGGCCCACCTCCAACCGGGCCACGTCGATCTCGTCCACGGTGACGGAGAGGCGGAAGGAGGAGTTGTCCACCAGCCGAACGGCCGGGGTGCCGACGGCCGCGTTCTCCCCCACGGCGACGTTGACCGCCGCCACCACTCCGTCGAACGGGGCGACCAGGGTGGCTCCCTCCAGGTCGGACCGGGCCTTCTCCAGCGACAGTCGGGCCGCCTCCACCTCCAACTGAGCCGCCTCCAGATCCAGGGGGTCCGCCCCCTCCTGCAGTTGCCGGAGCCGGTCCAGCGCTTCCTGGTAGGCCTGCTGGGCCTGTGCCAGTTCGTTGCGTGCCTGTTGCTCCTGCAGTTGGCCCTGCTGTTCGATCCGTTCCAGGTAGCGCCGCGCGTCGATGAGGGCCCGCGTCACCCGGTCCATCATCGCGTCGCCGATCTTGCCCTCTTTGTACTCCTCCAGGCTGCGGGCATACTGCGCCTCCGCGTCCTGCAGCCGATACCGGGCGTCCTCCAGGTCTTCGTTCAGCAGGGTGCTGCTGAGGACGGTGGTGAGGTTGAGTTGGGCCACCTCCAGGGCGGCGGCCGCCTGGTCCACCGCGTGCTGGGCCTGTCGGATCTCCGCCTCATCCGCGGGTTCCCGCAGCCTCTCCAGGCGGAGTTCGGCCTGGCGGAGGTTCAGTTCCGCCTGGGCCACCGCCCGCTCCAGGTCGGCCGTCTCCAGCCGGACCAGGGGCTGCCCGGCCCGCACCTCGTCGCCGATGTCCACCAGCACCTCCGCCACCCGACCCGGCACGTCGAACGTCAGCGCTACCTCCGCCGCCGGTTCGAGGTTGCCGCTGGCGGTGACGGTCACCCGCAGCGTCCCCCGCTCGACGACGGCGGTCTGCGCCGCCTCCGACTGCCCCTGGACCGCGGCGCGGCGCCACAGAAGGAAGCCGCCGACGATCAGGACGACGGCTCCCACTCCGATCAGGATCCACAGGCTACGACGAAGTCTCATCGCTTTCCTCCATCTCCTCCAACTTGTTCAACATCTGGCGAGCCATTTCGGTCCATTGGCCCAGGAACTGACTCACGACTGTGGCCCGCAGGAACAGGAGTCCTCCCGTAGGCCCTCCGACGACCAGCAGCTTCTCCCCCACCTCGATCCCCAGGTCCCGCCTGGCCTCGGCGGGGATCACCACTTGGCCCCGATCGCTCACCGTCACCGCCCCGTAGAAACGTCCCCGCCCCCCCCTGACCATAAAGCACCTCCCAAGTTTCTCACTACCGAACACAGAGGATACAGCGTATGATAGGTAAGATTTATCTTATTCAGTTTGTTTGTCTTGATTATACCACCGACCGGCGGGAAGTCAAACACCGTGTGGGATATAGCCTCCCGCAGGTTAACGCACGGCCGGACAGCACGAGTGACCGGTCAGGGCACCCTTTACGGCGCGCTCGGATGCGCGCAGGGAACCTGCGGGAGGCTCCTTTCAGAGATGTCGGGTGACTGGACAGACACTCAAACACAACACACCTTGACACCTCCCCCTACCATGGTACAATCACTGACGTTCGTCTGCAAAGCCTCGAGCAGAAACAAAAGCGCAGTACCGCAGACGACAGGAGCGCGATGGCACGAGACGGGATCTCTGCACCGGCTATCCAGGCCGGTGCAACTGCGTAGGGACCCCAAACCTGGACGATTGGAGGCTGGACGGTGAGCGAACCATACTACGACGTGATCCTTCCCCACGGGGGTGTGCTGGTCGACCGCGTGCTGCGCGGCGAGGTGCGAGAGGCGGTGCGGGAGCGGGCCGAGCGGATGCTGAAGATCCCGCTGGACCGGATGGGCCTCTCCGACCTGGAACTGCTGGCGGTCGGGGCGTTCAGCCCCCTCACCGGCTTTATGCTGAAGGCGGACTACGACCGATGCGTCGAGGAGATGCGGCTGACCAACGGCCTGGTCTGGACCATCCCCGTCACCCTGGCCGTGGAAAAGGACCTCGCCGATCGGGTCAAAGAGGGCCAGGAGGTGGCCCTCTGCGAGGGAGACCGGGTCCTGGCCGTGATGGAGGTGGCCGAGAAGTACCCCTACGACCGGAAGGTCAAGGAGCGGGAGGCCAAAGAGGTCTACCGGACCACCGACGAGGCCCATCCCGGCGTGGCGCGGCTGTACCGACGGGGGGAGGTCCTGCTGGGCGGGGACATCTGGCTGGTGGACTGGCCCACCGCGGTCAAGACGGAGTTCCCCGAACTGCGGCACACCCCGGCCCAGACGCGGCGGATGTTCGCCCGCCGGGGGTGGCGGTCGGTGGTCGGCTTCCAGACCCGCAACCCCATCCACCGCGCCCACGAGTACATCCAGAAGACCGCGCTGGAGATCGTCGACGGGCTGTTCCTCCACCCGCTGGTCGGCGAGACCAAGAAGGACGACATCCCCGCCGAGGTCCGCATCGCCTCCTACCAAGCCATCCTGCGGGATTACTACCCCGCTGAACGCGTCATCCTGGGGGTGTTCCCCGCCGCGATGCGGTACGCCGGCCCCCGCGAGGCGGTCTTCCACGCCATCTGCCGGAAGAACTACGGCTGCACCCACTTCATCGTCGGGCGGGACCACGCCGGCGTGGGCAACTACTACGGCACCTACGACGCCCAGAACATCTTCGACGAGTTCCCGCCGGAGGACATCGGGATCATCCCCCTCAAGTTCGAGCACGCCTTCTACTGTCGGCGGTGCGGCGGCGTCGTCTCCGCCAAGACCTGCCCCCACGGGCCGGAGGATCGCGTCTACCTCAGCGGCACCCAGGTCCGCCAGATGCTGGAGCGGGGGGAGATGCTGCCCGAGGAGTTCACCCGCCCCGAGGTGGCCCGGATCCTGCTGGAGGGGTTCCAGCAATGGAGGAGAGCCCATCAGAAGTAACACGCAACACGCATCACGTGCTCCGTGTTACGTATTACGTGATTAAGGAGCATACTGCAAAATGTTGAAACTCTTTCGACGGAAGAAACCGCGCCGGGTCCTGGTGGTCGGCCTGGACTGCGCCCCGCCAGCGGTGCTCTTCAAAACCAGCGAGGAGCACCCCCTGGGGCTGAAGGACCAACTGCCCAACCTGAGCCGCCTCGTCGACGAGGGCATCTACGGCCCCCTCTCCAGTTCCATCCCCTGCATCACGGTCCCGGCCTGGACCTCGATGCTCACCGGGAAGGACCCCGGCGTGCTGGGGTTCTACGGCTTCCGCAACCGGGCCGACTATTCTTACGAAAAAATGTTCATCGCCACCGCCAACGCCATCCACGAGAAGCGGGTGTGGGAGATCCTGAGCGAGGCGGACAAGACATCCATCGTTGTGGGAGTGCCTCAGACCTACCCGATCAAGCCGCTGAAGGGCTACCTGATCAGCAGTTTCCTCACCCCCAGCACCGATCGGCAGTACACCTTCCCCCACGAACTCCGCTACGAGATCGACCGGGTGCTGGACGGTCAGCCCTACGACGTCGACGTTCCCCAGTTCCGCACGGAGAACAAGGACCACCTTCTGAAGCAGATCTGGGAGATGACGGAGAAACGGTTCGCCGTCATCAAGTATCTCCTGCGGGAGAAGGAGTGGGACTTCTTCATCTTCGTGGAGATCGGATTGGACCGCATCCATCACGGGATGTGGAAGTTCTGGGACCCCGACCACCCCAAGCACGAGCCGGGGAACCGGTACCAGAACGCCATCCCCGACTACTATCGGTTCCTGGACCGAGAGATCGGGGAGATCCTGGGGATGCTGGACGACGACACGGCGGTGATGGTCGTCTCCGACCACGGGGCCAAGGCGATGGAGGGTGGGTTCGCCATCAACGAGTGGCTCCGAAAGGAAGGCTTGCTGGTCCTGAAGGACGACCTGCCTTACGAGGGCCTGGTCCCCTTCGAGAAGGTGGAGGTCGACTGGGAGAAGACCACCGCCTGGGCCGCTGGCGGTTACTACGCCCGCATCTTCCTCAACGTGGAGGGACGGGAGCCGATGGGGAAGATCCCCGCCCGCGATTATGAGAAGGTGCGGGATCAGATCAAGGAGATGATCGAGGCCCTGCCCGACCACGAGGGCAAGCCGATGGGATCGGTGGTCTTCAAGCCGGAGGAACTGTACCGCGAGGTGCGGAACGTCCCCCCCGACCTGATGGTCTATCTGGGCAACCTCCGCTGGCGATCGGTGGGATCCTTCGGACTGCCTGACCTTTACACGTTCGAGAACGACACCGGTCCGGACGACGCCAACCACGACCAGGACGGCGTCTTCGTCTTCTGGGAACCCCGGCGGGACCACGGTGGGCGGTACGTGGAGGGGCTGCAGTTGATGGACGTGGCTTCCACGGTCCTGGACCTGATGGGGCAGCCCGTGCCACCGGATATGCAGGGTAAAGTGATCCCGCGCTGACCACGGCTCGCGCGAGGAGGGGAAAATGGGAGAGGAACAGGACATCCTTCAACGGATGGAAGACTGGGGATACCTCGCCCTCCACAAACTTCATCCCGAAAGCCCGGGGTACCGCCAATTGCTGGTGGCCCTGCGCAAGCGGCCGACCGGGATGCACTTCGACCCTGAAGAGATCCGCCTCTGGGTCCGGGACGAGTACGGCCTCGCCGAGTGGACCACCCTGGCGCTGAAGCCGCTTCTGGAGCCGTCCCCCGAACCGAGGCGCGTCTGCCCCGGCCCGATCGTCCTCATCGACCGGAAGGGCAAGCGGGTGCCCTTCTTCACCTTCGGCGGCACGTTGAACGTGATCTTCGGCACCGGCGAGGTGGTCTGCTCGTTCCGCTCCCCCGCGCCGATCCTCCGGGTCACCGAGCCGCCACAGGACGCGGCAGGTCACCTGGCGGTGGAGGTCGAGGCTCTGATGGGAGAGGCCCACGCCCAGTGGGGCATGGAGGACGAGGAGTATCTGGAGCGGATCGCCGAGGTGGACCCCTTCCGCCTCTACGTCGCCAGCATCAACACGATCCTGGCCCGGTTCGAGGCGCACCCGATGCTCCAGGAGGAGAACCCAGACCTATACAAACTGGTGCGGGACGAACAGCGGTGGCTCGAGGAGACCGGTCAGTGGCCTCCGGAGCCCCCCACCACGGAGGCGCTGCTGGGTCCCCCTAAACCCTGACAGGACCCACGCTTGGGGAAACGCCACACGGACACGCGCAGAGGACGCGAGGGGCAAAGCCTCCCCCGCGTCCTCTGTGTCTTCGCGGTAAGACAGACCACATCTGTCACTCCCGCCCTTCCAGACGGCCCACCCCTCCGTCGATCCGGTACCAGTAGAGGCGGTGCGACGGCTCCCGCCAGGTCTCCTCCAACGCGGCCGCCATCCCCGCCCGCGAGGGCACCCCGTCGGCGGCGACGTCCGTCTGGAGGGCGACCAACACCGCGCGCGTGGCCTCGTAGGCGGGAAGGGCCAGCGGCCCCGGGGGAACGCCGCCGGAGATCTCCTCGTAGGCGGCGACGAACGCCGGATCGACCTCCCTATCGCCGGGCAGGGGCCAGGGGGTGAGGAAGCGAGCCCCCTCCGCCGCCATCCCGCCCACACCGACGAAGTCCGCTGCCGCCAGTTCCGGCCCCCCACGAAACTCCCCGGTCCATCCCGCTGCCCGCAGCGCGGCCACCACCTCCCCCGCCGTCACCGGATCGGCGTCGCAGAAGACCACGGGAGGCGCAACCCCCAGGACCGCCTCCAGCCATCCATCCTCGGCTGGCGAGACGATGGGGTCCAGCAAGACCCCCTCCCGCTCCGCCGCCGCCTGTAGCGCGATCCCCAGCGGTCCACCCTGGGTGACCAGCGCTCCCTCCGTCACCCCATCCAGAAGCGCGGCCGCCAACGCCTCGGCGTCCGGTCCCCACCGGACCGCCCCCTCACCGGAGCCGATGCGGGGATCCAGCACCGCCGGGGCCACCAGCGGCAGCCCCGCCTCCGCGTAGACCCTGAGCGCCGCCCCCGTGGTCCCCTCCCGGAAGTGCCCCATCGCGACGACCACTTCGGGGTCGACCGCCAGTTTCCGGGCCTCCTCAACCGCCATCGCCGGGTCGGCCCCGTCGTCGTAGGCCACCAACTCGACGTAGTACTCCCCCACCCCACCGGCCTCGTTGGCCTCCCGCAGCGCCAGCCGCACCGCCGGGAACAGATCGTACCCCACATACCGGTACCGCCCCTCGAAGGGGGCCACCAGGCCGATCTTCACGGTGGGCCGGACCGCGCCGGGAATCCGGCAGGAAACGAGGGAGAAGAGGCAGAACGCCGCGAGGAGCATGTAGAGAAGCCCGCCACGGGGACGCAGAGGATGCGACTTTCCGCAGACCCTCCGCGCCCTCTGCGTCTCAGCGGCGATCCCTCGCTCTCGTCTATCCCCCATCGATCTGGCTCGCAAGGGAGAGGCGCTACCCCTCAGGATACCCCATCATCCGGAGCAACCGACGGCGCAGCGCTCGAACCGCCTTCTCGTCCCGGTACCCCGGCAACGTGGTCCAGGCCCTTCCCTGGCTGATGATGAAAAGATGATAGTACGTCAGGCTGTACTGCCCCCTGATCCGGACGAGGCGGATCTCGTCCACCTGGTCGAAAGAGAGCGAGGCGGTATGCCAGACCCGCCCGAAGAGGTACCGTCGCCGGAAGATCGTCCGCCCTATAGCGTTCCACTCCAACTCCGACCACCATCCCCAGGCCAAGGCCGCGCCAACCAAGAAGCCCACGCCGAGGAGCGAGAAGGCCAGGTAGGACAGGAGGATGTTGAGGAGGTCCCCTGCCCCCCTGGCGGACGAAAGCGCGTCGCCGATCGGCGGACGGGTACGGAGGACGGAGATCTGTAAGGCGAAGAACAGGCCGGCCAGCCCGAGGAAGATGACCGCCCATCTTCGGCGCAGCGTTGGAGGGGGACTGAGCCGTATCCGCTCACCTGTCGCCTCGACGATGGCGTAGTACCCCACAGAGACCCTCCCCACCCGGTTACCCGATTCCCACACCGATCAAGATGCCCATCGCCACGAAGGCCACCGCCGACGCAGCCAACAGCACTCGCTCGGGCACGAAGCGGATCAAGCGATCCCCCCCTACGACCCCCAGCGCCGTGACCACGACGAGGGCCAGGGTCCCTCCACAGAACACCGCCCAGGGAGAGCCGCTCCTTCCGCTCAAGGCCAGAACGGCCAACTGCGTCTTGTCCCCCAACTCGGCGACGAAGAGGAGTCCGAAGGTCGATAGAAACGCCCCCCAGTCCCAGCGGCAGGCCGACTCCTCCGGGCCGTCCAAGCAGACCGCGGAGGAATCTCCCCTCCTGCTCTTCCACGCCTCCCGGGCCATCAGCAGCCCCATCACGACGAAGCCGAGGGCGGCCGCCGCCTGGAGGATCGACGGCGGGACAGCCCGGCCCAGCACCTGCCCACCCGCCACCCCGAGCGCGGTCGCCGCGGCGAGGGCAGCGCTTGCCCCGGCGAACACCGTCCACGGCCGACGGTAGCGGCAGGTCTGTGCCACCACCGCCAACTGCGTCTTATCCCCTAGTTCGGCCAGGAAGACCAGGCCGAACGTCGAGAACA
>CAZOLN010000056.1:0-15730 GCA_964580565.1 uncultured Anaerolineales bacterium
AGAGAGCGCAGAGTTTGGCGCTTTTCCCTTCTATTTCTCCGCGTCCTCTGCGCCTCTGCGGTGGAATCCGGCAGCCCTCATTTGCTCCCTGGAAAATACGATAGCCCTGTCCTGCCCCCTGCTTCCTGTTGACCCCTTTCCCCTTCCCCGCTATAATCCTCCCTGGGGAAGGAGCTATGTCCCGTTTCCGCCTGGTATCCGACTTCAAACCCACCGGCGACCAGCCCCAGGCCATCGAGAAACTGGTCGAGGGGCTGCGGAAGGGGTATAAGCATCAGACCCTGCTCGGCGCGACCGGCACGGGCAAGACCTTCACGCTCGCCTGCGTCATCGAGCAGGTCCAGAAGCCCACCCTGGTCATCGCCCACAACAAGACCCTCGCCGCCCAACTCTACGCCGAGTTCCGCGACTTCTTCCCCCACAACGCCGTCGAGTACTTCGTCTCGTACTACGACTACTACCAGCCGGAGGCGTATCTTCCCCAGTACGACCTCTACATCGAGAAGGACGCCGACATCAACGAGGAGATCGACCGGCTCCGGCTGGCTGCCACCACCGCCCTCTTCTCCCGCCGCGACGTCATCATCGTCGCCTCCGTCTCCTGCATCTACGCCATCGGCGACCCCGAGGAGTGGGGCCGGGTGGTGGTCCGCCTGGCCGTGGGCGAGCGGGTGCGCCGGGAGACCCTCCTCCGCCATCTGGTGAGCATCTACTACGAGCGGAACGACCTGGAACTGCGGCGGGGCCGCTTCCGGGTGCGGGGGGACACGCTGGAGATCTGCCCGGCCTACGGCGAGACCGCCTACCGCATCAGTTTCTGGGGGGACGAGGTGGAGCGGATCACCGAGATCGATCCCCTCACCGGCGAGGTCCTGGCCGAACTGGACGAGGTCCAGATCTTCCCCGCCAAGCACTTCATCACCCCGGAGGAGAAGCGGGAGAAGGCGCTGGCGGACATCGAGGCGGAGTTGGAGCAGCGGCTGGCGGAACTGCGGGCCCAGGGGAAACTCCTGGAGGCCCAGCGGCTGGAGCAGCGCACCCGGTACGACATCGAGATGATCCGCGAGGTGGGGTATTGCGCCGGGATCGAGAACTACTCCCGCCACCTCCAGCAGCGCCCGCCCGGCTCGCCTCCCTGGACCCTGATGGACTACTTCCCGGCCGACTACCTGCTCATCGTGGACGAATCCCATATGACCATCCCCCAGATCCGGGGGATGTACCACGGCGACCGGAGCCGGAAGGAGACGCTGGTCGAGTACGGCTTCCGGCTCCCCTCCGCGCTGGACAACCGTCCGCTCACCTTCGAGGAGTTCGAGGCCCGCGTCAATCAGGTCATCTACACCTCCGCCACCCCCGGCCCCTACGAGTTGGAGAAGAGCGAGCAGGTGGTGGAACAGATCATCCGTCCCACCGGCATCGTCGACCCCCAGATCGTCGTCCGGCCGGCGAAGGGACAGGTAGACGACCTCATCGGCCGCATCCGGGAACGGGTGGCCCGCGGGGAACGGGTCCTGGTGACCACGCTGACCAAGCGGATGGCGGAGGACCTGGCCGACTACCTGCGGGAACTGGGCATCCGGGTCCACTACCTCCACAGCGAGATCGAGACCATCGAGCGGGTGGAGATCCTGCGGGACCTCCGGCTGGGGGTGTACGACGTGGTGGTGGGGATCAACCTGCTGCGGGAGGGGCTGGACCTGCCGGAGGTCAGTTTGGTGGCGATCCTGGATGCGGACAAGGAGGGGTTCCTCCGGTCGGAGACCGCCCTCATCCAGACCATCGGCCGGGCGGCCCGGCACGTCCACGGCACGGCGGTCCTCTACGCCGACCGGATCACCGACTCGATGCGGCGGGCCATCGAGGAGACGGAACGACGGCGGCGCATTCAGATGAAGTACAACGAGGAGCACGGCATCGTCCCGACCACGGTGGTCAAAGAGGTCCGCGACCTGACCGACCGGGTCCGCCGCCAGGCCGCCCCTGCCGCCCCGCCGGATCTCACCCCGGCGCAACTGCCGATGGAGGAACTGGACCGTCTGATCCGCGAACTGGAGCGGCAGATGAAGCGGGCCGCCGAAGATCTGGAATTCGAGAAGGCGGCCCTCCTGCGGGATCAAATCTTCGAACTGCGGGGGATCCTGGAGGTCAAAAAGGACGCCGTCCGGCGAACCCCCCAACCGGTTCGCCTTGATGGCCTATCGGAATGAAACCACAGAGGCACGGAGGGCACAGAGTTTCTCCAAATATTTTCTTCTCTGTGTCCTCTGTGCCTCTGTGGTGAAAATCTCAGACCACCACCACCTCCACGCCGGTCTCCCGCCGCACCTCTTCGGCGAGCCGGTCCACGTCCCCCACGTCGGCCGCCTCGTCCACCTTGTCCCCCGGCGCGCCGAGGACCAGCGTCTCGGCTCCCACATCGTTCAGGTAGGCTTTGATGGTCTCCCACACCGGCCCGGCGCGGACGACCGTCCGTGCCCGGACCCCCTGCTCCTGGGCGCGCGCCTGGGCGATGGAGAGGAGCGACCTCCCCAGCCGCTTCAATTCGTCCTCCATCGTCGCCGCCAGCGCGTCGCTGACCGGCCCGGCGAACGTGGGGTCCACGACGTACAGGAAGATCAGGTCGGCCCCTCGCTCCTTCGCCAGCGCGATCGCCCGCTCCTGGGTGCGTCGGCTGGCCTCCCCGCCGCGCGTGGCGCACACGATCGGTCTACGCTCCATCCCTCTCCAACTCCCCGGCCCTCTCCCCGTGCAGGGCCGCCTGGATCATCTCCAGCGCTTCCAGGCGGCGGTCCACCTCTTCCGTCAACTCCTCGTACACCACCGTCGAGATCAACCCCCGCCGCAGGGCGTCGCCCAACGCCCCCCGCTCCGCCTGCAGCGCCTCCCGTCGGGCCTGGATCAGCATCTCCCGCTCCAGTTCGGCGTGCTCGCGGAACAGCCGGTTCATCTCCTCGATCAACCTCTGCCGCGCCTGGCGGTAGTCCTCCCGCAGCCCGGCCCACATCTCATCGGTCAGCAGCCCCTCCCGATGCAGCCGCTCCAGCCGCCGGAGGCCCGCCTGGGCGGCGAACAGCCGCCCCAGCCGCTTCTCCCGCGCCAACCGGTGCTGGGGCAGGGAGATCAGTCCCAACTTCCGCAGCAGGAAGTGGATGGTGGTGCCCTGTCCCAGAAGGGTGAACAGCATCACCCCGAAGGCCATCGCCTGCAGCGTCTCCCGCTCCGGCAGGACCGCGGGGAGGCTCAGCGCCAGCGCCAGGCTGATCGCCCCCCGCAGCCCGCCCCAGAAGAGGACGTGCCGCCAGCGGAGCGGGATGTGGGGCCGGCTCCGACCGGCGTGGGCCAGCCAGGAGAGGCCGTACACCACCACCGCCCGGCTGATCAGCACGGCCGCCACCGCGACCCCGATGGGGGCGAGGTTGGTCGCCAGTTGGGCCAGGTCCACCGTCAACCCGATGAGGAGGAAGACCAGGGAGTTGGCCAGGAAGGCCAGGTACTCCCACAGGTTGAAGAGCATGATCTTGGTCGTGGGGGAGGCTCCGGCCAGACCGACGTTCCCGCAGACCAGCCCCGCCATCACCACCGCCAGCACCCCGCTGACGTGGAGCTGTTCGGCAGATAGGTAGGCCCCGTAGGCGAGGAGGGTGGTCAGCGTGGTCACCACCAGCCGGTCCTCCAGGCGGGCGATCAGTTGCGCCGTCAGCCACCCCAGGGCCGCGCCGATGGCGATCCCGCCCAGCGCCACCTCCACGAAGTCGAAGAGGCCTTCCACCGGGCTGAAGTAGCCGGAGAGGGCCGCCGCCAGCGCGATGCGGAAGAGGACGATGGCCGTGCCGTCGTTGAAGAGGCTCTCCCCCTCCAGCGCCACCGCCAGCCGACGGGAGACGCCCAGCGCGCGGAAGAGGGCGATCACCGCCACCGGGTCCGTCGCCGCGATCAGCGCGCCGAAGACCGACGCCGCGCCCAGGTCCATCCCCGTCCCCGCCGCCACGATCCCCCCGACGATCAGCGTGGTCAGCGCGACGCCCGGCACGGCCAACGCCAGGATCGGCGTCAGGTTCTCCCGCAACAGGCTGAAATCCAGGTGGAAGGCGGCCTCGAAGATCAGCGGCGGGACGAAGATCGCCAGGATGAGTTCCGGCGTCACCTCCACGTCCAACGGCCGCTGGACGGAGAGGAACAGCCCCACCAGCACAAGGCTCACCGTGTAGGGGAAACGGATCCGGCGGACGGCGATGGCGACCAACGTCGCCACCAACACCAGCAGGATGATCAACCCCTGTGCGTGTAGGAATCCCTCCATCTCCCCCGATCACCCAATCACCTGGTCACCCAGTCTCCCCGTCACCTACTCACCCAATATCACCACCGTCACCCCTTCTCCTCCCTCCCCATCCTCCCCAGCCCGGTACGTCTCCACATGGGGATGGCCGCGCAGGAACTCCCGCACCGCCCGACGGAGCGCGCCGGTCCCTTTCCCGTGCACGATCTCCACGCGGGTGAGGCCTGCCAGCGAGGCCGTGTCCAGGTACCGGTCCAGCCGCTCCAGCGCCTCCTCCACGGTGCACCCCCGCAGGTCGAGGCGGGTCCGGACAGGGGGCGGGCGGTAGGAGGGCAGGGTGGGCTCCGGCCGGGGAGGGGCGGCGCTGCGCAGTTCCACCTGCTCCGGCGCGACCTGCACCCGGGCCGGTCCGACCTGCACCTCCATCGTCTCCCCCAGGGTTAGCACCTCCCCCTCCGCCCGCAGCGGCTTCACCCAGACCCGGTCGCCGACCCGCACCGGGCGGGATGGCGGGGAGGGCAGCACTACCGGCTCCGGCTCGGCTGCCAGTTCCTCTTCGACCCGCTCCTCCAGTCCCTCCAGTTCCTCCTCGACGGCCGCCACCTCCGCCAGCGGCTCGGCCGCCGCCCGGAGCCGTCGACGGAGGGCGCGGATCTCCTCCCGCAGCGATTCCAGTTCCGCCTCCGCCTCCTCCCGCGCGGCCCGCAGGACCTCCGCCCGCTCCTCCTCGATCCGGGCCAGTCGCTCCCGCAGTTCCTCCGCCAGCCGCTCCGCCTCCCGCCGGGCGGCGTGGGCCGCATCCCGCTCCTGGACCGCCTGGAGCCGCAGCCGGTGGATGTCCGCCAGCAGCGCCTCCGTCTGCCGGTCCTCCCGGGAGACCATCGACTCGGCGGCGCGGACGATCTCCTCGTCCAACCCCAGCCGCCGGGCGATGGCGAAGGCGTTCGACCGCCCCGGCAGGCCGATGGTCAGGTGGTAGGTGGGGCGCAGCGTCTCGGGGTCGAACTCGACACACGCGTTCTGCACCCCCTCCGTCATCTGGGCGTAGGCCTTCAACTCCGGGTAGTGGGTGGCGACCAGCGTGGTCGCCCCGCTGCGGCGGAACGTCTCCAGGAGCGCCCGCGCCAGCGCGGAGCCCTCCGCCGGGTCGGTCCCGGCCCCCAATTCGTCCAGAAGGACCAGCGAGCGGTCGTCGGCCTGGTGGATGAAGGAGAGGATGTTGGTCAGGTGGGCGGAGAAGGTGGAGAGGGATTGCTCGATGGATTGCTCGTCCCCGATGTCGGCGTAGACGGCGGCGAAGGGGGAGAGACCGGAGCCGGGGGCGACGGGGATGTGCAGCCCCGCCTGGGCCATCAGGGTCAACAGCCCCACCGTCTTCAGCGTCACCGTCTTGCCGCCGGTGTTCGGGCCGGTGATGACCAGGACGTGGGTCTCATCGTCCAGCACCACGTCGATGGGGACCACCGTCTCGGGGTCGAGCAGGGGGTGGCGGGCCTGCACCAGCCGGAGGGTGGCCCGCGCCCCTGGGGGGGCCTCCCGGAAGGGGACCAACTCCGGCGCGGCGGCGTCCAGGTCCTCGGCGTACAGCGCTTTGGCGAAGGCCAGGTCCAGGTCGGCCAGCGCGTCCACCGTCGTTTCGATCTCCTCCCCGTGGGAAGCGACCTGGGCCGAGAGGCCGGCGAGGATGCGGTGGACCTCCTGCTCCTCCGCGATCTGGAGTTCCCGCCAGGCGTTGTTCAACTCCACCGCGCTCAACGGCTCGACGAAGAGGGTGGCCCCGGAGGCAGACCGGTCGTGGACGATGCCGGGGATGCGGCCCTTGAAGTCGGCCTTGAGGGGGATGACGTACCGGCCGGCCCGCTGGGTGACAAGGGGCTCCTGGAGGAACGGGAGGTTCTCCGGCGAGGAGACGAGCCGCTCCAGGTGGCGCAACACCCGCTCGTGGGCCACCCGCAGGTCCCGCCGGATGCGCTGCAGCGCGTCCGACGCCGTATCCCGAACCTCCCCCCGCTCGTCCAGGCAGCGGCCGATGGCCTCGATCAGGTCCGGACAGAACGCGATCCGGCCGGCGATGGCCGCCAGGCGGGGGAACTGGGGCCGGAGCCGGGTGAGCAGGTTGTGGAGGGTGCGGGCCGCCACCAACGTCTGGCGGACGTCCAGCAGTTCGGCCGGGGCCAGCGTCACCCCTCGTCGCGCCGCGTCGACCAGGGGGCGGACGTCCCGCGCCCCGCCCAGGCTGGTCTGGGGACGGCTGTCCAGCAGGGCCCGCGCCTCGGTGGTGACCCCCAGGCGGGCGCGGATCTCCTCCAGGTCGGTGCTCGGGGTCAGGCTGCGGGCCTTCTCCGCCCCTGCGGAGAAGGAGGTGTAGGAGGCCAGCCGTTCCAGGATCTTGGGGAGTTCGAGGGTCTGCCAGTGCTTCGGGTCCATCATCGGAGCAGGTAGCCCAGCAGCGGCGGCGTTCGAGGGAACCAGAGCGTGTGGGCGGTCAGGTATCCTTCCCAAAAGGTCGCCAGGTAGGGACGTAGCGTGGCGTCTCGGTAGGCGCGGATCAAGATCCGGCGGACCCGCGGGGTGATCTCTCCCCACGACCGGTGGGCGGAGTGGCCAATGAGGGTGAGGAGCAGGCTGACGATGATCAGGCCGTTGATGACGCCCACGAGCAGGCCCAGGATGTTGTCCAGCGCCTTCACTTTCGGCAGGCGGGTGATCGGGAAGCCGTGGCGCAGGAGGGCCTCCAGTGCGATGGTGAAGAAGAGGAACATGATCAGGAAGGCGAGGCCGTCGGCGAGGGTGGGGGCCCGCTCCTGAACCCAGGCGAGGGCTATCGCGCCGTAGGGATAGACGCTTCCGACGATCGCGGTGACGATGAAGAGCACCCCCAGGCTCATCAGTTGGCGGATGAACCCCTGGACCAGCGCCGCAACACAGACGGCCACGAAAACCAAGATGAGGAAAATGTCTAGCCCTGTCATCGTATGCCCTCCCGGCTGGAATTCAGCCCGCCCGCCTTTCTCTTCTCGGGCTAGACTACTATACCACAGACGGGGAATCGGACAAGGATGCATGCTGGGCCTGTGCTGGCCTGTTCCTCTTGTCCCTCCCCCCTATCGGTTGTATAATTCGGACGCGCGACGGGGATGAGCCGTCGCGGTGGGTTCTTGGTGCGATGGTACCGATCCTGGACGACCGATCGTTGGAGTTCATCAGCCGCAGCCCCGAGCAGACCCGTCGGGTGGGTGCCCGGTTGGGGCAGTTGCTCCGAGGCGGCGAGGTGATCTGCCTGCAGGGTCCCCTGGGGGCTGGGAAGACGGTGTTGGCCCAGGGAATCGGCCGTGGATGGGGGGCGGCGACCTCTCTGGTCAGCCCCAGTTTCGTCCTCATCCGCGAACACCGTCGACCTACGGGCGATCAGATCCTTCTCCACGTCGACTTCTATCGGCTGGAGGATCCCCAGGAGGTGCTGGGGTTGGGGCTGGAGGACTGGCTGGAGGACCCCGAGGTGGTCACCCTGATCGAGTGGCCGGAGCGGGCGATGGAGATGCTGCCGCCGGAGCGGCTTTGGGTTCGGCTGGAGTTCGCCGACACGGAGCGGCGACGGCTTCTCTTCATCGCCGAGGGTCCGTCTTACGAAGACCTGCTCCGAGCGTTCCGTCGGGCGGCATTTGGAGTGTGAGGATGCTTCTGGCGATCGATACGGCGACGCGCACGGCGAGCCTGGCCCTTCACGATGGCACGCGGGTCCGGTACGAGGCTACCTGGGAGGCCGGGCGCAGGCATACGGTCCAGTTGGCCTCTCGGATCTTCGCCGCCCTGGGAGACCTGAACGTCGGGTCGGAGGGCCTCTCTGGTGTGGCGGTGGCGACCGGTCCGGGCTCCTTCACCGGGCTGCGGGTGGGGATGGCGTTGGCGAAGGGACTGGCGATGGCCCGCAACCTTCCCTTGATTGGCGTTCCCACGCTGGACGTCGTGGCCGTCGCTCAGGGACGGGATCGGCGCCCTCTGGTCGCAGTGCTGCAGGCGGGGCGGGGTCGGATCTGCGTGGCGACCTATCGGTGGCGGAACGGGTGGCAGCGGCGGGAGGGTCCGCGGCTGACCACCTGGGAGGCGTTGGTGGAGACGGTGACGCGTCCAACCCTCTTCTGTGGAGAGGTAGACGAGCGGGGGATGGAACTGTTGGAGGGGCTCGACGATCTGGCGGAGATCCTCCCTCCGGCCTGCTGTCTCCGTCGGGCCGGGTTCCTCGCTGAACTGGCCTGGGGCCGCCTCCGGCAGGGCGAGACCGACGACCCGGCGACGCTGACGCCCATTTACCTCCACGGGCCGTGAAAGGGCGCAAGGGGCAGGGAGGAAGTGAGGGGGCAGGGAAGGCATCCTGCATCCTGCTTCCTGCTACTTAACGTAGTGGATTGCTATGGGCGAGCGTGGCCTGCCGTTCGTTGTCCGGCCGATGGAGGAGCGGGATATTCCGGCGGTGATGGCCATTGAGCGGGTTTCGTTTCCCGCTCCATGGCCGGAGTCGGCGTACCGGTATGAACTGCGCTACGGGGCTGACTCTCGTTTCTTCGTCCTCCAGCCGGCCGTGGAGGCAGAGGACGGGCGGGGCGGTCGGTTGTGGTCGGCGGTCCGACGGCGTGGGGCCTCGCCGATCGTTGGATACGCCGGCCTCCGCTTCCGACCGGGCCGGGCTCACCTGAGCACTCTGGCTGTCCATCCCGATTGGCGGGGGCAGGGGCTGGGCGCGTTTCTCCTCCTTACCATCCTCGAGGAGGCGGTGCGGGAGGGGGTGCAGCAGGTGACGCTGGAGGTTCGACCCTCTAACCGGGTGGCCCAGCAACTCTACGCAAAGATCGGCTTCGTCTATACCGGCGTCCGCCCCGGTTATTATCGGGATGGAGAGGACGCCTGGCTGATGGCCTTGACGTTGGACGGGGAGACCGTGGCCCGCCTGCAGACGATGCGGCGGGCGGCAGAGGCGCAAGTGAAGATGAACAGACTCTCTCATCAAGGAGTGAACGATGGCAAACGGTGACAAGGTGAGGGAACTGGAACGGATCGCCGAGGAGGTCCGGGCGTGCACGGCCTGCATCCTCCATCGAGGACGCACTCAGGCGGTCCCGGGGGAGGGACCGGCGGATGCGCAGATCATGTTTATCGGGGAGGCCCCGGGCTTCCACGAGGATCAGCAGGGCCGCCCCTTCGTCGGCGCGGCCGGTCGGTTCTTGGAGGAACTGCTGGAGAGCATCGGTCTGACGCGGGAGGATGTGTACATTACCAATATCATCAAGTGCCGTCCTCCGGCCAACCGGGACCCGCTGCCCGATGAGATCGAGGCCTGCGGTCCGTTCCTGGACCGTCAACTGGAGGTGATCCAACCCAAACTGGTGGTGACGCTGGGCCGGTTCTCGATGGCCCGGTTCTTCCCCAAGGCCCGCATTTCCCAGATTCACGGCCAGGCGAGGCGGGTGGGGGGTGTGGTCTGCCTGCCGATGTACCACCCGGCGGCCGCGCTCCATCAGCCTTCGCTGCGGCGGGTCGTCGAGGAGGACTTCCGCCGCATCCCGGACGTGCTGGCGAAAGCGGAGCAGATCGGCGAATATGAACCGTCGCCCGAAGCGGAACAACTGCGGCTGTTCTGATCGTCCCGGAGGTCTGCCCATGTTCGCTACCTTTGAGGAGGTTCGCCGCTTCGTCGAGAAACGGGACATCCAGATGATCGATCTCAAGTTCGCCGACCTGTGGGGCCGGTGGCACCACCTGACCATCCCGCAGGAGCAGTTCACCCCGGTCTTGATGGAGGAAGGGGTCGGTTTCGACGGCTCTGCCCTGGGACTCAAGTCGGTGAAGGCGGGGGACATGGCGCTCGTGCCCGACCTCTCTACCGGTTTTCTCGATCCCTTCTGGGAGGTCCCCACGCTCAGTTTCATCTGCACCACCGTGGAGGCGGATACGAAGGAGACCTTCGCCTACGACCCCCGCAACATCGCCCGCCGGGCCGAGGAGCACCTGCGTCGCACGGGCGTCGCCGACGAGAGCCGGTGGGGGCCGGAGTTCGAGTTCTACGTCTTCGACCGGATCGCCTACGAGTACGGGACGAACCGGTGTGGCTACGTCGTGGAATCGGCGGAGGCGGACTGGGGAGAGGGGACGGCGGGCGACGGCTACGTCATCCCGCCGCACCAGGGCTACCATGCTATTCCCCCCAAGGATGCCCTGTACAATCTGCGCACAGAGATGGTCCGGCACCTCCAGGCGATGGGGGTCTCCGTGAAGTACCATCACCACGAGGTTGGAGGGCCGGGGCAGTGTGAGATCGAGACGCCGATGATGGGGCTGGTGGAGGCGGGGGATGTGGCGATGCAGGTCAAATACATCGTCAAGATGGTCGCCCGCGCCCATGGGTTGACGGCCACCTTCATGCCCAAGCCCCTCTACGGAGAGGCCGGGAACGGGATGCATTTCCACCAGCACCTGTTCAAGGAGGGCCGGAATCTCTTCTACGATCCGGAGGGGTACGGGCTGCTCAGTCGAACCGCCCTCTACTACGTGGGTGGGCTCCTGAGCCACGGCCCGGCCCTCCTGGCGCTCACCAACCCCAGCACCAACTCCTTCCGTCGCCTGGTGCCGGGATACGAGGCCCCGGTCAACGCTTTCTTCTCCAGCGGCAACCGGAGCGCCGCCATCCGCATCCCCCGGTACGCCACCCGGCCGGAGTCCGTCCGCATCGAGTTCCGTCCCCCCGACGCGACCTGCAACGTCTACCTGGCTTTGGCGGCCCAGTTGATGGCCGGGGTGGACGGCATCCAGCGGCAGATCGACCCCGCCGAGGCCGGGTTCGGGCCGATCGACGCCGACGTCTTTTCCTGGAGCGAGGAACAGCGGGCCGCCATCCGTCCGCTGCCGACCTCGCTGGAGACGGCCCTGGACGCGCTCTCCGTCGATCGGGCCTTCCTTCTGGCCGGCGGGGTCTTCAGCGACGACCTCATCGACCGGTGGATCGCGCGCAAGCGGGAGGAGGCAAGGGGGGTACGACTGCGCCCACATCCGTATGAGATGCGTTTGTATTACGACGCATGACGCGTGACGTTTGACGCGTGACGTTTGACGCATGACGCTTGACGTATGACGTTTGACGCGTGGCATTTGACGTTCGACAAACAACCTACCCAGGAGCAAGGCGTATGACCATCCAGTTCGGCACCGACGGCTGGCGGGCCGTCATTTCCGACACCTTCACCTTTGCCAACCTGCGGCTGGTCGCCCAGGCGATCGCCGACTACGTGCGTGAGGAGAGCGAGGCGGAGACCCCCGAGGTGGTGGTCGGCTTCGACACGCGGTTCCTCTCCGACCGGTACGCTGCGGAGGTCGCGCGGGTGATGGCGGGCAACGGGATCGTCGCCCATCTTACCCGGGCCGATGCGCCCACCCCGGCCGTCTCCTACGCCATCGTCCACAAGAAAGCCGCCGCCGGGGTGATGATCACCGCCAGCCACAACCCACCCCGGTACAACGGGGTGAAGTTGAAGGCCGCCTTCGGCGGGTCGGCCCTGCCCGAACAGGCCCGGCAGGTGGAGCGGATCCTCGCCCGGAACCAGGAGCGGGCCCGTGGGCCGAACGTGATGGACTACGAGAAGGCGCTGGAGATGGGCCTGGTCCGCCGGTTCGACCCCGCCTGGGCGTACTACGAGCACCTGACGGGGTTGGTGGACCTGGACGTGATCTCGGCGGGGGAACTTCGGGTGATCGCCGACGCGATGTACGGCTCCGCCCGCAAGTGCTTCGCCGATATGCTGGCCCGGACCCGATGTCGGGTGCGGGAGATCCGGGGGGAGATGAACCCCGGCTTCGGCGGCATCCACCCCGAGCCCATCGCCCGCTACCTGAGCGCCCTCTCCGCCGCCATCCGCGCCGACCAGGCCGATGTGGGCCTGGCCACCGACGGGGACGGGGATCGGGTCGGCGCGATGGATGCCCACGGGAACTTCGTCGACCCGCACCACATCTTCGCCCTGGTGCTCCGCCACCTGGTGGAGGATCGGGGGATGCGGGGGACGGTGGTCCGGTCGGTCTCCACCACCCGGATGGTGGATCGGCTGGCGGAGCGGTACGACCTGCCGCTGGTGGAGACCCCGGTCGGCTTCAACCACATCGCCGACCGGATGCTCAACGGCGACGTGCTCATCGGCGGGGAGGAGTCGGGTGGGTTCTCCATCAAGGGTCACATCCCCGAGGGAGATGGGGTGCTGATGGGGCTCCTGCTCCTGGAGACGATCGCCGCGGCTGGCGTCCCCCTGCACGAACTGGTGGAGCAGATCCAGGCCGAGGTGGGGCCGGCCCACTACGCCCGGCGGGACCTTCCGCTGCGCCACCCCGTCTCGAAGAAGGAAATGGTCGCCCGGTTGACCCAGGAGGCCCCTTCGACCCTCGCCGGAGAGTCGGTGGTCGATGTGCAGACCATCGACGGGGTCAAGTACCTTCTGGCGGACGACGCCTGGCTGCTGATCCGCCCCTCGGGGACGGAGCCGGTTCTGCGCGTGTACGCGGAAGCCCGTACACCGGAGGAACTGGAGGCGCTCTTGGGGTTCGGACAGCAGGTCGCTCAGAGGGATCGGGACTGATGGAGGAGGAGAGGTGATGGCTGAACGGGAGGCGCGGGTGTGGGCGTCGAAGCCCCGGGAGACGGTTCAGGCGGCGTTTCCCGATGGCCGGACCTTTGAAGCGCCCGTTGGCACGCCGGTGGAGGTATTCGTTCGGGCCGCCTACCCGGACCATCCGGTCCCGATCATCGCCGCGCTGGTCAACAGGGAACTGCGGGAACTGGCCTATTCCCTCCAGCGGGACGCAGACGTCGCCCCGATCTTCCTGTCCGACTCCGATGGCGTCCGGATCTACCGGCGGTCGCTGGCCTTCCTGATGGTGGCCGCCATCTCCGAACTGTACCCCGATCTGCAGGTGGTGGTGGACCACTCCCTGCCTTTCGGCGGCTATTTCTGCCGGGTGCTGGGCCGGGAGGAGTTCTCCGCCGAGGAACTGCAGGCCGTCGAGGCGCGGATGCGGGCCATCGTGGAGGAGGACGCGCCGATCACCAAGGAGCGGGTTCCCATCGAGGACGCCTTGGCGATGTTCCGCCAGCGGGGACAGGACGACAAGGTCCGCCTCTTCTCCCGCCGTCGGAAAGATTACCTCACCCTGTACCGGCTGCACGACTATCGCGACTACTTCCACGGCTACATGGTTCCTTCCACAGGTTACCTTCGTTACTTCGCCCTTCGCGCTGCGCCGCCGGGTTTCGTCCTTCAGTACCCCCGCCGCCACAGGCCGACGGAGTTGCTGCCCTTCACAGAGTACCCGCGGCTGAGCGCGGTCTTTCGGGAGTATGGGAACTGGCTCCGGTTGCTGGGCGTGGAGGACGTCGGCAGCCTCAACGACGCGGTTGAGAACGGACGCATTCGGGAGATCATCCTGGTCTCGGAGGCCCTGCACGAGGGGCGGATCGCCCAGATCGCGCGGGAGATCGCCGCGCAGCGGGAGCGGATCCGGCTGGTCCTCATCGCCGGCCCCTCCGCCTCCGGCAAGACCACTTTCTCCAAGCGGCTCTCGGTCCAGTTGTTGGCCCACGGGGTCCAGCCGTTCCCTCTGGCGCTGGACGATTACTTCGTGGATCGGGAGAAGACCCCCCGCGACGAGAAGGGGGAGTACGACTTCGAGGCGCTGGAGGCGTTGGACCTGCCCTTCTTCAACGAGCAGTTGCTGGCGCTGATGGAAGGGAAGGAGGTCACCCTCCCCCGGTTCGACTTCCAGGCGGGCGTGCGCCGGGAGGGGCCCACGGTGCAGTTGAGACCCGACCACATCATCATCGTCGAAGGCATCCACGGGCTGAACCCCCGCCTGGTGCCGGCGATCCCGCGGGAGTGGACCTACCGGATCTACGTCTCTGCGCTGACCCAGTTGAATATGGACCGGCACAACCGGGTGCCGACCACGGACACCCGGCTGATCCGGCGGATCGTGCGGGACGCCACCTTCCGGGGGTACACCGCCGAGGAGACGCTGAACCGCTGGGAGTCGGTCCGCCGGGGGGAGAAACGGCACATCTTCCCCTACCAGGAGCACGCCGACGTGATGTTCAACTCGGCGCTGGTCTACGAGTTGGCGGTGCTCAAGCCGCTGGTCGAGCCGCTGCTGCTGCAGATCGAACCGCCCAGCCCCCGCCGCGTGGAGGCCAAGCGGCTCCTGGCCTTCTTGGAGTGGTTCACCCCCTGCCCGCCGGACCTGGTGCCGGATAACTCCATCCTCCGGGAGTTCATCGGCGGCTCCATCCTGCGGGACTATATCCCGACCGGTAGGTAGATCCCTCATCTGGCTGCCTGACGGTTTGCCAGCCTCCCGCAGGTTGATACACGGCTCGACGGCCAAGTGGTCGGCCGGGCCCCTTTCACGGCGCGCTCGGGTGCGCCGTAGGAAACCTGCGGGAGGCTCCTTTCAAAAGTGTCAGGTGGCTCAATCCCTCATTAGAGAGTGGGGATGGGCAGCCTCCCCAGGCGTTTGCTGACGGTCGGTGGGGAGGCTGCCCGTTGCTGGGGATCGGCTACGGGTAGTTCCTCATCACCAGGGGTAGGAAGACCCGCAGCGGCACGTACATCGCGGCCTCGGCTGTGTTGTTGAAGGGGTCGGTGTCCAGGATCGGAGCGGCGGCGACCACTCGGTTGATCACCAGGCCGGTATAGGTGTCGGCGACGGTGAGGGTGAAGCGCAGTTGGTGGGTGATGGGCGGGTTGCCCCCAGGTAGTTTTACGGTGCAGGTGATGCGGTCGGCGGAGGTGCCGGAGCACTCCGACGGGAGGGACAGGCTGTGGACGGCCTCTGTGGGCACGATGGAATCGGTGAGGGTGACGGTCACGGTGTTGGAGACCGAACCGCTGTTGGTGATCACCACCGTGAAGTAAGCCTCGCCCCCTGGCCCCACCCATTCGGGATCGGCCCACTTCCCCACCGCGATGTCGGCGACCCCTGTGAAGACCCTCGTCGTATCCACTGCGAAGGCTCTCGGGAAGCCTGTGGCCCAGGAGAGCGCGGCGATGCTGGCCTGGTCCTCCGCTCCGTTGGCGGCGTTCGCGGGCACCTCCACCCGCACCCGGACCGTAGCGGTGGTCTGAGGGGTGAGGGTGACGGTGGGAGGAGAGACCTGGGTGGTCCAGGCCGGGCTGTTGGAGAGGGTGAGGGTGAAGGTATCTGTCTGCCCCCCGCTGTTGATGAGCCAGTGGACGTGGGTGACCACCTGGCCCGGCGTGACGACACGGGTGGAGAAGGGTGGGATCAGCCAGACCGAGTAGCCGTCGGTCACCACCTCGTCGGCACCGATGTCGTATCCGGTGCCTGAGGGCCGCAGGTCGCCATCGATGTCCACGAACAGGTCGGTGCCGGGGATGGAGAGGGTCACGGTGATGCCGC
>CAZOLN010000057.1:0-15680 GCA_964580565.1 uncultured Anaerolineales bacterium
TCAGCGAGTCCGCGGGTCGGCGAGTTGGCGAGTTGGTGGGTCGGGAGGGGGTGATTTTCGATGGATGGGGGAGTGGGGGGAGAGGTCAAGGGGGTTGGGGAGGGTAGGGGGGATGAGGGAGGGGACGGGTGGTCCTCTAGGACCCGGATCAGCACCCGGATGCTGCGTTGGAACTCCTCGAGGGAGAGTCGTTCCTCGGGGGTGTGGTCCGGGCTGGAATCGCCGGGGCCGTAGGCGGCGATGGGACATCCCCACGCCGGGCCGACGACGTTCATATCGGAGGTGCCGGTCTTGCGCTTGAAGCGGGGGCGCCCTCCCTCCGCGCGGATGGCCCGCAGCAGTGCCCGGACCAGGGGGGTGTTCTTCTCTGCCTGGAAAGGGGGTTCGGTGTAGGGCACGGTCAATTCCGCGCCGTCGGCCCAGGTGCGCATCCGGCGCAGCAGCGATTCCACGTCGATCCCGGGGGGCAGGCGCAGCCCGGTGTGCATCTCGACCCCCTCCCGGAGGCCGTCGCCGAAGGTGGCGTACTCCTCCCGGTAGAGGCTGAAGGGGGACTTCCGCCCGACGACGGTGCAGTTGCCCTTGTACAGTTTCACCCGCACCGTGCCGGTCACCCGCTCCTGGGTCTTGGCGACGAAGGCGGAGAGGGCCTCGCGCAGGGGGGTGAACCAGAGGCCGTAATAGACCAGTTCGGCGTACCGGACCGCGACCTGCTCCTTGTAGTGAAGCGTGTCCCGGTCCAGGCAGATCTGCTCCAGCCCCTGGTGGGCGGTGTAGAGGATGGTGCCGCCGGGGGTCTCGTACACCCCGCGCGACTTCATCCCGACGAGCCGGTTCTCCACCGGGTCGGCCCGGCCGATGTCGTGGGCGCCGCCTACCTCGTTCAGGTGGGTCAGCAGTTCCACCGGCCCCATCGGTTCGCCGTCGACGGCGACCGGGAACCCCTTCTCGAAGTCGGTGGTCAGGTAGAGCGGCTCGTCGGGGGTCTCCTCCGGGGCGACGGTGAGTTGGTACAAGTCCTCGTCCGGCTCGTACCAGGGGGCCTCCGGCGGCCCCCCCTCGTGGCTGAGGTGCCAGAGGTTGCGGTCCCGGCTGTAGATGGATTTCGACGTCGCCGAGACGGGGATGTTGTGGGCGCGGGCGTAGGCGAGGGCGTCCTCCCGGGAGCGGATGTCCCACTCCCGCCAGGGGGCGATCACCTTCAGGTGGGGGGCGAGCGCTTTGACGGTCAGTTCGAAGCGGACCTGGTCGTTCCCCTTGCCGGTGGAGCCGTGGGCGACGGCGTCCGCCCCTTCCAGTTCGGCGATTCGGACGAGGTGCTTGGCGGTCACGGGGCGGGCGAAGGAGGTGCCGAGGAGGTACAGCCGCCCGTAGATGGCGCCGGCCTGCATCGTGGGGAAGGCGTACTCGGTGAGGAACTCCTCCTTCAGATCGACGACGTAGGCCTTGCTGGCACCGCAGGCCAGGGCCTTCTCCTTGACCCCCTTCAGTTCCTCCTCCCCCTGCCCGAGGTCGGCGGTGAAGGTGATCACCTCGCAGCCGTAGTTCTCCTTGAGCCAGGGGAGGATGACGGAGGTGTCTAGCCCGCCAGAGTAGGCCAGGACGACCTTGTGGACTTGCTCTTTCATCGTATTTCCTCCTTTCAAGTGATGGGTTCCCTAAAACGAAAGCGCGATGGGTTGGACCATCGCGCAAAAAGAAGAGCCGGCCCCCCAGACGGGGGCCGGCTCCTTATTCCCTCGTTTACGGCGTACCCGGGAAGGGGCCTACCCAGACGGGTGGCCTGGCTCTTCGCGGGTACGACGGGCCCCGTTGGCGGTTGTCAGAAGACTCATCCCGAACCTTTCCTTCAAAGTTGACCCGTTTATAACACGTTTTGGCGGAAATGTCAAATGGGGTATAATCGGGCCACGAATAGGGCACGAATGCACGAATTACGAATGGAGGCGTTTGATGGTGGAGGGTAAGCCGCGTCCTCCCTCGCCGATGGAGTTCGGCTCGATGCCGTTGGATCCGGTGTATGGGTGGGGGGTGGTGTACGAGCCGGTGGAGGTCCTGATCGAGGAGACCTCCGCCTACATCGAGCGACTCGCCCGGGAGGTGTACGAGCGGGGCGAGGAGTTCGACGACGACGAGTTGGAAAAGCGGTTCTTCGCTTTCTGGGACCGGCTGGTCGCGGAGGGGCGGCTGCGGCGGCTGCCGGACCGTCCTCCCGAGTTCGGCAGGGCGATCCTGGGCCGACGCCGCTGGCTCCGCGCTCAGCAGATCCGGATCCGACGGCTGGTGGAGTACTGGCGGGCGGAGGAGGAAAAGGCCGGAGGAGGTGACTGATGGAACAGCGCACCGTTCACGTTCCGAACATCAGTTGCGGGCACTGCGTGATGCGCATACAGAAGGCGTTGGAGGCTCTGGAGGGTGTGGTCAAGGTAGAAGCGGACGTGAACTCCAAGGAGGTCACCATCGAATGGGGGCCTCCTGCGACGTGGGATCAGATCGTCGCAACCCTCACCGAAATCGACTATCCGCCTGGGTAGTTTCTTACCACAGAGGCACAGAGGGCACAGAGTTATTCTCAGATCTAGAGATTCTCTGTGCTCTCTGTGCCTCGTGGTGTTTTATGTGCCACCGGGCTCGGCTGCCGTCAGCGGTACTCAGATAGAAGCGCTTCTACCTGGTCCGCACGCAGCCGTTCCAGGGGCCGGTGCACCAGCGGCGGCCCCTCGCGCAGGGCTGGGACCTGCTCCTCGTAGGTAGGCACGGTCGGATCCCGGTAGAAGATACCGATGGGGATCCGATTTCTCCATTCGAACGTCCGCTCCCAGGCGGCCTTGTGGTCGGTGGGATCGTAGTTGGGCTCTTCCCCCAGTTTGTACACCCGCGGTCGGTAGAACTCGTAGGCGTAGCCCCGGTTCCAGATCACGCAGGGCTGCAGGACCTCCACCAGGGCGTAGCCGGGGTGCTCCAGGGCCTCGCCGATGAGCCAGGCCAAGTGCTTCGGGTCGCCTGCGTAGCCGCGGGCGACGAAGGTGGCGCCAGCGGTGATGGCGAGGGCCAGGGGGTTGAGAGGGTAGTCGATGGACCCTTCGGGTGAGGAGGGGGTCCGCTTGCCCCGCTCGCTGGTGGGGGAGTACTGCCCCCGCGTGAGGCCGTAGATCCGGTTATCTTGCACCAGATCGACGATGTTGATGTTGCGCCGGGCGGCGTGGACGAAGTGGCTCAGCCCCTCGGCGTACCCGTCCCCGTCGCCGTGGACCACCATCACCCGCAGGCCGTGGTTCGCCAGCCGCACCCCCGTGGCGACCGCCACCGGCCGGCCGTGGAGGGTGTGGAGGCCGTTGACCCGCATATAATGGGGCAGTTTGCTCCCGCAGCCGATGCCGGTGACGATCAGAATCTCGTGGGGGGCGATGTTGTGCTCCGCCAGGGCCATCTGGACGGCGGTGAGAATGCCGTAGTTGCCGCAGCCCTTGCACCAGGTGGGCCGCTCCCGTCCTGCGAAGTCTTTCTTGGTCAGCATGGCACGCTCTCCATAAATCTCGTATGGCAAACGTCAAGCGTCAAACGTCAACCGTCAAACGTCAAGCGTCAAGCGTCAGGCGTTGGATGTCATCTGCTCGACCCGCCTGACGATGTATTCGGGGGTGAGGGCCCGGCCGTCGTACCGGCGGATCGAGCCGTCGGCGGTGTCGCCGAGGTGGGTTCGGAGCAACATCTCCAGCTGGCCGGTTGCGTTTCCTTCGACGACGACGGTCCGTTTTGTGCGCTCCAGGGCGGCTCGGGTGGCCTCGACCGGGAAGGGCCAGAGGTCGTGGAAGTGGAGCAGGTTGGCTCGGCCGGGTTGCTCCGCGTTCAGCCGATCCACCGCTTCCCGCGCCGGTCCATAGGTCGAACCCCAACACAGGAGGGTCAGTTCCGCCTCCTCGGGGCCGTACCAGGTCGGTCCCTCCACCTCGCGGCTCATCCCCTCCAGTTTCCGCATCCGTTTGTCCACCTGGGCGATCCGGTTCTCCGGCTCCTCGTTGATGGCGCCCAACTCGTCGTGCTCGTTGGCGGTGGTGGTCCAGACCGCGTTGGGGTGGCCGGGGGTGGCGCGGGGGGAGATGCCGGAGTCGGTGACGCGGAAGCGACGGTAGTCCCCCTCCAGCCCGTCCAGGTCCTCCGACGTCAGCAGGGCTCCCCGGTCGATGGTCACCTCGTCGAAGCCCAGCGCATCCGGCTCGACGGTGCGGTAGGCTACTGCCAGGTAGTGGTCGCTGAGGACGATGACCGGCGTCTGGTACCGGTCCGCCAGGTTGAAGGCCCGCCATCCGGCGCGGAACGATTCCTCGACCGTGCCGGGGGCGAGGACGAAGCGGGGGAACTCCCCCTGGGAGGCGTGGATCACGAACAGGAGGTCGCCCTGCTCGGTACGGGTGGGCATCCCGGTGGCGGGTCCGGGCCGCTGCGCGTTGTAGATAACGACGGGGGTCTCCGTGATCCCCGCCAGGCCCAGGGCCTCCACCATCAGGGAGAACCCCCCGCCGGAGGTGGGGACCAGGGCCCGCGCTCCCACGTAGGCGGCGCCAATGGCCATATTGATGGCCGCGATCTCGTCCTCGGCGTGTTTGGTGACCACACCGTACTTCTCCGCGTGGGCGGCGAACCAGTGGAGGACCGGCGTGCCGGGGGTCATCGGGTAGGCGGCGACGAAGCGACACCCTCCGGCCAGCGCGCCCAGCGAGAAGGCCTCGTTGCCGTTGAGGATCAGGCGGCGGGGCGCGTCGGGGACCGCTTCTACGCGGAAGGGGAAGTCGGCCTGAAAGGCGCATCCGGCGTTGACGCCGGCCTCCACGACCCGCAGGTTGGCGTCCACCACCGCCTGTCCTTTGCGGGCGAAGTTATCTCGGACGACGCTCTCCAAGTAGGTGGGGTCGAACCCGATCAGCCCGGCGGCGACGGCGAAGGCCAGCGTGTTGCGCATCACCGCCCGCCCTCCCTTCTCCTCGGCGAGCGCGGTAAGGGGGATGGGGCAGAAGTTGACGTCGGCCCGGCGGAGGTCGTCGGGCAGGTCCTCCTTGGCGTCGTAGATCACGGCCCCGCCGGGGACCACGTGCTGGATGTGGCGGCGGGTCGTCTCCAGGTCCAACGCCAGGAGGACGTGGACCGGCTCGGCATGGGAGTAAAGGGGGTGGGGGGCGACGCGGACGGAGAAGAAGTTGTGGCCGCCCCGGATGCGGGAGTAGTAGTCCGGCAGACCGAAGACGTAGAGACCGCCTCGGGTCAGCGCCTTAGAGAACCCCGCGCCGCTGGATTCCAACCCCATCCCCGCCTCGCCGCCGATGCGGATGGTGAGATCGTTTGTTGACACCTCTCTCCTCCTTCTTTTTCTGATCGACTCTTGACAGATATTGATTTTTGGTTTATAATAAATTCAAGTTTAGAATTATTATAGATTAGTAACAAGGATAATTTGGAACTGAACTATGCAATCGGTCGAAACCCTTATCCGGCTTTTCCGGCAGAAAGGCCTCAAGATCACCCCCCAGCGCAGGCTCATCTTCGAGTTGCTGGCTGGCGATGGCTCCCATCCCACCGCGGAGGAAATCTACCAGCGGGTCCGTGCCGTGATGCCCGAGGTCTCTCGGGCGACGGTCTACAACACGTTGCGTGAGTTGATCGCTCTGGGCGAACTGGCCCCGGTGGTGAACTTGAGCGAGGGAGGGGTTCGGTACGACACGAACACGGCCCATCACCACCACCTGTTCTGCGTGAAGTGCCACGCTCTGGTCGACGTCGATCGGGATTTCGGGCAGATCGGGCTCTCGCCGGAGGAGGCGGCGGGTTACCGGCTTGTGAACTACCAGATAACGTTCTATGGATATTGTCCCGACTGCCGGACGGATTGACGGCGGTCCATTGTACCAAGGAAAGGAGTGAGAGAAAATGGCAAAGGTGACGCGAGAGGTCGTCGAGAGAGCGGGCGTGGATGTGGACCAACTGCTGGAACTGCTGGTCAAAAACGCCGCGGCAGAGTTGACCACGTACTATTACTACACCATCCTGCGGGTGAACCTCATCGGGTTGGAGGGGGAGGGGATCAAGGAGATCGCCGAGGCGGCCCGGATCGAGGACCGCAACCACTTCGAGGCCCTGGTGCCCCGCATCTACGAACTGGGTGGAAGCCTTCCCGGCGATATGAAGGCGTTCCACGACATGTCCGCCTGCCCGCCCGCCAGCCTGCCGGAGGACCCGACGGACGTCAAGGCCCTCCTGAAGGTGCTGGTGGAGGCGGAGCGGTGCGCTGTGCGGGGTTATACCCAGATCTGCAATATGACCTTCGGCAAGGATCATCGGACCTACGACCTGGCGCTGGCGATCCTCCACGAGGAGATCCAGCACGAATCCTGGTTCTCCGAGTTCCTGGGCGAAGGCCCCTCCGGCCACTTCCTGCGGCGCGGGGAGACCTCTCCCTTCGTGCGCAAGTTCCTGGAATAAGGATCGATCCAGAATGGGGGAGGGAAGGCCATAGGGCTTTCTCTCCCTCCAATCTCTGTTACGACTCCGTCGATGCGCCAGTTCACCTCTGAGGATCTCGCCAGATACAACGGCAGGGACGGCATGCCCGCTTATGTTGCCTATAAAGGGCGGGTGTACGACGTCTCCGACAGTTTCTTGTGGCAAGGCGGTCGGCATCAGGTGCTCCACGACGCCGGTGCGGACCTGACCGCCGCGCTGGAGCAGGCTCCCCACGGCGAGGACCTGCTCGATCGGTTCCCCGTCGTTGGCGTGTTCATAGATAGTACCCCACCACGCTCGCCAGGAAGGTGATCAGGATCAGCAGGCCGATCACCCCACCCAGGGTCTCGTTGACTCGCAGGAGTCGGCGGGCGCGGTGGGTGATGATGGCCTTTGTCAACATCCCCAGGATCGCCAGCGACCCTCCTACAGCGTGGACCCAGACGCGGGGAGGGTAGGTGTAGAACCCTTCCCCTACTTAGCGGGCGGTAGCAGTTCTCGCAGCGCTTCCGGATCGGTCACCGGGGGAGAGCAGGTGAAGTCGCGGCAGACGTAGGCGGCGGCGCGGCCTTCGACGGGGTGGCGATTCGCCAGGAGCGGCACTGCGTCGGTCGGACCGGCCGCCACCACCTGGTGCGGCCGGTAGCCCTCGAAGCAGACCGCCAGCAGCGCTTTGGCGTCCTCCGCCGTCGGGTCGCCCGCGACGGCGACCTCCACGGGCGATGCTAAGGCGTAGTCCAGCGCGATGAGCCACTGGCCGAAGCCCAGTGGATACCGGGCCATCAGCGGCTGCATCGGCCCCAGCATCGCCCGGGCCATCTCGGCGTAGCGCGGCTCGGCCGCCAGGGAGGCCAGGCGGAGGAGCACGAAGGCGGCCATCCCGTTGCCGGAGGGGACGGCGTTGTCCTGCAGTTCCCGGGGGCGGAGGATCAGCGGCTCGTGGTCGTCGGCGGTGTCGAAGAAGCCGCCCTCGGGCGCGCTGAAGTGCTCGATCGCCGCGTCCATTAACTCACGGGCGGCCACGTACCAGCGTGGATCGAACGTGGTCTGGTACAGTTCCAGCAGCCCGTCGATCAGGTGGGTGTAGTCCTCCAGATAGCCGGGCACTCCGGCTGCATCCTCTTTCCAGGTGTGGTACAACCGTCCGTCGGCGGCGCGTAGCGTGCCGAGGAGGAACGCAGCGCTCCGCTCGGCGACTTGTCTGTAGTCCTCCCGTCCGAGAACGCGACCGGCCTCGGCGAAGGCGGCCAGCATCAGCCCGTTCCACGAGGTCAGCACCTTCTCATCGCGGGCTGGGCGGACCCGCTCCTCGCGGGCGGCAAGCAGCCGGCGGCGGGCCTCGGTCAGGACCTCGCGCTCTTCTGGCGTCCCTGGGAAGGTAAGGATGCCCCTCTCCTCGAAGGGGATCAGTTCGTAGGCCACCAGGAACCGGTCGGCCTCCCTGCCCAGCACCTGCCGAACCTCCTCGTCGGTCCAGAGGTAGAACCGTCCCTCCTCCCCCTCGCTGTCGGCGTCCAGCGTGGCGTAGAAGCCGCCCTCGGGTGCCGTCATCTCGCGTAGGACGAAGTCCAGCGTCTCCTCAGCGACAATGCGGAAGAAGGGATTGCCGGTGGCCTGCCAGGCGTGGAGGTAGACACGGGTGAGGAGCGCGTTGTCGTAGAGCATCTTTTCGAAGTGGGGGACCTGCCAGCGGGCGTCGACGGCGTAGCGGTGGAACCCTCCGCCCAGTTGGTCGTACATCCCACCGCGGACCATCGCTTCTAGTGTATGGACGGTCATCCGCAGCGCCTGCGGCTCGCCGGTCCCGTGGTGGTACCGTAGGAGGAATTCCAGCGCCATCGGTTGGGGGAACTTGGGCGCTCCGTTCCATCCGCCGTGTTCCTCGTCGAACTCGTCGAGGAGATGGAGGAGGGCGCGGCTCAGCGTAGCCGACTTCAGGTTCTCGGGTGGGAGGGCCTGGATCAGGTCGGCCCGCTGCTGGACGACCTCGACCACCTGCTGGCTGCCCTCGACGATCTCCTCCCGGCGGTTCCGCCAGGCGTCGGCTACGGCGTGCAGCACATCGGCGAAGGCGGGCAGGCCGTGGCGGGGCTCCGGGGGAAAGTAGGTGCCGCCGAAGAAGGGGACCCCCTCCGGGGTGAGGAAAACGGAAAGGGGCCAACCCCCGCCGCCGGTCATCGCCTGTACTGCGTTCATATAGATGCGATCCACGTCGGGCCGCTCCTCCCGGTCCACTTTGATGCTGACGAAGTGCTCGTTCAGGATCGCCGCCACTTGTTCGTCCTCAAACGACTCGTGGGCCATCACGTGGCACCAGTGGCAGGCGGAGTAGCCGATGCTGAGAAAGATCGGTTTGCCCTCCGCGCGGGCTTTCTGGAAGGCTTCCTCCCCCCAGGGATACCAGTCCACCGGGTTGTCGGCGTGCTGGAGGAGGTAGGGACTGCTCTCATTCGCTAAGCGGTTTGCCATTATGATCCCCTTTCGTCGATGGACAAAGCGGTCCATCTTTCATCCAGTATAACACGTCGTCGAAATAAAGTCAACGATGATGATAAAAAATTTAAGGAAGGGCGGAGAGGAGGCGGGTCGGCAGGGGTGGTTCAGTCGCTATGCAACTGAGGGACGATGCCCTTTCTGAGGAGGGTACGGGGGGTGGCCTTCCGTGGGATGGACGACCGGGGGAACGCTTTCGCGCGCATCCACCGTCCGTTGAGCCGGGGGTCGGCCTGCTCCTCCAGGAAGAGGCCCACGAGGGCCAGGGCGAGCACTACGAGGGTGATGCACGCCCCGGGCGGGACCGCCCATCGCATCCAGACGTCCGAGATGAAGATGGTGGGGTACTCGAAGGCGTAGTGGAGGATCATCCCCCAACTCCTGATCGTCGGATCGCCGAGGCCCATGAAGCTCAACCCCGATTCCGTCAGGATGGCGTGCTGGAACTCGGTGATCAGTTGGACGAGGGCCACGGGGATGGCGCTGGGGAGGAGGTGGCGGGCCAGGATGCGGCGGTCGTTCGCGCCTACCAGGCGGGCGGCGACCACGTACTCCCTGTTCCTCTCGCTCAGGATCTGTGATCGCACCAGGCGGGTCGTCCTCGGCCAGCCGAAAAGGACGAAGAAGAGCAGCAGCGTCTCAGGTCCCGGTCGCAGAAAGGCGGCCATGAGGATGATCAGCGGGAAGCGGGGGATCGCCAGGAAGACGTCGACGATCCGCATGATGGCGAACCCCAGTTTATCGTAGTACCCCGAGGTGAGCCCGAGGCAGAGGCCGATGGCCGTGGAGACGGTGGCGGAGAGGAGGCCGATGGAGAGGGAGAAGCGGGCGCCGTGGAGGACCTCGCTGAGGATGTCCTGCCCGATGTCGTTGGTCCCCAGGGGGTGCGATCGGCTGGGCGGCAGCATCGGTGCGAACATCTCTTCGACGCCATAGGGTGCGAGGTAGGGGGCCAGTGCGGCGGAGAGTCCGAAGACGGCCAGCAACGTCAGCCCCGCCAGCGCCAGTTTGTGTTGCCGGATCGCCGCGAACAGTTCGCTCACGCTCCCTTCACCCTCGGATCGAGGCGGGCGTACAGGAGGTCCGCCGCCAGGTTGAAAAGCATCACCGAGGTGGTCGTCAGCAGGAACGCCCCCTGCAGAAGGGGGTAGTCGCGCGTGACGCAGGCCTCGTAGATCAGGGTACCCATCCCGGGGTAGGCGAAGACGACCTCTACGAACATCGTCCCCATCATCAAAAAGCCGAACCGCATAGCGACCATCGTGATGATGGGGAGGAGGCCGTTGGGCAGGGCATGCCGCAGCAAGGTCTCCCGTTCATTCAGCCCCTTGGCCCTGGCCGTCCGGATGTAGTCCTCCCCCAGCACCCCGAGCATCGCGTTGCGCACGAGGAGATAGACCCCCGGTAGGTGGGTGAGCACCAGGGTCAGGGTAGGCAGGAACAGGTGGCGCAGTACGTCGGCGATCTGGCTCCAGCCGTTTGTCTGGGAGGCTTCCACGCTCCTGGCCCCGCCGATGGGGAGGGCGCCCAGTTTGACGCTGAAGAGGATGATGAGCAGCATCGCCAGGAAAAAGGGGGGCCACGAGCCGAAGGAGAACACGGAGACGAGGAGACCAACGTCCGTCTTGGTACCCCGCCTCCAGGCGGAGAGCGCGCCGAGGAGAATGCCTAAGCCGGTGTAGATCACCGTCGCTGTGCCCATAAGAAGCAGCGTCCATTTGAAACTCCCCAGGAGCACGGAGGAGACCGGGGCGTTGTAGTAAATGGACCATCCCAGATCGCCGCGTGCGAGGTTCAGCAGGTAGTCCCTGTACTGGTCGGTGAGCGGCTCGTCGAGCCCATAGTAGGCCAGGAGCCGTTGTTTGACCTCTTCGCTGATGGCGACCGGCATGTCTGTGCCAGGATCGCCGGTGAGGTAGGAGAGAGGGTCGCCCGGCATCAGACGGGGCAGGAGGAAGTTCAGGGAGAGGATGACGAGCAGGGTGATCAGATACTGGGCGACCCTCATCCGTTCCTACCTTTCGAGAAAGACCAGTTTGTTCTGCTCGGTGGGGATGCCGACGGCGATCCCACCCGGCGTGTAGAACCACGTGTCCAGTTTGGCCGGGTTGTAGACGCACCATATCTTGGGGTGGTAGAGGGTCAGGACGGGCAGTTCGTCGGCGATGACCTGCTGGAGTTGCCAGACCAGTGCTCTCCGTTCTTCCTCGTCGATTGTCCTGGACTGCTCTTCGAACAGTCGGTCGTACTCCTCGTTTCGGTAGACGGTAGCAGGCCACGTCGGACTCTGCAGGATGCTAGGGTTGGCGATCCCTCCGTGGCCGCTCAGCACAAGGTCGAACTGTCCCTCTTTGAGAAGCCCGTCGATGGTGCCCCAGTCGGCGGATTGGATCTCCACCTCGATTCCGACCTGTTCCAGGTCGGCCTTGATGAGTTCCGCCTCCCGGGCGAACTGACCGGTGGTGAGGAGGGTTATGCGGAGATCGTTTACCCCCAGATCGTCGAGGATCTCCCTGGACAGGGAGGGATCGTATTCGTAGGTCGGCAGGTCGGGGTTGTACCAGTCCGTCTCCGGCGAGAGGACCCCCAGGTTCGCCACGACGGCGCCGTTGTGGGTCACCTGCTCCACGATCTGCGACCGGTCGATGGCGTGGGCGATGGCCCTTCTGAACTCGACGTTGTCGAAGGGAGGTTTCTCGGTGTTGAAGACCACCTGCAGGACCCAGAAACTCGGACCTTCTATGACCGCTAGGTCGGGGTCCGCCTCCAGTTCCCTCACCGCGTCGATCTCCTTGCCCCAGAAGAAGCCAGCGTCCACCGTCCCTGTCTTCAAGGCCATCGCCTCGTCCTGGACCTCGATGAAGACCAGCCGGTCGACGAGAGGGGCCCCTTTGAAGTAGTCGGGGTTGGCTTCGTAGATGTAGCGGCCTTCCTCTTTCACATACTCGACCAACCTGAAGGGCCCCGATCCGACGACGGCTTCCTGCCCCGTGAACTTGGCCGGGTCCGCCACGCCCTCCCAGATGTGTTGGGGGATGATGGGCACCGTCCCGGCGACGTCGACGAGAAAGCCAGCGATCGGCTCTTTCAGGTGGAGGACGACCGTGTGGTCGTCGACCGTCTCCGCCCTTTCCACCTTCTCCACGATCGCAAACCACTTGAAGGCGTCCACGTGCTCTTTCATATACTCGAAGGTGAAGGCCACATCCCCGGCGGTGAGGGGCTGTCCGTCGTGCCACCGGACCCCCGGGTGGAGCGTGAACGTCCATTGGGTCCCGTCCTCCGAGACCTCCCAGTCGTCGGCCAGCCAGGGGATGATCCCGTTCTCGTCCTTCCAGGTCAGGGTGTCGAAGAGGAAAGACATTCGGATGTAGCCGGGGCCTCGGGGGTAGAAGGTGGCGGGAGAGGGATAGCCCCAGTCCTGCCCGGGCAGGGTGAGGGTCAGGGAGGGCGGGATAGGGGAGGGAGTGTTGGTTGGAGAAGGGGAGGATGTCCGTCCACAGCCGCTTGCCAAGCCGAGCAGTGCAGCGATCACCAGCAAGAAGATCGTCCCTCGTCTTGTCATGTCGACCCTCCTATCGTCGGATGGAGATTCCGGATCCGTCGAGCACGTAGTGTTCGGCACCAGCGCAGGTGATGCAGACCGGCTTACCGTCCTTCACCCTGGCCCGAGTCTCCATCAGGCTCTCGCCGCAGATCGAGCAGCGGACGGAGGCGAAGATGGGGGCGAAGGGCGGGACCTCGATTTCGACCGGCTTCACGTCGAAGATCTCCTCCTCTGGCAGCCCCAACTGGTCGAACGAACTCTCTGTCCAGACCTGCATCAGCCTTTCCTGTTCGGCCGGGGTGGCCTCCTCCCGGTCGACGACGATCTTTTTGAACAGGGCGTAGGCCTCAGGGTGCCGTGTGTTGAAGGCGTCCCTCCATTCGTCCTTGAGGACGATCCTGATGCCGGCGCCGTCCCTCCTCGCCACCGTCACCGCCGTCTTCCCCAGGTCGTGGTAGATGAGGGCGTTGTTGGCGAAGGTGCAGCCAGTCACCATCTGGATGCCGTCGCTGAAGCAGTTGTTGGTCTCCACGATGGCGACGATCTCCTCCATACCCGTGCTTTGCTCGATCCCCAGCCTCTTCAGTGCCGTGTAGGCCGCCTTGACGCCGAGGGCCAGGTAGGGGCAGAAGTGACCGTGGAGTTCCCCTGCTTTTACCAACAGGCCCTCAAGGTCCCCTTGTTGGATCAGTTGTTGAATTTCCGCTCGCGGGTTTTGGGGGATATTCATTTGTTCCGTACCTCCGATGGTTGGTGGTTGGGCGTCGCTCGATACGTGGACGCAGGGGCTGCGTCCTGTGAGAAAGAGCCTCCCGCGGGTTACAGGGGGCTTGCGGGAGGCTGGCAGACGGTCGGGTAGCCCATTTTCCCATGCGCTGGCTGGAGGTTCTTGTCCGCTCTTCCGTTGCTGAGGTGAGCATCTGGGGAATGGTCCGGTTCTTCTGGCGATTGTGTGCTAGTGCGATAAGATGCTATTGCAACTATCCGCAATTATACCCGCACCCCGTCGGCCTGTCAAGCCTGCGCTCCCCAGATCGGCAACTTGTCCGGTGGCCTGGAACGTGATATAATGCAGCGGCATTCGTTTGGGGGGTAAGGTAGGAGGATGGCAACTTATCTCAATATCGTGCAGATCATCGTCGGCGTTGCGCTGATCGTCGTCATCGTCGTGCAGACGCAGAGCAGCGGCCTCGGCGGGGTGTTTGGTGGGACGCAGACCTCGTTCCGTCGCAAGCGGCGGGGCGTGGAGAAGACGCTGTTCATCGTCTCCATCGTCCTCTCTGTGCTTTTCTTCGTCATCGCCCTCATCAACGCGCTGGCTGCCGAGGCCCTGGGATAGGATCGCTGAGGGCATCGGGGCTCCGGGCGACCGGGGCCCTCTTCGTTTGCCTGAAGGCAGAACCGGATGAGGAGGACCGTCCGCTGGCAAGCGCTGCTCATCGGTTTGGGGATGGCCCTTGTGGCCATCCTCCTGACCTATCTGGCGCTGACCTACACCACGACGCAGGTCCCAACCGCTGGCGGAACGTACGTGGAGGGCGTCGCCGGAGTTCCCCACTACATCAATCCGCTCCTCAGCGGGTACAACGAGGTGGATCGGGACCTATGCGCCCTGGTCTTCAACGGCCTGACGCGGTTTAACGAGCGGGGCGAGGTCGTGCCGGACCTGGCCGAGTCCTGGGAGATCTCCCTGGACGGGCTGACCTACATCTTCCATCTGCGCGACAACGTCTACTGGCACGACGGGACGCCCTTCACGGCCGCCGACGTCGTGTTCACCGTCCGGCTTCTGCAGGATCCCGACTATCCAGGGCCGCCTGACATCGGTGCCCTGTGGCGGACGGTCAAGATCGCCAGGGTGGACGACTACACGGTGCAGGTGATCCTGCCCGAGCCGTTCGCCCCCTTCCTCGACTACACGACCATCGGCATCCTTCCGGCCCACCTGCTTGAGGGCGTCTCCAGCGCCGACCTTCCCACGCTGGAGTTCAACCTGAGCCCGGTGGGAACGGGCCCCTTCCTGGTGGCGGAGGTAGAGACGGCGGAGGGACAGGTCCAATCCGTCCTCTTAGAACGAAACCGCCGGTACTTTCGCCCCGGCCCTCTGGTGGACTACCTCCGGTTCCGCTTCTACCCTTCCTATTCCACCGCCTTCCGGGCCTATCAACAGGGCGATGTGGAGGGGGTAGGGCGGGTGCAGTTGGAGGATCTGCCGGAGGCCCGACAGGAGGAGGATCTCAACCTCTACTCGGCCCAGTTGGCCCAGTACTCCTTGGTCTACCTCAACCTGGCCAAGGCCGACGACCTTCCCTTCTTCCAGGAGGTGGAGGTACGGCAGGCGCTCCTTTACGGGCTGGACCGGCAGGCGATCGTTCAGGACCTGCTGGACGGGCAGGCGATCGTGGCCCACAGCCCCATCGTCGCGGGGACGTGGGCCTACGACCCCCAGATCCGCCGCTACGAGTACGATCCGGAGCAGGCACAGGCCCTCCTCGACGAGGCGGGATGGACGCTGCCGCCAGGGGGAGGGACCCGATCCAAGAACGGCCGTCCCCTCTCGTTCGAACTCCTGGCCTCCACCGATCCGCTGCACGAGGCGATCGCTGAGGAGGTCGCCCGCCAGTGGGGGGAACTGGGCGTCGAGGCCACCGTCGTGATCACCGCGCCTGTGGGGGTGCGGGACGCGCTGGAGAGGCGGTCGTACCAGGCCGCCCTGGTGGATCTGGCGCTGCCGGGCGATCCCGACCCGTATCCGTTGTGGCATCAGACGGAGATCACGCGGGGGCAGAACTACGCCGGGCTCGACCACCGGCGGATCAGCGAGATCATCGAGACGGCTCGCATCGTGGTGGACCGCCAGCAGCGGATCGACCTCTATCGGGAGTTTCAGCAGGTGTTCGCCGATGAGGTGCCGGCGATCTTGCTCTACCACCCGATCTACACCTACGGCGTGAGCACCAAGGTCAAGGGGGTGCAGATCGGACCGTTGATGTACCCCTCGGACCGGTTCGCGACGGTCAACCGGTGGTACGTGGCGACGAAACGGGTGATCATCAGCCAGGCTGGCGGCCCTTGAACCGTGTCAAGCCAGTGGTAAACCCACAGTTTCTCGTAGATGAGGTTGAGGAGGATGGTCTGTTCCACG